>CAZSAW010000323.1:0-7653 GCA_964604745.1 uncultured Hyphomicrobiales bacterium
ATCGCGGGCGCGCTCGACAAGGGTTTGCGCACCGCCGACATCGCGCCGAAAGGCTCGCAAAGCATCGGCACGGCGGCAATGGGAGACGCGATCATTGCCGAGATGGAAAAACGGGCGGCGTAATCGCCAGCTGTTCAAGTCTGAAAGCAAAAAGCGCGGCTCGGGGCCGCGCTTTTTCGTCGGTGCGGGCGACGCCGATCACCAGGCGCTGTTGACGCCGATATTCATATTGTACGGCAGCGGCAATTGCGAGTTGTCCTTGCCCGGACCTTTGCCGAGCACGTCGAACGGCGTCTGGAACGGCCGCGTGACGTAGTCGCTGTATTTGCGCTCGCCGGGCAGGACTTCGGTCCCGCCGTCGAGGAACGAGCGCGGCGTCACCACGATGCGGGTGCGTGTGCGGCCGGTCTCGTCGCGCGTGACGACCACAGTGTGGGCCGGCGTATAATACCGCTGCCGCTTGGCAGCCTCGGCGGGCGCGGATGCAAATCCGGCCAGAATCAACCCGGCCGCGACAGCCGCCCCAACCCATGTTCCACGCATCGAACTTTCTTTCATGGACATCCCAACGCGCGCGCAATGTATCGTGTTCCACCTTTCAGCCACAAGGGCTTCGCGGCCACACCACAATTGCGATTTGCCGCCGGAGGCGGAATAGTAAGCGCACGGACCCGCCAGAGGTCCGAGGGAGGACGCCTTGCGCCGCGACCCGCACGCCGCCTTGCCCGGCCTGCTCCAGCGCCTGTTCGCATTCGCGCGCACGATCATGGGCGACGGCGATGCCGCGCGCGATCTCGTGCAGGAAGCCGCGGCGCGGGCTTTATCCGCCGGGCGCGTGCCGGACGACGCCGCTGCGTATCGCGCCTGGATGTTCCGCATCGTGCGCAATGCAGCGCTTGACGAGTTGCGCCGGCGCCGCACGCATGCGGCAAATCCGCCGTCAGTCACGAGCATCGATCTGTGGGCGTACGACAATGACCGCATCGCCAAGATCACGGTAGAGCAGGGGCTTGCGACATTGCCCACCGCGCAGCGCGAAATTATCGCCTTGATCGACATTGCCGGGTTCAGCTACGCCGAAGCGGCAGAATTGCTTGGGGTGCCGCCGGGAACCGTCATGAGCCGTGTTGCGCGGGCGCGTCTCGCGCTGCTTGCGGCGATCGAGGTAAGTACGGTCCGGCCGATGAAATCACGCCATGGATAAGCTGGTCTCCGACGAGGAACTCGAGCGCATCAGCGCGCTGGTCGACGGCGAACTGGGGCCGGCCGAGCGCGCTGCACTCGCCACGCGCATCGCGGCCGACCGTGATCTCGCCCGTGCGCATGCGACCCTCGCCCGGGTCAAGGCGGCGGTCGACGAATCCGCCGATGCTGCCGAAGCGCCGGCCTTTGTTCTTCCGCGTTCGCTTGCGACGCGGCGCATCTTCGGCTGGGGCATCGCCGCGGCGCTGGCGGCGGTCGCCTTTCTGGCGCTCGCCTGGCAGGGCCCGCTGCGCCCACAGCCGACTTATTTCACGCCGAATGAAGGGCCCGTGGCGATCACGCTGGCCGCATTGCCGTCGGCGACGGCGATTCCAGTTCTCGACGATGCCGGGCTCAAGCTGATGGGATTGTCGGTGGAAAGTCTGCCGGCTGCGTCTGTGCTGGTTGCAAATTATCAGGGGCCACACGGCTGCCGGCTGGAATTGCGCGCCTTTTCCGCCGACGCGCCGATGCCGTCTGCCGGCGGCACCAGCCGACGGCAATGGACGGTCGAGCGGATCGGCTATCAGCTGGTCGCGCATGGCATGCCGGAATGGCGCTTTGCCATCGTCGCCGATGCCGCAGAGCAGCAGACGCGGCACAACGGTATTCCCGGCAGCGTTGAGCGGCGCTTGCGCGAAGCGCGCGCGGCGGCGCCGCCTTGCGCGGGATAGCTGCAAAATTTTTTTGGAATAATTTTAGCCGCTCATTCGTTTCCTCTCGACCATCGCTGCGGTGATGACCGCGGATGATGAACGCCGCTGCGCGCGGCAGGGAGGAAACATGATTACCAGACGTCGTTTGCTGGAGGCGGCAGGAGCCGGTGCCGCCCTGGTAGGCTCGGGATTTCCCAACTGGCTCGGAGCACAAGCCGCCATCAAAGGTTTGCCGGGGACATTGCCGCAGGGCGTTCGCGACAACGCCACACTGGAGGCGCTGCCAGGCAAGAAGCCGCTGATCAAACTCAGCTACCGGCCGCCGAACTACGAAACGCCGATCGAATATTTCCGCACGGCAATCACGCCGAACGATGCGTTCTTCGTCCGCTATCACCTGGCGGATATCCCGGAGATCGATGCCAAGACCTGGAAATTGTCCGTCGGTGGCGAGGGCGCCAACGGGCAGGCCGAGATCACGCTCGATGAATTGAAGGCGATGCCGGCCGCCGAACTCGTCGCGGTCAATCAATGCTCCGGCAACCGTCGCGGTCTGTTCGAGCCGCATGTGGCCGGCGTCGAATGGGGCTATGGCGCCATGGGCTGCGCGCGCTGGAAGGGCGCGCGGCTGAAGGACCTCCTCGACAAGGCCGGGCTGAAGAAGGAAGCGATCGAGATCTCCTTCGAAGGCGCCGATGGTCCGGTGCTCGACAAGACTCCGGACTTCATCAAGAGCATCCCGACGTGGAAGGCGATCGAAGACACGACGCTCATCGCCTACGAGATGAACGGGCAGCCGCTGCCGCATTTCAACGGTGCGCCGGCGCGGCTGATCGTGCCAGGCTGGACCGGCACCTACTGGATGAAGCATGTCGTCAAGATCAATGCGCTGACGAAACCGCAAGGCGGGTTCTGGATGAATCCGGCCTATCGGCTTCCGCTCGGCAAATTCCCCATTGTCGCGCGGTTCACGACGCAAGAAACGGCGGCCAATACGCCGATTACCGAGATCGTCATCAACTCGCTCATCACCAGTCACGCCGATGGCGCGGTCGTGAAGGCGGGGACGAATGTCGGCGGTGTGGCGTGGGATGGCGGCTACGGCATTCGCGTCGTCGAAATCTCGACCGACGGCGGCAAGAATTGGATGCCGGCCACGCTTGGCGAGGATCTCGGCAAGTATTCCTTCCGCACCTTCAGCTATCCGCTGCAGGGCAAAGGCAAGGTGACGGTAATGGCGCGCGCCACCAACGCCATCGGCCAGACGCAGACGGCGACGTTGCTGCACAATCCGGCCGGCTATCATCACAACGTCATCCATAGCGTCGCGCTGACCGTGCAGTAGGGAGGAAACGATGAAACGACTTGCAATCGCCTTCTTCGCTGCCGCGTTGTGCGCGCCGGCTCTGGCGGATGAAAAGCCGGTCGAGCTGAAAAAGGCGCCGGGCCTCGACAAGGTCGAAGCCAATTGCGCCGCGTGCCACAGCCTCGATTACATCCTCATGAACTCGCCCTATCCCAATGCGGCCTTATGGGATGCGGAAGTGACGAAGATGATCAAGGCATTCGGTGCGCCGATCGACGACGCCGATGCCAAGGTCATCGCCGATTATCTGAAAAAGAATTACGGCAGCTAGATCGCCGTACGATGATATGAAGAGAAAGGGCGGCCTCGTGCCGCCCTTTTTTGTCACCAGCGCTGCAACGCGTTCGGCATCGACCAGCGGGCCGGCGGCGAGGGCTGCGATCCCGGGCGCCGCGTATCGATCGTCTGCGATACCGGCGTCGCCGCGCATGCCGGCGTGCGTGCGAGCCGTTGACGCAGATAGGAATCCGCCTCGCTCGACGACAGCGTTGAATCGAGTGTGAGCTGGTCGATCATGCAGGCGAGCTGATAGGCATTCGGCCGCGCCCCGCTCGCGTCGCAATACCAGCCGTTCAGATACACAGCATCGGTCGGGAAGCGGCTGACGAAGGTGAGGCACAATTTCCACCGGCCGTCGGTATCGACGCGCATCTCGCTTGCCCGCAGCGGACCGAAGCGCGTGTCGAGGTCGTAGCGCATCGAGGTCGAGACGACCTGCGCCATGCGCAGCGGCCGGACATTGGGAATGTGGGGAATGCCGTCGCGGGTCAGCTGAACGCTACGCGGCGGCATGAGCATCGCGATGGTCAGGTCGGTGTCGCGGTCGGTGATCTGGCCATAGCTGCGCACTTCGACACGCCCGAATTTCCCGCCGGTCACAACCTGTGTCGTCTCCGGCAGGCGCGCGAGCGAGGGCGCAGTCAACCGGAACCGCGGCGGCTCATCGAGGCGAGTGACGCGCGTGCTCCAGATAGAGAGAATGCCGATGCCGATCATCGTCATCACGGCGGCACCGGTCAGATAGAACGCGTAGCGGATGACAAGTCCGGCCTGCGAGGCGGCGGATACGATGCGGGCTTGCGAAATGTCCATTATCGTTCTCGTTTCGATTTCGCAGCGGGGCGATGGCGACGATCAGCGGGCCGAAAGGCGGCCGCGCAGCTTCAGGGCGGAAGGTGGCGTGACGGGATAGTCGCGCTTCGGCGTCGCGTAGAGCAGCGGATCGCGCTGACCGCAGAAATTGCGCTTGATCTCGCTCTGCGCGAAGTAGCGCGCGATGTCGGGATCGCTGCCCGCCGACATCAGCGACAGGCGATCGAGCGCACAGGCGACGGCGCTGCGATTGACGAGATGATCCATGCTGCAGGAGATGCCGGAAATCTGCAGACGCGGATCGTCCACGCTGCGCACGAAGCCGATGCAGTGGCCGATGCCGAAACGTCCGGCGGCGAATTCGACGGTCGAGAAAGTGCCGAACTTGGATTTGATCGGCAGCGACGGACGCACCATGCCGGCGGGCTGAAGATCGGCGGCGCGGGCGGCGATTTCCGCAGACGGCGTGCCGAAGCTCTCGATTTCCGTTCCCGGCCGATAGACCTCAACCATGACGTAACGCAGCGAGCGGCCCAGTTCGCCGAACGTCATGATGTCCTTGCGGCCGCCGCCGTCGGCGTGGCGCAGGATCGTGTAGCGCTGCTCTTCGCCGAGATCGGGCAGCGACAGCAGAAAGGCCGGGTAAGGCTTGGCCACGGATGTCCATTCCGGCTTTTGCTGCGGCTCGACCGCTGCTTCGACCGGCGGACTTTGCAGAATATGCGCGGCAAAAAACGACATAGCGCCGATGCCGCCGGCATAGGCGAGGAAGCGGACGAGCGTCTCCCGGCCTTCGGCGGCGAGACTGCCGGGAACGGGCAGGGGCCGAGCGGGGACGAGCAGGGGGCGAGGCGCAACGGAGTCGCGCCGGAACGCGGCGGCGAGGCTTTCGCGCGCGTCGGCAAAGGCGATTTTGAAGGCTTCAAGAGCGCGATCACTGAAGCCTTCCAGGGTGAAATGAAGGGCGCCAAGATTGCGTTCGAACCACGCGGCGAGACGGCTTTCCAGCGGCAGAGGCTTGAACGGCTTCGGCTGTCGCGCACCGAAAGAGGGCCGGTGCGTCACCGTCCCCTCGGCCGACAACGAGAAAAAACCCCCGACGCGCCCGGCGCCCGGCTGTTCTTGCCGCAACGCAGCCTCCATATGCCGGCTGAGGGCCAGCGTTGTCTTTGCGGCTTTTCTCGCTTAGAAGCGCTTCCTCTCCGGTTTCCAGAGCGTCGGCAGCCGGGAAATTTTTAAGCGGAGAGTGAACGATGGGTTACAAGGTCGCGGTCGTGGGTGCCACGGGCAACGTGGGCCGCGAAATGCTCGAAATCCTCGCCGAGCGGCGCTTCCCCGCCGACGAGGTCGTCGCCATCGCCTCGCGCAAGTCGCAGGGCGTCGAAGTCTCTTATGGTGACCAAACACTTAAAGTGAAGGCGCTCGAGCATTACGACTTCTCCGACGTCGATCTCTGCCTGATGTCGGCCGGCGGTGCCGTATCCAAGGAATGGTCGCCGAAGATCGCCGCCAAGGGTGCGGTGGTGATCGACAATTCATCGGCGTGGCGTTACGACGCCGACGTGCCGCTCGTCGTGCCGGAAGTGAACGCCGAGGCGGTCGCCGGTTTCCGCAAGAAGGGCATCATCGCCAATCCGAACTGCTCGACGGCGCAGCTCGTCGTCGTGCTGAAGCCGTTGCACGACAAGGCGAAGATCAAGCGCGTCGTCGTCTCGACCTATCAATCGGTCTCCGGCGCCGGCAAGGACGGCATGGATGAGCTCGACCGCCAGACCAAGGCGGTCTATTCGCTCGGCGAGATCGAGCCGAAGAAGTTTCCGAAGCGCATCGTCTTCAATGTCATCCCGCATATCGACGTGTTCATGGATGATGGCTCCACCAAGGAAGAATGGAAGATGGTGGCGGAGACGAAGAAGATTCTCGATCCGAAGATCAAGCTCAATGCCACGTGCGTGCGTGTGCCGGTCTTCGTCGGGCAT
Source organism: uncultured Hyphomicrobiales bacterium (assembly GCA_964604745.1). Taxonomy (GTDB): domain Bacteria; phylum Pseudomonadota; class Alphaproteobacteria; order Rhizobiales; family Xanthobacteraceae; genus Pseudorhodoplanes. The sequence goes on from CAZSAW010000323.1 coordinate 6,336, forward strand.
TCGGAAGCCGTCAACATCGAATTCGAGAATCCGATCACGGCCGACGAAGCTCGGGATTTGCTGCGCAACGCGCCGGGCGTCATCGTCATCGACAAGCGCGAGCCGGGCGGCTACGTGACGCCGTATGAGGCGGCGGGCGAGGACGCGACCTATGTCAGCCGTCTGCGCGAGGACCCGACCGTCGAGAACGGCCTTGTGCTGTGGTGCGTCTCAGACAATCTGCGCAAGGGCGCGGCGCTGAACGCGGTGCAGATCGCCGAAGCGCTGATCAACCGCAAGCTCCTGCAGTCGAAGAAAAAGGCGGCGTAGTCGCCAGCGCCGGCGGAGATGCGATGATGGCCGGGCTTGTCCCGGCCATTTTGTTTCGGCGGCGGCACAAGTCCTCAAAACCGCGGCTGCGCGAACACTTTCGCATGCTGCTCGGGCGCGACCGCGCGGAAACTCCGGCTGCCCTCGTCATAGATCGACAGTGAGCCGGTCGCGACGCCGAAATAGGCGGCGTGTAATTGCAGCCGTCCGCGCTCATGCAGGATGCGCACGCAGGGAAACGTTTTCAGATTGTCGATCGTCTTGAGCGTCGACACCTGTTCGAGCTGCTTGAGATATTCGCTCATCGGCATCGTGCCGCGCGGACCGACCTCCGCCGCGGCAGGCGCGAGCAGTTTCATCCACGCGCCGATGAAATCGCCCGGCGAAAGCGGCTCGATCTCCTCGGCGAAGGCGCGCACACCGCCGCATTGCGCGTGGCCAAGCACGACGATGTGCTTGACCTTCAGCGCCTGCACGGCGAATTCAAGCGCCGCGGAGACCGCGCGCTGCGCGCCGTCCGGCGTGTAGGGCGGCACCAGCGCGCCGACGTTGCGCACGACGAACAATTCGCCTGGCCGCGCGTCGAAGATCGCCTCGGGCGATACGCGCGAATCGCAACATCCAAGCACCATGATTTCAGGCGATTGCCCGGTTTCGGCGAGCTCGCGATAGCGGCTCTGTTCCTCGGCCAGGCGGCCGGTAAGAAAGGCCTGGTAGCCGTCGATCAGTCGTTGCGGAAAACCCATTCATCAAACTCCGCGAGCCCCCGCCTCTTATTCACGCCCAGATGGCCATGGGCAACCCATAAGCGTCGCGCTGTGGCGGATCGGGGAAAGGGCGGGCGAGCCCCCGCTTGATCCGCCGCGCAATCGCGGCGCAGGCGCAGGCATCGAGCACGTCGTCGGCCGCGGCCCCCTTCGGCGGTTGCCCGGCAAGTGGCTCGGCCGGAAAACCCGCCTCGATCAGCAGGCGGCGCCGCAAGGCGAGGCCCGGCTCGTGCAAGCGGCCC
>CAZSAW010000324.1:0-5892 GCA_964604745.1 uncultured Hyphomicrobiales bacterium
GATGTCGGTGTTGGACCCTTCGAGCGAGGAACCGACGATCTGGCCCGACGCCCCGTAGGTCGCCGGACCGGATTCGTCGGTCACCTCGAACGCGCCGCCGTCAATACGCTTGAGATAGTTCGGACCGTTGAAGCTCGCCAAGGTAATCTCGGCGAGATCGATGGTGCGGCCGTTGGAATAGCTGCCGACCACGCGGCCTTTATCGTTCACGGAAATCTGCTGCAACTCACCCGCGGCATAGCCGTTTTGCTGGAGCTGATTGACCTGCACGTTGCCGTTCGGGTCGGCAAATTGCGTGATGCCACCGGCGCCATGCACAAGCTGGATGTTGCCGAGCGACACGCCGTCGACGGTCACGTTGTTGAGCGTGAGGTTCGCGACCTGCGGATTCATCTGGCCGTCGGGGCCGAAGGTGTAGTTCGTGCCGGCGTTGGTCCAGGCCACGTTCTGGCCCGTGGCGGTCGAACTGGTCTGGTAGAACAGATTCCAGGTGTCGGAGTGACCCGTTCCGAGGGAGGCGGAATCGGTCTTGGCCCAGCGCAGCTGGATGTTCACCGGCGAGCCGGAGACGTCATACGCCGTGATCGCCCCGCCACCGACGGATTCGTTGAGGAAGGTGCTCAGGTCGTCGGCGATGACCGTGCCGTTTGACGACAGCGCCGTCAGCGTATGCAGGCCGAACTGACTCGCCGGCACGTCGGTGCTGCCGCTGCCGATCGTAATGGGATCGGCCGTATTGGCCGCCGTGAGCGTGATATTGCCGGTCGCGTCGATGCTGGCGCTGCTGAGGCCCGAAAGCCCGCCGAGCGCGAGCGAGAGGTCGGCGAGCGTCGCCACTTCTGCAGGATAGCCCGCGCTGCCGAAGGTGATGACCTGCGGCGACAGCGAACCGACCGTCACCGTGAAGGTCTGACCTTGCGCCACCGCGCCCTGCGTCAGAAGGTTGGTCGGATTGAAGGTGTTGTTGCCGACCGCGAACCCGAGCACCGAAGCGCCGGTTCCGCCGACCGTGATGGTGTCGAGGAAATTGGGCGACTGCAATTTCAGATGCCCGCCGGAATCGAGCGAGGCGGTGACGTTGGCGCTGCCGCCGTTGATCGCGTCGATGACGTCCTGCACGGTCGAGCCGGCAAGGACGTTGAACGTCGTGGTATTCGTTCCGTCGCCGACCGTGATCGTGTCGCTTGGGCTCAGGCCGAGCGAGGCGAGCGTGGTCGCGCCGGTGAAGGCGCCGATGCTGCCGACGCCGACAGCCTTGGCATCCGGCTGCCAGGTCGCGCCGTAGCCTGAAATCTTGGCCGGCTGCTGAGGGCCTGCGACCGGGTTCTTCTGGAAGTCCGCGCCGTTCAGCAATTCGGAGCCCGGCACATTGGTGTCGTGATGCGGCGTGAGCGGATAGCTCGCGAGATTGGCGCGATAATCGATTTCCGTCGTCGCCTGCGCCGGCAGGAAGTCGTTCTGGAATTGCAGGAGCTGCGGCACGCTGCCGGTGAGATTGCCGGTCGTCGGATCGACCGGGATGCCCATCAGATAATAGCCGGCGCCATTGACGAGATAGCCGTTCTTGTCGGGCTGGAAGTCGCCGCGCCGTGTGTAGAGATCGATGCCGGAGAAGACCGGCCGGTTGTCCTGCATGCTCGAGGGCTTCTGCACGACGAAGAAGCCGTCGCCGTTGATCGCCATGAAGGTGCCGATCGAGGCGGTCTGGATGTCGCCCTGCACCGTATTGGTCGAGCGCGAATTCGCGGTGACGGCGCCGGCGAGCTGCTTGCTCGGCGAACTGTCCGGGATCAGATCCTCGAAGCTCGTATCGATGCGCTTGAAGGCGGTGGTCTGCGAATTGGCGATGTTGCCGGAGATATTTTCCAGCGCGAAGGATTGCGCACGCAGGCCGGTGACGGCGGTGGTGAGAGCCCCAAAGATACCCATGACGATCTCCAAACAGTCCGGGCGGCCGGCCGGAGGTCACACATGGCCGCAGGATCACGCGAGACCGTCGCAAGCGGCGTGCCATGGGTATTTATATGGATTATCAATAGCTTATCTTGGCGGCGTCGCGCGTTTGCCGGGCTCAAAATGCCGAGGCCCGGCAGCTTTTGCCGGGCCACGTCCGATCTGCTGCGACGCCGACGAGGACGGAGGCTCTAGGCGCTGCCGGCGGGAATGAATTTCAGCGCCACGCCGTTCATGCAATAGCGCAGGCCCGTCGGTTTCGGCCCGTCATTGAAGACGTGGCCGAGATGGCCGCCGCAGCGCCGGCAATGCACTTCCGTCCGCGTCATGAAGAAGGAACGATCGGTCGACGTGCCGATCGCGTTCGGCAACGGCTCGTAGAAGCTCGGCCAGCCGGTGCCGCTCTCGTACTTCGTGTCGGACGAGAACAGCGGCAGATCGCAGCCGGCGCAGGCAAACGTGCCCTTGCGCTTCTCGCGATTGAGCGGCGACGACCCGGCAGGCTCCGTGCCGTGCTTGCGGAGCACACCATACTGGATCGGCGTGAGTGTCGTGCGCCATTCCGCGTCCGTCTTCTGCACCTCAAACGCTGTCTGCGTTTCCGCCATCGCGTTCTCTCCCGACAATGTGCGCCACGCCGCAAAGGCTGCGGCGGCGCCGGCAAGCGTCAGCATAACATTGCGGCGATCTCGCATGAGTGCCTCCTAGCTCGTCTTCTTGCCCCAGAGCTGCTCCAGCCGCTGATCGCGGCCGCAATTCCAGCGATAGAATTTGTATTTCGTCGGATTCTTGATGTGGAAGTCCTGGTGGTACTCTTCCGCCGGGTAGAAAGTCGTCGCCATGACGATCTGCGTCTGGATCGGCTCCTTGAAGCGGCCGGAATCCTCGATCGCTTTCTTCGACGCCTCGGCGAGCTTTCGCTGTTCGGCGTCGTGATAGAAAATCGCCGTTCGATATTGGCTGCCGGAATCGCAGAACTGCCGGTTCTTCGCCAGTGGATCGATGCTGTGCCAATAGACGTCGAGCAATTGCTGATACGTCACCTTTGCCGGATCGAAGGCGATTTGCACGGCCTCGGCATGGCCGGTCGTGCCATCGGAGACCTGATAATAGGTGGGATTTGCAACCTTGCCGCCGATATAGCCCGAGGTCGTCGAGATCACGCCCGGGACCTTGTCGAAGTCGGCTTCGGTGCACCAGAAACAGCCGCCGGCGAAGGTCGCGATCGCCGGCTTGGTCTGGCCATGAGCGGCGCTCGCCGCCAAAGCCGCGATGATAAATCCTGCAAAGATCAGCCGCTTCATGTCGCTCCCCGGATGTCCTGAAATCTCGTGCTCTTGATAGCGCGCGGACGGGGCAAGCGGCACTCACATCTGCTCACGTTCGCGCGAGGGCAATGCCGGCATTGGCCTCACGTCAAGCTATCCTTGACATCGGCGCATGTCAGGGCTTTCCTGACAGGCGGAGAGGACCGCCGCCATGAAACGCCGTTTGCGCCTGTTGCGCTGTTCCTTCTGCCGCCGCAGCGAACGCGAGGTCGGCCGTCTGATGGCCGGCCACAGCGGCTATATCTGCGATGCCTGCGTCGGCGTCTGTAACAAGATTCTCGAGACGGCACCGCCGGCAGCCGCCAACTGGGGCGACATGTCAAATGAACAATTGCTCGCCGCGCTCGTTCCGGCGAGCGCGACGGTCGAAGCGACGCGCAGCGTCTTGCAAATGCTGGTAGAAGCGCTACGCGAACGGAGCGTGAGCTGGGCGGATATCGGCGATGCGCTCGGCATCTCACGCCAGGCGGCGTGGGAACGGTTTGGTTAGGCGTTGGGGGACGACTGGAAAGACGATGCGCTTCGAAGGCACCAGCAATTATGTGGCGACCGACGACCTGAAGGTGGCGGTCAACGCAGCGATCACGCTCGAGCGACCGCTCCTGGTGAAGGGCGAGCCGGGTACCGGCAAGACCGTGCTCGCGCTGGAAATGGCGCAGTCACTGGGCGCGCCGCTGATCGAATGGCATGTGAAATCCACGACCAAGGCGCTGCAAGGGCTTTACGAATACGACGCCGTCTCGCGCCTGCGCGACAGCCAGCTCGGCGACGAGCGGGTGAAGGACATCCGCAACTATATCAAGCGCGGCAAATTGTGGGACGCCTTCGTCTCAAGCGAACGGCCGGTATTGCTGATCGACGAGATCGACAAGGCCGATATCGAATTCCCGAACGATCTCCTGCAGGAGCTCGATCGGATGGAATTCTTCGTCTACGAAACCGGCGAGACGGTGAAGGCGCGACGCCGTCCGATCGTCGTCATTACCTCGAACAACGAGAAGGAATTGCCGGACGCATTCCTGCGCCGCTGCTTCTTCCACTATATCCGTTTCCCCGACGACGAGACGATGCGCGCCATCATCGAGGTGCATTTCCCCGGTATCAAGCAGCGTCTCGTCGGTGAAGCGTTGAAGCTGTTCTACGAAATCCGCGACGTTCCCGGACTAAAGAAAAAGCCGTCGACCTCCGAACTGCTCGACTGGCTCAAGCTCCTGATGGTCGAGGACATCGGCCCGGAGACGTTGCGCGAGCGCGATCCGAAAAAGCTGATCCCGCCCCTGCACGGCGCACTGCTTAAAAACGAGCAGGACGTGCATCTGTTCGAGCGTCTCGCCTTCATGGCGCGGCGGGAGGGACGCTGACGCATCACCCGCGGCGATGCCAGCAGACCTGCGTGCGCCAGTCGATCCGGGCGCAGGCGGACCGGTCGCGGAAATAATCCATCGCCTCGGCCGGCGTGCCGAAATAAGCCATCAGATCGCGCGGAAAGACGAGGAAGGCCGTGTCGTCGCGGTGCAGGTCGGCGATCAGGTTGGCATGCACCATCGGATCGCGCGCGATCGTCGGATTGTAGGACTGATAGCGGCCGGGGCATGCGCGCACGTCATGTTCCAGAAAGAATTCCGGCGTCCAGACGGTGCTTTGCAGGCAGCGGCAGCTGGATGTTTGGCCAAGCCGGCAGATGTTCGCCTCGTCCAATCCGGGAAGCCGCGGCGTGCGCTCGGTGCTGTAGGCTATCGAGTATTGAACAAAATGAAATTGCAGTGCCGCCAGCACAAACAATGGCACGAAGATCGCGTTCATCCAGGCCGCGCGCGGCAGTCGCAGATTGGAAACGAGCAAACAGAAGACGCCGAGACTGAGCCCGAACAGGGTCGCCGATTTCCAGCCGATGACAATGCGCCACTGCGTCCCGATCGCGGCGACGGCCAGAATGCCGCAGAACAGGCCGAAGCGAATCCAGAATCCCCGCCGATCGGACGAACCGCGCCACCACAGCAGCAGCGCGAGCCCGGCAAGATAGGCCAGCAGATCAGGATAGCGCGCCCCGAGCGGGTCGGATTTGTGCCAGAAGAAGCCAAAATGGACGCCGAAACTCGAAATGAGATTGGCGGTGACGAGGATGTCGTTGGTGCGGCGATTGATGTCGAAGATCCAGAAATAGGCATTGCGCAGATCGATCGTCATCGCATGGACGGCGAAGATCAGCGCCACTGCCGTATAGGCCCACAGGCAGCGGGGATCGCGTGTCAACACGCGGAGCGGCCCCTTGCGATCCGTTATTAGCGCGGACGCGACGACGGTAAAGCACACGAGCGCAATCCACGCGTTCGCCGGGGCGCCGGTCAGCCCGAGCGACACGCATAAGAATGTGATCGGTCCGCCGAGAACGACCGCCGTCGCCACGCGGTCGTCGGCGCGCTCCGCAAACAGGATGCGATACATCAGAATCGGAATGAAGACGAACGCATACGGGATGAGTGTTTCGCTCATCGGCGCGCCAAAATCGAAGCGCCGCGCGGTGTAGCCGCAAATGATGAAGACAATCGGCACGGACCAGGCGCGCGGCACATCGACGAGGCGCAGCGCGATCCAGAGGCAGCCGACCTGA
>CAZSAW010000325.1:0-5043 GCA_964604745.1 uncultured Hyphomicrobiales bacterium
AACGGCCGCGCCGCAAGGCCGCCGGGGCCGGCCACGATGCGGGCGTCGAGATAGCGCGGATAGATCGTCCTGATGCGCTCGGCCGGCGGCAGGCCGTCGGCTTCGGCGATGGTGACGAAGACGCGATCGACCGCGCTCGAACTCGCGATCGGCTCCGGCCGCGCGGCCGGGTCGGGCGGAGCGAGCGAAGGCCACAGATAGGCGAGGTCGATGCGCGCCTGCATGCCCGGCTTGCGCTGCACCGGGCGGCGGATGGCCGCGGGCGGCACGTTGAAGACGACATTGCCGACGGTGATCGGCAGCGAGGGCGCATCGATCGCGACCGGCTCGGTCGGCCAGCGCGGCCACAGCACATAGGCGATGTAGCAGGCGGCGACGGCCGCCCCGCCGAACAGGAGCCACAGCGGCAGCGCGAGCAGATGATGCGTCGAACGGCGCGGCGCCCGGCGTTTGCCCGCGCCCGCCTGCGCCATGGTCATGGGCGGCCTCCTCGAATCAAGCGCCAGTATGCCACGGCGGGAAGGCGCGGCAGGATTTGCGGTCCGGCGCGCGCGTTAACCTTTCATTAACGAAACGCTGGCGCGGGCGCGCCGGCTTTGGTCACATCGGGCGCTCGGTGGCCGGAGCCCTGTCATGTCCGTTGCGTGCTTTCAGTCCCTGATTGTGCTTGCGCTTGGTTTCGCCGTCGGCGGGCTTCTGGCGACGCTGTATCAGATGCTCACGACGCGGCCGCCGAGTCTCAGCATTCTCGGCGAGGGGCCGAAGCCGGCGACGTTCGCAAGCATTCCGTTTCTCGTTCTCGCCGCGCCCTTCCTCATCGTGCGCAATCTCGTGCATGACGAAGGCGGGCACCGCAGCTTCCTGTTCGTGACGCTCGCGACCATCGTCGCCGGCTTCTGGGGCCTGATGTCGGGCACGGTGGTGGTGATGGCGCTCGAGGCGATGGGTGTGCTCGCCGCCTGACATTCGCTGTCGGGCCGCGCGTTTCCCCTGCCGACTTCCCCTTGCGCGCGCGTTGCGGCATGGTCGCGCCGCGCGAAAGAGGATCTCAGCGGATGGCGATCTACGAACTTGACGGGCAGGCGCCCGAGCTTCCGGCCGACGGGCAATGCTACGTCGCCGAGAGCGCGGCGGTGATTGGTCGCGTGCGGCTCAGGTCGGAGACGAGCATCTGGTTCGGCGCGGTGCTGCGTGGCGACAACGAATGGATCGAGATCGGCGAGCGCTCGCAGATCCAGGACAACGCCGTGCTGCACACCGATCCCGGCTATCCGCTGTCGATCGGCACGAATTGCGTGATCGGGCATCAGGTCATGCTGCATGGCTGCCGCATCGGCGACAACACGCTCATCGGCATGGGCGCGATCCTGCTCAACGGCTCCTCGGTCGGCAGCAATTGCGTCGTCGGCGCCGGCGCGCTGATCACCGAGGGCAAGCATTTTCCCGACAATTCGCTGATCGTCGGCATGCCGGCGCGCGTCGTGCGTCCGACCGACGAGAAAACGGTCGCCGGCATTCTCGCTGGCGCCGACGTCTATGTCCGGCGCGGCAAGCTCTACGCCAAGGCGCTCAAGCGCATCGACTGAACATCGGCAGATTTTCAGGTCTGTGGCTCACGCGCGATCGCATGCGTGCCGTTCGTGCGCGCGTTGCGGCCTCTTGCGGAGCCCATTTCAAAAAAGGTGCGGCCGGCTCTGGGGGGAGAGCCGGCCGCTCGCTGTCCGGTCGGGGGACGGGGAGGGGTGGGGACGTGACCGGGCAGCGAATGCGATGTCTCGTTCCTTCGTCAGCGCGCCGGCGAGGACGCGGTGGCAATGGTCGGGCGCGGATCGCCGAGCGACACCCACACATTGGGATCGGCCTGCGATTGCCGCTTGACGAAGCGATACGGCGTCTCCGACCAGAGGACGATCTCCTGCGTCTGGTTGTCGAGGATGAACTCGCCCTTGTCCGTCTTCACCGTCAGCACGGCATGACCGTCGCCGCTTCGCTCGCGCACGACCGTGATCAGCAGCGCCTCGCGCGGCCATCCGGCTTCCAGCAGCATGCGGCGCTTCAGCAGCACGTAGTCTTCGCAGTCGCCGTAGCCGTCGTCGGGATAATCCCATTGCTCGACCACGCCCCAGTGCTCCATGTCGGTCACCGGCTTGATGTGGTCGTTGACCCACTTGTTGACCCGCACGAGGTCCTTCCAGGATTTCGCCGAGAGCACGATGTCGCGCGGCGTGGATTCCTTCGTCTCGCAATCGTCGGCATGACGCGTGCAGAATTCGATGTAACCGATCGGTGCGCGCGCAGAATCTCCGAGCGACACGAACAATGGACGCTCGCTGGCCATGCCGCCATTCGCGCTCGCGATAATCGCGAGCGCAGCGACGACCGCGCATCCACTTTTGCGTATCCCGAAGGAATACCAGTTCATGGGTTGACCCCTCCCGTTTGTTGGGACGGTTCTCCCACAAAGCGCTTGTAGTGCCGCTAATCCGCCACAGTCGTTTTGACGAGAACGAAAGTAAAAATCGAAACGAATGCGGACTTCATTCGCATCGAATTCGATTCAAATCCGAACGGGCGGCAATTGATTCAAATTTGAACGATTAACCGCGCGCACCGGCGCAAAATGCGCGCAACATGCGTCTGCGCGCGTGCACCATTAACCGCGATGGCGACGCCGTGGCGCGCATTGGTGCGCAATGTTGCAGGTCGAAAGGAAGAAGAAACGGCCGTGCGCGGACCGCGCGCGTTTACGTTCCGGTGACGCTCTCTTCGACAAAGTCCGGATGCTGCAGCCGCAGGAACTCGACGGCGAAGCCGTTGTCGAGATGGCGCACCACGCGTCCCTGAACCTTGCCGAGCGTCACCAGCGCACCCATGGTCGGACGCTGGTCGGTCGCGACCGCGGCGCCGGAAAGCGAAAGATCGATCAGCCGGCAGCCGATATTCACTCCGTTCGGCATGACCAGCATCGTGCCGGCGTATTTCGGCACGAAGCGGCCGTGACGGCGATCTTCAGGCAGATTGAGGATGTGGCGGTTGGCGAGCCAGGTAAGCTGGGCGGCGAGCATGTCGCGCTTGCGCGCGGTCGCCGCGATCGTCATGGCGAAGCCGTTCGCGAACAGCCGCGTGATGACGCCTTCGAGCCGGCCCAGATGGTCGACATAAGCGATGACGCGCTCATTGATATTGCCGAGCACCGGCGCGACCAGCGCCATGCCGCCGGGCGACATGTTAACGACCTGGCAAGGAAATTCACGCCGGTCCGCAAGCATGTAGCGGCCGAGCAGATTGACGCCTACGCGCTGGAACCGCCTGCGTTCCTGCGCATGGGGAAGGATTTTGGCGAGGGGGGCGGCGGAAGTCCGCAACATCGCAGTCCCGTTTCGACGCAAGCTCGGGCACAATTTCACCGCCAACCTAGGCAGGCAGTATTAACGCCTCGTTAGCGTTGCGGGCGCGAGCCCGGCGTCAGACGCAGGGCTGCTTGCAGAACGCGCAATCAGTCGCGCCTGCCGCCGTCGATGACCACGAGGTTGTGCATCGGGCGCGCAGCAGCGGTGCCGGACTGAAATTGCGGCCAGGCGACACGGTCGAGCGGCGAACCGACATGACGGAAGCCGCCAAGCATGAGCTGGGTGAGGGGGTCGGTGCCGAGCCAATAGGGCGTGCTCATCGGCACGAGCAAACCGATGATGCGTGCACAGGGCTGGCCACGATGCCGCAGCGGCAGAAGCAGCATTTCGAGCGGTAGCGTCGCGCCCCGTTCCGTTTGACTGCCGACGGCGGCGACAGCGCCGGCACCGTCCACACCGATGGTCGACAGCAAGTCGGAAATCGCGCCGTCGTCGTCCCACAGATCGAGAAAGGACTCACCTTTCAGTTCGCGACCGAACAATGCGCAGAGGCGCGTGCCGGCAAGGCGGAATGGATGGCGGGCGGATCGGTCGCAGGTGAGGATGAACGTATCGCCGAGGACGCGCCGGATCTCGCCGGGCTCGATGTCGGCACGTTCGGGCACGCGACGCTCGCGGCGACGCTTGTCCCAATACGCGAACAATTCCCTGGTGGAGCGATGCTTCATCCGTCCGGTGTCTCGCGGTTGGGCATCCCGGGCATCGCGCTGTCCATCGCTGGCACAGATTGCGCGAAGCGGCGCCCTCGCGTTGCTCTCTGAGCAGGTCGCGTGCCGCGGGCGGGCGGGCCGGTCCGGCCCCGCTGTTATGGTTAAGAGGAAGTTCGTGTTGGCTTCGCCGACGATCGCGCCTAGCGTCGTTTCCATCCACACGACATGCCGTCTGCGTGGCTGCGGGCGGCGGGAGCAGACTTCAGGCTTCGAGGGGAGAGTGGGGACGTGACGGGCGCAGCGATAAGCGCCCGCGTCCGAAGGGGCTACGGAAACAGGAGAGGGCCAAAAGCCCTCTCCTTCTTTTTTTGCTTCCCCCAACGACCGCAGGCTGAAACAGAGTTATCCAACGCGTGATTTGGCCGGGCGTGCGAGCCATGCGAGACATGGCCAGCGGCCATGACCATTTCCCCGCCCCGCGAGCCCATCTTCAACATTCCGCCCGTCATCATCGTGACGATCGGGATGCTCGCCGTTATTCACGCCGTGCGGGAATTCGTGCTGCCGGAGCAGACCGACCTCGAGGCGCTTCTTCTTTTCGCCTTCATCCCGGCCCGCTACGAGCCGACCATTCTCGTCGGCGGCGCGGTGCCCGGGGGCATCGGCGCCGACATCTGGACGTTCGTGACATACGCATTTCTGCACGGCGACTGGGTGCATCTCGGCGTCAACACCGCCTGGCTTCTTGCCTTCGGCTCCCCGCTCGCGCAGCGCTTCGGCACGCTGCGCTTTCTCGCCTTCTTCGCCGTAACCGCGGCAGCGGGCGCGCTCGCGCATCTCGTCACGCATAGCGGCGAGTTCGTGCCGATGATCGGCGCCTCCGCCTCGATCTCCGGCGCGATGGCGGGTGCGATGCGATTTGTTTTCCAGCGCGGTGGCCCGGTCTTTCGCCGCAACGCGCCGCCCGAGGCGTTTCAGGTGAC
>CAZSAW010000326.1:0-2944 GCA_964604745.1 uncultured Hyphomicrobiales bacterium
CGATGTTAGCACGCTTTGCCGCGGAACGCGGCGCGGGCCGCCCGAACAGCCTTAACGGACCCTGTCGTTGCGAACCCGCCGCGGCATGATAGCGTTACGTCCCCGATCACCCCCGATGAGAGTTTCATGCCGGCCAAGACCCATCTCTTTCCCTGCCTGTCCGACAATTTCGGCGTGCTGCTGCACGATCCGGCGACCAAGGCCACGGCCTCGATCGACGCACCGGACGCGGCCGCCGTCGAAGCGGCACTGAAGGCGACCGGCTGGACGCTGACCGACATCCTCGTGACGCATCACCATCACGATCACACGGCGGGAGTGGCTCCGCTCAAGGACAAATACAAATGCCGCGTCGTCGGTCCGCGCAGCGACAAGTTTCGCGCCGTGGACGAAACCGTGGGCGAAGGCGGCAGCGTCAAGGTCGGCAATCTCGTGGCGCGCGTTCTGGAAACGCCGGGCCACACGCTCGATCACATTTCCTATGTGTTCGATGCCGACAAGATCGCCTTTGTCGGCGACACGCTGTTTTCGATCGGCTGCGGCCGCGTGATCGAAGGCACGCCGGAGCAGATGTGGACGTCGCTCCTCAAGCTGCGTGCGTTGCCGGACGACATGCAGTTCTTCTGCGGCCACGAATATACGCAAGCCAATATCCGCTTTGCGCTCACGATCGAGCCCGACAACACGGCGCTGCGCACACGCGCCAAGGAAGTCGATGCGTTGCGCGCCGCCGGCAAACCGACGTTGCCGGCGACGATCGGCGCGGAGAAAGCCGAAAATTGCTTCCTGCGCGCGGACGTTCCGAGCGTCGCCGCGTCGGTCGGATTGTCGGGACACAAGCCGGCGGAGGTCTTTGCCGAAATCCGCGCGCGGAAGAACAAATTCTGATTGCTGGCGTCATTGTCGAGCTTGACCCGGCAATCCATCGAACGAAAACGATGAATGCGCGGGTCGATCCCGCGCGTGGCGAAATGGCGACATGACCACCGCGGCCGACATCATCCGCCTGCTCGATCTCAAGCCGCATCCCGAGGGTGGACATTTCCGCGAAACGTTTCGTGACACCGCGACCGATGCGAACGGTCGCGCCATCTCGACCGCGATCTATTACCTCCTTGCGCGCGGCGAACGTTCGCACTGGCATCGCGTCGATGCCGTGGAAATCTGGCACTGGTATGCGGGCGCGCCGCTGTCGCTGCGCATTGCCGACGGCGGGAGGGCGACGACGCACATCCTCGGTGCCCATCTCGCAGCGGATCAGCGTCCGCAGGCGGTTGTTCCGGCACTAGCCTGGCAGGCGGCGGAAAGTCTCGGCAACTGGACGCTCGTCGGCTGCACGGTGACGCCAGGCTTTCAGTTCAGCGGCTTTACGCTTGCGCCGAAGGACTGGTCGCCGAACGGGGCCTGACGATCATATCCTTCGCCGCGACCACGCCGCCGCCCGCGATCAGGATGGCGGCCAGGATGAGCGTCGAGCTCGGCAACGCGAAACCGGCGAGCACGAGCAGCAATGTCGAGAGAACCGGCGCAGCATAGGCCGAGGCGCCGAGCACGCGGATATCGCCGCGCTTGAGGCCGAAATCCCAGACGTAGAAAGCGGCGCCCACCGGCCCGAGGCCGAGTGCAAGAACCGAAAGCCATTGCACCGGATTCTGCGGCCACACCGTTGTCTCGAACAGGCAATGGGAGATGGCGGCAAGAAGTGACGTGACGAGGCAGAATCCCGTTACCGCATCGGTCGGCACCGCGGCGAAGCGGCGCGACATCACTGAATAGATCGCCCAGACAAACGCGGCGACAAAGGCCGCAGCATAACCCGGCACATGCGCCGGCGTGAACGATACGGCATTCGCGCCAGCGATAAGCACGATCGTCCCAGCCAGCCCGATCAGCGCTCCGGCGAGGTGATGGGTTTTCAATCGCTCACCCGGGAGGAATGCCGAAAACAGCACGATCAGCAGCGGCCAGAGATAGTTGATCAGTCCCGCTTCCGCCGGCGGCGCGAGACGCAGCGCCACAAAATAAAGCGCGTGGTAGCCGAACAGGCCGCCGACGCCGAGCGCCCACACCGCCAGCGGCTGCTTGAGCGCGCCGATGGCATCGGCACGGAACGGCCACGTCACCGCCCCGATCGCGCCGCCAAGCGCAAAACACATCGCCGCGAGTTGGAACGGCGGAACCCGCCCCGATGCTGCCGTGAAAAGCGCAAGCGACGACCACATCAGTACGGCGCTGAAGCCAATCAATGTGGCAGTTCTCATCGAAACCGGACGTGCGTTCATCTGCGGGCGCACAATGGCATGAATGTTATTCGATCACGCAATGCGAGAACCGTGGCACCTGCTGCGGCGTTGGGTCTTTCGTCTGCAAACCGATTGGGAGACCACAATGTCCAAGCTTGTTTTGTCTGCTGCCGTGGCGACCGTCGTCGGATTGAGCGCGCCGGCCTTTGCCCAGGCGCCGAGCGCGTCACAAGAGTCCATGGAACAGGCTCTCTTCGTGGCCCAGAATGCCGGCGTCGTCGGCATCAACCAGGTGTCGTTCTACGATGGCAAGTGGCAGGTGCAGGGTGTCGACCCGGGTGGCCAGAACATCAAGGTGTTTGTCGACGCCAATACCGGCGGGATCACTTACGTCGATCGCTGGTGGTGAGACATGGCGCGCGGCGTGGAGATTGCGCCGCGCGTCCGCTCACGCCATGAACTGACCGCCATTGGCGGACAATGTCGAGCCGGTGATGAAGCTCGCGTCGTCCGAGGCGAGGAACACGACGCAGCGCGCGATTTCCTCGGGCTGGCCGAGCCGGCCGACGGGAATCTGCGGGATGATATTCTTGTCGAGCACTTCTTTCGGCACCGCCATCACCATTTCGGTCGCGATATAGCCCGGGCAGATGGCGTTCACGGTGATGCCGCTGCGCGCGCCTTCCTGCGCCAGCGCCTTG
>CAZSAW010000327.1:0-3314 GCA_964604745.1 uncultured Hyphomicrobiales bacterium
GAAGAAATATACTTTCAATCTCGATCCCATTCGGGTGCCTTCAAAGTATCCAGGCAAGAAGCACTTTAAAGGTCCAAGGGTTGGTCAGTTGTCAGGCAATCCACTCGGGAAGAATCCGGGCGACGTCTGGATTTTTCCGAACGTCAAAAATAATCACGTCGAAAAAACCAATCACCCTTGCCAATTTCCCGTCGAACTTGTCGAGCGCCTCGTGTTGTCCCTAACCAACAAAAGAGACTTGGTGTTTGATCCCTACATGGGTGTTGGAAGTGCTGTCATCGGCGCAGTGAAGCATGGGCGCAAAGGTCTAGGATGTGATGTTGTTCCCGAATACGTTGAAACGGCTTGGGAGCGACTTCATTTGCTTCGAGCAGGGCTTCTACGAACGAGGCCTATGGACAGGCCTGTTTATGATCCACGAAAGCCGTACGGCGGCCACAAATAGTGGAAGACAGATTTGAAAATCGCGACCTATTATTCTCATCTAAACGGGCTTGAATTCCTCCTGGTTCACAAGCCCAAGCTCTGGAAAGAGATTCAGGACGTTATCGCGCGAGCCGATGCCTCTCGCTGTCAAACAAAAGTCTCCAAGGAAATTCGGACAAAAGGACAATTGTTCTATTCGCCCCGTGCAATGAACAAAGCAATTAGAGAAGGCTTCTCGCGCCATAAGTGGGACGAACGCCGTATTTCTTATTGGGTTACTTCCGACGCGCGCTTAATTCGCAAGACTATGTTTATGGGGCCAGCACAACAAAAGGAAGAAATCGAAGGGGCAGGTCTGAAGCCTCTCGCGTCCTATAATCAAACCGATTTCGTGAAAGAAAGAGTCGCGGTTGAGGTGCAATTCGGCAAGTACGCGTTTGTTGCCTACGACCTATTCGTCAAACATTTGGCATTCTACGTTGGGGACGTAATTGACGTGGGAATCGAAATTCTTCCCATGAAGGAATTACAGCAGCAAATGTCTTCCGGCGTCGGCTACTATGAGGGCGAATTGTACAATCTGATCCGAGAAGGCAGGGGCGTACCTGCAGTTCCACTCGTGGTCATTGGCGTTGTTCCTTAGCGGCGAAGATGGCTTGGTTCTGCAACCACTACTCGTGTGCTCGATGCGGCCAATCGTGGGACGACGAATGGTCGTGCATGTGCGACGATGATTGTCCGCATTGTGGCGCTCGTCACATGTCGCCGGGTGAGAGCGATGACCTGACCACGATCATCGAACCTTACGGCAGGGCGTTTGTCGTGCTCTGGTCGCCTGAGACCGCTGAGCATGACCCCAACTACCGAGAACTCGGGATATTTCTGACTTTGGAAGCCGCGAAAGCTTTCGTGGCGACCGGCTGATCCTTGATTTGACTTTCTTGAAGATCAGGCTTATATTCCTATCATCCAATCCACCGAGGGCGTTTTCATGAGACGTCACGAAAGCGGGATGGGTGCGGCGCCTGCGGGCGGGGCTCGTAACCTCGCACCCGGGCGGCGCCGGGGCTCCGCCCGGGGTCACTAGGGACCCCCGCCAGGAGCTTGGCTGACGACCGGGGACGGAATCCCCCGGCGAAAGCGCGGCCCGGCGCCGGACGAACGCCGCAAATGAACGCCCGGCGCGCGCAAGCGTGTCCGGACGTGGAGCGCCGCAAGGCGCGCGGGTGTTCGCACCACCCGCCCTGCATTCCGCAAGGAATGCAGTCTCGACTGGATGCGCCTTGCGGCGCTCCATCCCTCGCGTCGCGGGGGACGCGGTTCAGGCGCACCCGGCGCCTTCAAACAACACGGGCGATGGCGCGCGTCTGCCGTGACGATGCAAGCGGATCATTCGGCGTTCGCGTTGGCACGCGATCCCCGATAGGCTGACGCAGCGCGCGGAGCGAATGCATCACGTCGTGCCGCCGATCGTCACGACGCCGCATCCGGGAATTTTTTGCTGCACGCAAACGGGGGGACGCCGATGAAATACATGGTCACCTGGAGCGAGCGCCCGCAGGGCTCGCCCATGGAATACGAGCATGCGCAGAAGCGCATTCTCGACGTGTTCTCGCAATGGAAGGCGCCCGACAATTTCCGGATCGAGATGTTCGTCGTGCGCGTCGGCGACTGGGGTGGATACATGCTGCTCGATTGCGACGATCCGCTGGCGGTCCACAAGTTCTGCTCGATGCTGCCCGCGCTCGAATTCCAGGCGCGGCCGGTGGTGCCGGTGATGGATGCAGTGCGGGTCGAGCTGGAAGCGATGGCCTGGCGCGACGGACTGAAGCCGGCATAGGCCGCGCGGTCACGCCGCGCGCACGGGCGGCGCGTTTCAGTTCGCGTCCGACACCCAGCAGAACGGATTGCGCGCGATGCATTTCGATTGCGCCGCGGCGCGGCTGTCGCCGGTTTCGCGGCAGCTGGAGCGGCGATCGACGCAGGCGACGTCGAACTTGTAGCCGACGAGGTTCTTCCACGCGCGCTTCACCTTGTGCGTCAGCGTCTCGCTCTTCTTCGCCTGCACCAGCGTGAGCGCGGGGGTTGCGGTGTCGAGGCCTGCGGGCTTCAGCGGCGCGGCTGTCGCTTGCGCCTGCGCGGCGAGAAGAAAAATGCCGACGGTCACGATCGATCGCATCCGCATGGACTGTCTCCGCAATCAATCCCCGGCAGCATGGTTCGGTTAGGGGTAATGCCGCACGCAGGAAAAAGTTCCGCATTGCGTGAGGAGCCGCGCGCGGGCGGCAACGGCGAAACGCGCTTGCCCGCGCGCGCCGCATGTCGTCCCCTTGTCGTCCAGCTCTGTTGATTGTCGTCGCGCATGACCGATTCACCCTTTCTCCGTACCGGCCCGTGGGATGTGTTCGCGCCCTATGGCTCCTTGCATCTGGCCGCGCTGTGCGCCTGCGCGCTGCTCATCGCCGCGATCGTGCTCTACGCGCGCGCCTTGCCGGCTGGGGATGAAATGCGTTTCCGCCGCGTGCTCGCGCTTGCCGCCCTCGCCTACTGGGCCGCGTATAACGTCTGGTGGAACTGGGGCGGCGTCGACGTCCACGACGGCCTGCCGCTGCATATCTGCGACATCAACGGCGTCGTCGCGCCGCTCGCCCTGCTCACGCAGCGGCGTGTATTGCGGGCGACGCTCTATTTCTGGACGGTGACGCTGACGCTGCAGGCCTTCATCCAGCCGGCGCTCGCGGTCGGGCCGACCTATGCGGTGTTCTGGTTCTTCTGGTTCGCGCACAGTCTGATCGCAGCCTGCGCGCTCTACGATCTGGTCGTCCTGCGCTTCCGCCCGCGCTGGCGCGATCTCGGCCGCGCGCTCGCCGTCAGCGCGCTCTATATCG
>CAZSAW010000328.1:0-2534 GCA_964604745.1 uncultured Hyphomicrobiales bacterium
CGCTTCAACGAATTCAACCGTACCAACATTGCCGACAACAACTGGCGTCACAATCCCGACCATCGCGGCGGTGTTGGCTATCGCGATCGCGCCACAGCGCAGAAATTCGGTCAGAACGGCAAAAACGCCGCGCGCGAGCAATTCCGCAATCGCGCCGACGCCGGACGCAAGAGCCTGGCGAACAAGGGAACTGCGCAGCGAAACATCAAGAACACGGCCAACGCTCGCAATGCTGCGAACGCGCGTGGAACAAAGGACCGGAACGCCAATGTCGCGAAGCGCGGCGGCACCGCGCGCGTCGCGAACCATGGCACGCGCAACAAAGCCGTGAGCCAGGCGCGTACCCTCAATCATCAAAATATCGGCGCAGGAGCCGCGCGAGCGAGGGCTCAGGCTTTTCATCCGGCAGGTGCTGGCCGCATCGGCGCTTTGCATGGCGGCGGTGCGCGCATGGGCGGAATGCGTGGTGGCGGCCTTCGTCGCCGCTGACATCACACACCTCATTTTTCAAGGGAGAGCGTCATGAGTACCATTCACGATCGGTATAAGACGGAGGACAAAACGCAGGCGATGGATCGCCGCAGGATCCTGATTGGCGGCACTGCGCTTGCTGCATTCTCCGCCCTGGTGGCAGGCGCGGCGGGAGACGTCGCACAGGCGCAACCTCGCCCCGCCGTGCCGCCGACCGGACGCAAACCGAATATCCTCGTCATCTTCGGTGACGACATCGGCGTGGCCAATGTCAGCGCGTATTCCAACGGCCTGATGGGCTATGAGACGCCGAACATCGATCGCATCGCCCGCGAAGGCGTCAAGTTCCAGCACTATTATGGTGAGCAGTCCTGCACCGCCGGCCGCGCAGCGTTCCTGACCGGTCAACACGGCATCCGCACGGGTCTCACGAAGGTCGGCTTTCCCGGCGCGCCGATGGGCATGAGTCAGCTCGATCCGACGATCGGCGGGCTACTGAAGAATTTCGGCTACGCCACCGGCCAATTCGGCAAGAATCACGTCGGCGACCGCAACGATACCCTGCCGACGGTCAACGGCTTCGACGAATTCTTCGGGAATCTTTATCACCTGAATGCGGAGGAAGAACCGGAATTGCCCGACTACCCGAAGGATCCGGGCTATCTTGCCAAATTCGGACCGCGCGGTGTCCTGAAATGCAAGGCAACCGATCGCGACGATCCGACAGTCGATCCCCGTTTCGGCAAGATCGGCAGGCAGACGATCGAGGATACCGGCGCTCTGACGAAAAAGCGCATGGAAACGATCGACGACGAGACGTCGGCGGCCGCAATCGATTTCATGAAGCGCCAGGTGTCGGCGAACAAGCCGTTCTTCTGCTGGTTCAACTCGACCCGCATGCACCTGCGCACACATGTGCGCGCCGAGCATCGCGGCCGGTATACGCACGGCGACAGCGAATACATCGACGGCATGATCGAGCATGACAACACCATCGGCGCACTGCTCAAGACGCTCGACGATCTCGGCATCGCCAACAACACCATGGTGGTCTACACGACCGATAACGGCCCGCACATGAACACCTGGCCAGACGGCGCGATGACCTGGTTCCGTTCGGAAAAGAACACTAACTGGGAAGGCGCCTTCCGCGTGCCATGTCTCGTGCGCTGGCCCGGCGTGGTCAAGCCGGGCACGGTGACGAACGAATTGATGAGCCATAATGATTGGGTCCCGACTCTGTGTTCGATCGCCGGAGAACCGGACATCGTCAACAAGCTCAAGGCCGGCTATGCCGCAAATGGGATCACCTACAAGGTTCATCTCGACGGCTACGATCAGTCGGAGTTCCTGCGCAACGTCAGCGGCACCGCTGCGAACAACAACGGTGCGAAAAGCGCGCGCGACAGGTTCTTCTACTCCGACGATGACGGCCTGCTCGTGTCAATGCGGCAGGGCGACTACAAATACGTTTTCTCGGAGCAGCGCGATCAAGGCACGATGGGCGTGTGGGCGGAGCCGTTTACGACGCTGCGCCTGCAGAAAATCTACAATGTCATGCAGGACCCGTTCGAGCGAGCCGACATCACGTCCAACACCTATTGGGACTGGAACCTCAATCACGTCGGCAGCATGTACGGCGTGATGGACGAGGTCTTCAAGTTCGCTGAGACCTTCAAGGAATTCCCGTCCAGATCCTTCCCGCCGAGCTTCAATCCGGCCAACATCATGGCCGAGATGACCGAAGACATGAAGGATGCAAAGAAGCGGCAAGGCTTCCGCGTTCAGAACATGGAGCGCATCCGCGCCGGCATCAACCAGATGATCGAGCGGCAGACACAGGGAATGGGCGTGCGATAGCGCATGCCAATTCATCGCCGGCGGCCCCGAAGGCCGCCGGCATTCTTCACCGCAAATCCGGAGAATGAGATGCAGCGTATCATGCGCGCGGTGGCGCTCGGCGTTTTTACTTGTTGCGCGTGGCTTGCGCCCGCGTCGGCTCAAACCGACCCGCTGCCCTCCTGGAACGAGGGCGCCGTGAAACAGGCGATCGTGACGTTCGT
>CAZSAW010000329.1:0-2955 GCA_964604745.1 uncultured Hyphomicrobiales bacterium
CGCTCCTCGATCTCCCGCACCTGCCGCTCGGCGGCGAGCCACAGCCGCCGCGTGATGCTCTTGCGGCTGCCGCGCCGGGTCGGCCGCACGCGGCGCAAGACGATGCGCCGGCGCGGCAAAGGCTTCGGCCGTTCGCCCGAGCCGTCGTCGTATTCACCATCGAGGCAGGCGTAGAGTGTCGTCGTGTCCCTGATGCCGGTTTCCGCCTTGATCGCTTCCAGCGAGGCGCCGTCGACGTAACGCTGGCGCACGAGCGAGACGATCCCCGGAGAAGGAGCAGGCATTGTCCGGCCGTTTGCAAAGAGAAAGGGGGCCGAATGGCCCCCGTCAGACGCAAGTGTGGAGCGTGACTGAACCCTAGCGGAGGAGCGTCACGCTGTCAAGACTATTTTCCTAGGACTTATATCCTAAATGCCGCTGTAGATTACTGCGCCGGCTTTTTCGTCGCCGTCCTGGCGGTCGCCTTTACCGCCGGCTTTTCGCTCGAGCGGACATTGCCCCAAGGGTCGACCGGCGCCGTGCTCGCCGTCGGCAAGCGTTCGATGGCGGCGCGATAGGCCTTCTCGTCGTTCTTTTTTTGCGCGTCGGTCTCGGTGGCGTCCTTTGACGGCGGCTTGTCCAGCACGTTGCCAAAGCCCTGCGCATGCGCCGGCCCGATCAACAGGGCGAGCATGGCTGCAAGCAGCACAAACCGCATTTTCATCCTCCCCGCGCGTGTTGTCGCCGCTCTTGTCATACGCGTTCCGCCGGTCGGGCGCCAGCAGGCCCGCGCGTCGGCAATCACGACAACGATAGAGGGAGTTTTGGCCGCAATCGGGCGGCGCACGTCAGTCTTCGGACTTGCCGAACTCGCAACCGGGCGCCGCATAAATGTAGCGGCTCACGCCATAATGATCCTGCCGGATCACTGGTTTGCAGCGGGCGAGCCATTTGCGGTCGCGCGCTTCAGCCGCCCGCTCCTCTTCCTCGCTCGCCGGCGCGACGCTGTAGATCACGTAGGGATTGTTGTTGAAGGTCTTGCGCCAGTGGGTGGTGCAGGTGACGCCGCCCCAATTGCCCATGCAGCTTGAATTGCGGATCCAGTCGGCCTGCGCGCTCGACGCCGGCAGACCGGCGGCAAGAACGAAAGCCGCGAGCCCGAATACCCGGCCAAGCCCTGCAGCACGATAGTCCATACGCTCCTCCCGGGCCGCCAGACGCGGCGGCCGTCACGTCCGCTGCAAGAACCTGCAAGGCCGATGCCAGCAAAATCTGTGTCGCCCCGGCACAAGATCGGCGATGGTGTGCCAGCCTGGCGCAGCCGGACTGTGCCAATTCCGGGAGGGTTTCATCGCATGACCGCGTTTCGCGTGGGTCTCGCCGCGGGCTTCCGCAAGGCTGACGGCAGCTCGGCCTATCCGGATTTCGACATGGCGCCGCTCACGCGCGACGGTCGCATCGAGCTTGTCCATCTCAACAGCCGCGGCGAGATCCGGCCAGCCGACATCGCCGATCTCGACGCCGTCATTCTGCTGGGCGAGACGTTCACGCGGGCGAGCGCCGATGCCGGCGGACGGCTTTCGCTCATCGCGCGCTTCGGCGTCGGCTACGACAAGATCGACGTCGCCGCCTGCACGCAGAATGCGATCGCGCTCGCCATCACGCCGGACGGCGTGCGCCGGCCGGTCGCGGTATCGGTTCTCGCGTTCCTGCTCGCGCTGACCGGCCGCATGTTCGACAAGGATCGCCTCGCGCGGCTTGGTCCCGCAGGCTTTGCGCAGAAGGGCGACTATATGGGCTTCGGCCTTGTCGGCCGCACGCTCGGGCTCGTCGGCATCGGCAATATCGGCGCCGAGGTGATCCGCCTCGCGAAACCATTCGACATGAAAATCGTCGCCTGCGATCCCTACGCCGATGCCGCAGCGGTCAAAAATCTCGGCGTCACGATGGTCGCGCTCGACGAACTCTTCCGCGTGTCCGATTTCATCTCGCTGCATTGTCCGCTGACCGACAGCACGCGGCATCTCGTCAACGCGCAGCTGATCGGGCTGATGAAGCCGTCGGCCTATCTCATCAACACCGCGCGCGGCCCCGTCGTCGATCAGGCGGCGCTGACGCGCGCCCTCGTCGAACGCCGCATTGCCGGCGCGGGCCTCGACGTGTTCGACCCCGAGCCGCCCTCGCCTGACGATCCGATCCTCAAGCTCGACAACGTCATCCTCGCGCCGCACGCCCTCTGCCATACCGACCAATGTTTTGCCGGCATCGGCACATCAAGCGCGACCTCGATCCTGTCCGTTGCCGCCGGCCGCGCCCCCGACACGCTGGTCAACCGTGACGTGCTCGCCAATCCGCGTTTCAAGGACAAGCTTGCGCGTTACGCGCAATTGTAACGAGAACCTCATGCGCTCGAACCCGCTCAAGCAACGCATTGCCGAAGGCCGCACGGTCTTCGGCACCATGGCCTTTGAATTCTTCACGCCCGGATTTCCGGCGATCTGCCGTGCGGCGGGCGCGGAATTCATCCTCTACGACATGGAGCATAGCGGCGTCAGTTTCGAGACGATCAAGGCGCAGATCGCATGCTGCAGCGGCCTCGACATCGTCCCGCTCGTGCGCGTGCCGTCGGGCGACTACCACTTCATCGCGCGCGCCCTCGACATCGGCGCGATGGGCGTGATGGTGCCGATGGTCGAAAGCGCCGAACAGGCGCGCGCGATCGTGGCCTGCGCGCGCTATCCGGGCAAGGGCCGCCGGGGCGCCGCCTTCAACGTGACGCCGCACGACGATTACTCCCCGCTGTCGCCGGCGCAGAAGATGGATGCCGCCAACGCCCGCACGCTCGTCATCTGTCTCGTCGAGACGCCGCGCGGCATCGAGAATGTGAACGAGATCGCCGCGACCGACGGTGTCGACATCGTCTGGCTCGGCCATTTCGATCTGACGAGCTTCATGGGCATCCCGGCACAGTTCGAC
>CAZSAW010000330.1:0-7034 GCA_964604745.1 uncultured Hyphomicrobiales bacterium
CCTCGCCGCGGGGCGCAGGTCCAAGAGAGCAAATCCAAACCGTTACACCAATGGTGCAGGCGATAATCAGCCAAGCCGCGCCGAGCAGACATCGGCGCAACCAAAGCCACGATGGGGCGCCCGCGCCGCTCATCGCGCTGCCGTCACCTCGATCGAGCCGGTTGCCGTGCGGCCGAACCGGTCGGGACGGTACATGTCCTCGACATACGCCTGCGGCAGCACGTATTTGCCGGGCGAGACCGCGCGCACGACATAGGCCACGGTGAAGACCGGCGCGTCGGATGCACTGCGTTCGAACGCCGCGCCGAAATGATCGTCGCGAAATTCGGAATAGGCAGGCTCCTTGGCGTCCTCGATCCAGTCGAGCGTGCCGGTATCGCCCGAAGACACCAAGTGTGGATTGTCGATCTCAAGGCCTGCCGGCAGATGATCGGCGATCACGATCCGGCCGAATTGCGGCTGCGGCTCGGTAACCTTGAGCACCACGACGAACCGCTGGTTCTGCTTCGCCTTGGTGACATCGACAGCTTCGCCATCGAGCGTGTAGTAATTGCGCTCGATCTTGAAGCCCTTCTCCGCCGCGGGCTCTGCCGTCGTCGGCGCGCCGGAAACCGTCACCACCGCCTGCAGGTCGCCCTCGCCAGTATTGGCGACTTTCAGCGGCGTGGACTGCAGTGCGGCCGCCGGCATGTTGCGATAGAGCGGACCTTTGCGTGCCTCGCCGTTGACGTCCAGCGAGACCCCGCCGCCATCCTTGCCGATGGCGCGTGCCGCAAGCACGAGCCACGCATTCTCCTGCGTCGAGGTGTAAGGCGTCAGGCCACGCGAGACCTCGATGCGTTGCAGGGCGCCGGTAATGGTCGGCCGGGGCGCATTGCCTTCGGAGGCAAGCGTCACGAGCGCCGCGGAGTCGCGCAGGATCGAGCCGAAATCGACGCGGCCATATTCGAGCTTCGGCTCTTTCGGAATCGCGTTCAGCGCCGCCGCATAGACGCGTTCCGCGCGTGCGCGATCCCCGAGCAGGCCGAGCGCCGCGGCGATCTGTGCCTTGGCGATCGGCGTCGCCAGATCGTCGAGCTTGGTATCGGCGATGTAGCGAAGATCGCCGATCGGCGCGACGCCGTTGCGCGCGAGCACATACAGCGCATAGGCCAATTCGCGGCCGCCATCCTTGCTCGGCTCGGCGGCCGTCGCGACGTAATTGCGCAACCGGTCGAGCGCGAGATGGAAGGCGACGTCGGGCACGACGAAGCCGCGCTCTCGCGCCCGCGTCAGAAAGTCGGTCACATAAGCGTCGAGCCACGCATCCTCGCCGCCAACCGACCAAAGGCCGAACGAGCCGTTTGCGCCCTGACGCGCCAGAAGCCGATCGATGGCATCGCGCAGGCGCTGATCGATCGCGGTATCCAGCGATAATTGCGCTTCGCTCGACAATTCATTGGCGTAGAGCAGCGGCAGAGCGCGGCTCGTAATCTGCTCGGAGCATCCGAACGGATAGCGGTCGAGCGCCTTCAGCAAGGCCGCGGCGTCCAGCGCGGTCGATGGACCGACCGACAGCGCAATACTGCCGGAGCCCGGCACGAAGTCGGCGAACAGATCGTTCGACAGCGTGATGCTTTCGCCCTTGGCGATCGGACGCACCGTGCGCCGCGCCAGAATCTGGGTCGCCGGCTTGACGTCGAGTGCATAGCTGCGTTCGAGCGAGAAACCGCCCGGGCCGCTCACACGTACGGTCAGGGTGCCGCTGCCGACCGCGGAAGCCGTCACAGGCAGCGAGGCGGAGATCCGCTGCTTGGCCGCAAGCTTCAACGTTTGCGTCACGCGCTCGCTCACGGCAACGGCACCGTCGGCCTTCGCCGCAATAGTGTAGTCGCCGGCCTGCCCCTCGACATTGTCGAGATCGAGTTGCATGGCGCTCGCGTCGCCGTAACGCAGGAAGCGTGGCAGCGTGGACGTAAGCACGACGGGATCGCGCACGGTCACGTCGCCGACGGCCTTGCCGACCTTGTCCTTGCTCCAGGCGATCGCCATGACACGCACGGTGCCGGCAAAGGCGGGGATGTCGAAATTCAATTCCGCTGTGCCGTCGGATTTCACCGTGACGATGCCGCTATAAAGCGCGAGCGGCTTCTGAACCGGCGGGCTTCCTTGCAACTCCGCCGCTGCAATATCGCCGCCGGTGCGGATCTGGCCGCGCGTGCCCTGCATGCCGTCGATCAGCTGACCATAGAGGTCGCGGACTTCCGCTGTAAGGCGGCGCTGGCCAAGATAGAAATCGTCCGGGGCCGGCGGCTTGTAGTTGGTCAGATTGAGGATGCCGACATCGACCGCCGCGGCGACGATGCGCGCCTCCTCGCCTGCGCTCAACCCGTCCAGCTTCACCGGAATGCGCAGAGCTGTTGCCGGACGCACCAGTGCGGGCGTCTTCATGTCGAGTGCGATCGTGCGCGCCTTGCGGTCGATGGCGAACCATTGCACGCCGATGGCGCGGCTCGGCATGCGCTTGGCGGCCGCGTCAAGCGGACGCCGCAGGGTCGCGACGACATAGGCTCCATTGCCCCAGTCGCGGCCGACCGTCAGCTTCACCGTCGCGATGCCGGGCTGCTTCACTTCTGCGGCGCTTGTCGAGATAAGGCGATCGCCGACCACGTTGAGCGTGACAAGTCCTGCGCTGCGCGCGGTGATGGCGACATTCATCGTATCGCCGGCCTTGTATTCGGCCTTGTCGAGTGCGATTTCGAGCAGGTCGGGTGTGTCGGCGCTCGCTTCGGCATAGAAGCCGGCATCGAACGTCACCGATGTCAGTGCCGTACCCGACTGGCTGTCGCTCACTTCGAGTCGGTAGCGGCCCCATGACAGCGGCAGTGCGATGCGCCCGGGCTTGTCGGCGGCAATGTCCACCTGCCCGTCGGCAATACGGCGCGTGCTTTTGACCGCCTCGTAATCCCAAGCGCCGCTCTGCCGATACCATTGGTAACGCGTCTCGATCTTCAGCAATTCGTAGCGAAGTCCCTTGCGTGCGACGGAGGTGCCGTCCGGCTGCACGAGGACGACATCGAACGTCGCCGTATCGCTTTCGCCCAACGACCGACCGGAGAAGAGCGGCTTCACCCCGATCATGGTTGCCGCCGGCACGACCGGCAGCGTCAGCTTGCGCTCGACCGCACGGCCTCCGCTTTCGGCAAGACGCACCGCGACCTGCGCTTCGAGCAAACGCGTCGTGGAAGGCAGCTTGTCGAGTTGAATGGGGAAATGCGCCTTACCCTGCTCGTCCGTCTTCGGCAGATCGTCGAGCGATTGCTGATCGGCAGTGACCTCCTCGTCGGCCGGCCCGAATTGATAGCCGGCAAAGCCCGCGCGTTCCTTCGCCGCCTGCACGACGACTTCACCTTCGAGATCGAGATTTGAAGCTGGTGCTCCGTAGAGGAAATGTCCGTCGAGCGTGACTTCGGTCGGCGTGCCGCGCGTGATGGCCTTGTCCTTTGCGCCAAGCTCGAATTCGAGCCGGTCGGGCACATAGTCTTCGACCATGAATGTCGTTTCGCCGACCGGCGGACGTTTGGGATCCGAATAGGCGCGCACGCGATAGGTCCCGGTCATCGCCGACGTCGTGATCGGCAGCGCGAGCGAACGGCCGCCGACACCTTGATCCGCCACAACGCTGCGGCGATATTCGACGCCATCCGGCCGCTCGACGACGAGCGTAAGCGGCGCGTTGAGAACGGCGGCGCCCTTCGCATCGCGCATCAGCGCCGTGATGTAGGCAGTCTCACCGGAGCGATACACGCCACGCTCCGAATAGACGAAGGCGTCAATGCCGTCGGGAACGCGACGCCCGGCCACGCCGCGATCCGAGAGATCGAATGCCGGCGCCTTCAGGCTGAGGAAGGCGTAGTCGCCCTTGGCATCCGTCGCGATCAGCAAGGCCGGGGCGGAGCCGCCCTCGCCTCGCGTCAAATTCGCATCGAACTGCGCGTGGCCCGCCTCGTCGATCTTCTTAACCGCCAGCACCTCGTTGTTGCGTGCGAGCAGGCGCACTTCGCCCTGCG
The DNA here is from genome assembly GCA_964604745.1 of uncultured Hyphomicrobiales bacterium. Classification (GTDB taxonomy): domain Bacteria; phylum Pseudomonadota; class Alphaproteobacteria; order Rhizobiales; family Xanthobacteraceae; genus Pseudorhodoplanes. The sequence continues at coordinate 4,050 of CAZSAW010000330.1, forward strand.
TGACCGGCTCGGCAGTCGCGAGCGAACTGATGAAGGCGTGAACGCCGTCATTGCCCGAGAAGGCAGTCAACCCGAGATCGGAGACGATGAACCACTGCGTCGCGAGCTGTCCGTAGTCATCATCGGACGCCTGCGACTTCGGTTCGGCCACCATCGCGTAGACGCCGGGCGAGAGCGTACCGACGGCCTGCTCGACCGGAAATGCGGTCGTGACCTCGGCATTGAGCGGGGATTCGACGACGAGATCACCGGACCACACCTTGCTACCCTGCTCGTTGCCAAGGCGCTCTGCACCATAGCGATAAAGACTGCGCTGGAATTCCTCACTCAGCACCGTCTCGATCAGATTACGATCGCCCACACGATAGATCTGGATCGCCACAGTCTTGGTATTGACGCTGACGACGGGAATGCCCTGCTGACCGGTGCGCGGCAGAACATAGGCCTTGCCGGTGAAGCGCACGAACGGCTTGCGGTCGCGCACATAGATCGTGAAGTCGGCGGACTTGGCGAGGGTTTCATCGACAGAAGACGGCAAGCCGGCGCGCAGCGTCACCGTGTAGCGTTCGCCGTGCTTGAAACCTTCGACGCAAAGCTGCTTGTCGTCTGCCGACACTGCAGGCTTGTCCTGCCCGCCGACGCTCACGAAAGGCGCAAAGTCGGTCCGCTTGCCGGCAAGGCTTTCGGAAAACTGGAAGCAGGCGCGCGGGGACGCGGAGTCTGCATCGACCGTGTAATCCAGCAGGCGGAAACCGTGGTCGTCGCGCAGCTTCTCATACTGCATGCGCACGTCGGCCACTTCGCGCAATTCGAGCGAAAGGCGCAGCGCATCAAGCGCCGGGCGCCACAATTTTCGGTCGGCAAAACTGCGGCCCAGGATGAGCAACGCATCGGCCTCCTCGCCGCGATCGGCGGTTCGGCGATAGGCGATGTACGCGGCGGTGCTGGCGCGCTCGAGGAGAAGCGTACGCTCACGGTCGTCGCTCGGCCGGAGCTGCCGCACGGTTCGGGCGAGCCGCAACCAGCTTGTCGCGTCGTCCGGGGCGACGGCAAGCACTTGGCCGAGCAGTTGAAGGGCCGAGCGGAAATCCTTCTTGTCAAAGGCGGCATCGACGTCGCGGCGCAACTGGGCAGCGGGCTTGGTCACCGCACCGGCGTCGCTTTTGATCTGCGCTTCCAGGCGGATCGAGGCGTCGGCGAGATCGTCGCGCTGAAATGGCTTGTCGGCGGCAAAAGACGGCAGACACACCAAGAACGTGAGCGCGGCAAGCACGCCCGCACGGACGATCGCAATCATTGAAATTCCTCCTCCCCGCGGCTTATGCCGTTCGGGCCAGTATCAGGTCAGCGACAAAAGGTGTCGAGGTCGTGACGGAACTCGTGTCCTGCCGCGGAATCCGATGCCGTCAAACCCCGCGGCTTGCCTGTGTCGGCGATCCGGCGCTTCCGGTTCGGACATGGACCGCAATTTCTTGCGGAAAGACACCCTCGGAGACGCAATCGCCGTCTCAAGCGTATGAGTCGCATTAGCGATTTGCACCGCTATTTGTCGTATGAAGAGGCTACGGCCCCGTAGCTCAGAGGATTAGAGCAGCAGCCTTCTAAGCTGTTGGTCGGAGGTTCGAATCCTCCCGGGGTCGCCACTTTACTTCATCCTCCGTTAAGCTAGAGCGAGCAGGGGGAAGTGGCTAAGGTGATAGCGGGTTCACCGTGAAAGGTTCCCGGATGCCGCCAAGCCGGCTTGGAATGCACAGCTTCGATATTCCTCGTTCGGCCTTCGAATTCATCCGGCTCGTTTTCGTCGCGGCCATCTACGTCGCGCTGGCCAAGGGCGGCCTCGCCCTCGCCTCCATCAACCCGAGTGCCACTCCGATCTGGCCGCCAAGCGGCTTCGCGCTCGCGGCGATGCTGGTCGTGGGATATCGGCTGTGGCCGGGCATCATCCTCGGTGCTTTCATCGCCAATGCCACCACGGCCGGCAGCCTGGCGACGTCGCTCGCGATCGCGTGTGGCAACACGCTCGAATGCGTGACGGCCGCCCTCCTGATCAACGCCTGGTCGGGGGGCCGGCAGACCTTCGACACGCCCGGAGGCGTTTGGCGCTTCGCCGTTCTGACGCTCGGTCCGTGCGCGATCAGCGCGACCTGCGGCGTGAGCGCGCTCACACTTGGAGGCTTTGCTGACGCGGGGCAGTTCGGGCGAGTGTGGCTCACGTGGTGGATCGGCGACATCGCCGGCATGCTCGTGCTGACGCCGCTCCTCGCGCTGTGGGCGGACTTTCAACCGCGCGTGCCGAACCGTCGCGAGGCGCTCGAAATAGTCGGGATCGGCGGTGCGACCATCCTGATCGGCGTTGTTGCTTTCAGTCCCCTGCTCGCGCCCGCGGCTGGTCGTGGGCCAATTGGCTTTCTGGCCGTGCTGCCGCTCATCGCCGCGGCGCTGCGGCGCGGTTCACGCGAGACGGCAACCGTGGCAGTGGCGCTGTGCGCCTTTGCCGTCTGGGGTGCCTATGCCGGCAGCGGTCCTTTCGCCCAGACGAATTTGAACGACTCGTTCCTCCTCCTCCTGATGTTCATGATCAGCGCGACGCTCCCAAGCCTGGCGCTTGCGGCGGACGCGGCCGCCCGCCGGCGGACGGAAACCCAGCTGCGCCAGACGCAGACAGCGCTCGATGCGCGAGTCGAGGAACGCACGGCGGAGCTTGCGGCCGCCATTGGTCAATTGCGCCATGAAATTGACCAGCGGAGGGAGGCGGAAGCGCAATTGCGCATGCAGAAGACCCACCTCCTCGAGGCCCAGCGCGTGGCCAATCTGGGCAGCTGGGTCTGGAATCTGCGGACCGGTCAGATCACCTGGTCCGAACGGCTCCACGAAATCTATGGCCTAGGGCCCGACCAATTCGGGGGAACTTTTGACGAATTTACGGCTTATCTCCACGCGGAGGACCGTGAGCGCGTGACGGCGACCATCGCCAGGGCGCTTGCG
>CAZSAW010000331.1:0-5085 GCA_964604745.1 uncultured Hyphomicrobiales bacterium
GCGCTGTATGTGCCGCAGGTCGGCATCATCAATCCGAGCGAATTCGCGCCCGGCAATTCCATCGAGGCGGTGATCTGGGTCGCGGTCGGCGGGCGGGGCACGCTGACGGGCGCGGTGCTCGGCGCCATTCTCGTGAACTACGCCAAGACTACGTTCACGACCGGTGTCCTCGCGCCGTACTGGCTGTTTCTCCTCGGCGGGCTCTTCATCGCGGTGACGCTGTTCCTGCCACGCGGCATCGTCGGCACGATCAACCATGGCTGGGATACGCTGCGCGCCAAACGGGCGGCAGCGCGGGAAGAGGGAATTTCGGTCGAACCGCCGGCGCCCTCGCCGCGGCCGGCGGAGTGATTGTCATGGACAGCCGGACCACGACCTCGCTTCTCTATCTCGACGGCGTCACCGTCTCTTTCGATGGCTTTCGCGCGCTCAACAACCTCTCGCTCGCCGTGGAAAGCGGCGAGATGCGCGCGATCATCGGCCCGAACGGCGCCGGCAAGACGACCATGATGGATGTCATCACCGGCAAGACCCGGCCGGACGACGGGGACGCGGTCTTCGCCGGCAGCTACGACCTGACGCGGCTCGACGAGACGGAAATCGCCCGGCTCGGCATCGGCCGCAAATTCCAGAAGCCCACCGTGTTCGACATGCACAGCGTCGAGGACAATCTTCTTCTGGCACTTGCCGCCGACCGCACCGCGCGTGCTGCGCTCGTGTGGAAGAAGAACGAGAACGATTCCCGCCGCATCGATGCGCTGCTCGACACCATCCGCCTCAAGCCGGCGCGCAAGCGGCTTGCCGGTTCGCTGTCGCATGGACAGAAGCAGTGGCTCGAGATCGGCATGCTGCTGGCGCAGGAGCCGCAGCTTCTCCTGGTCGACGAGCCGGTCGCCGGCATGACCGACGCCGAGACGCACCAGACGGCCGAGCTTCTCAAGGAAATCAATCGCGACAAGACCGTGGTCGTGGTCGAGCACGACATGCATTTCGTACGTGAGCTTGGCGTCAAGGTCACGTGTCTGCACGAAGGCTCGGTCCTCGCCGAAGGTACCATCGACCAAGTGTCGCAGAACGAGCGCGTGGTCGAAGTTTATCTGGGGCGCTAGTCATGCTCGAAGTGAAGGACATCGATCTGCATTATGGCGCAGCGCAGGCGCTGCGCTCGATCTCGCTCGTCGCCGAGCCAGGCCAGGTCACGTGCGTGCTTGGCCGCAACGGTGTCGGCAAGACGAGCCTGCTGCGCGCGCTCGTTGGTCAGCATGCGATCAGCAAGGGCTCGATCACCTGGGACGGCAACGATATTACCGGCCTGCGGCCGTACGAACGCGCGCGCGCCGGAATAGCCTATGTGCCGCAGGGCCGCGAGATTTTCCCGCTGCTCACCGTCGAGGAGAATCTGAAAACTGGATTTGCGCCGCTCAAGCGCGACGAGCGCGACATTCCCGACGACGTGTTTTCGCTCTTCCCGGTGCTGCAGAACATGCTGCGGCGGCGCGGCGGCGACCTCTCCGGCGGACAGCAGCAGCAACTCGCCATCGGCCGGGCGCTGGTGATGCGGCCGCGCCTTCTGCTGCTCGACGAGCCGACCGAGGGCATCCAGCCCTCGATCATCAAGGACATCGGCCGCGCCATTTCCTATCTGCGCAATCTCGGCGAGATCGCCATCGTGCTGGTCGAGCAATATCTCGACTTCGCGCGCGAGCTGGGCGACCGCTTCGCGGTGATGGACCGCGGCGCCGTGGTCTATGCCTGCGGCAAGGCGGATATGGACGAGGGGGCCTTGAAGCGGGCGCTGGCGATCTGACGAATGGCGGTGCGGGCTTGACCCGGCCTTCCATCGCACATGAAATTGCCTTCACGGGATGCCCCGAATTTCGCCGCCGCATTACGGCAGGATAAATCAGACATGACGGTTTCCGCTGTCGCCGCTGATACCTTCGCCGCCAATCGCGCGCGCGGACGGATCGCGCTCAGCGTCGCGGCGGCAAAAGAGCGCACGCGGCGCATGCGCGTCCAGGAGGAAGGCTCGCTGCGCGTGCGCTTTCCGAATACAGCGATGCACGAGCTGGATGCGGTGATCGTCAACACCGCAGGCGGCGTGGCCGGCGGCGATCAGTTCGATATCGAGATCGACGTTGGGGCGCAGGCGCAGCTTTGCGTCAGCGGTGCCGCCGCCGAGAAGGTCTACCGTGCCATCGGCGCCGACACGCGCATGGCGCTCAATCTGTCGGTCGGCGAGGGCGGGGCGTTGCGCTGGCTGCCGCAGGAGACGATTCTGTTCGACCGGGCGCGGCTCGCGCGCAGCATCGAGATCGATTTTGCAGCGGACGCCTCGCTCGTGGTTGCCGAGGCAATTGTCTTTGGCCGCACGGCCATGGGCGAAAGCGTGCGCGACGGCCGCGTGATGGATCGCTGGCGCGTGCGGCGCGAGGGCCGATTGGTTCTCGCCGAAACGCTCGCGCTCGACGGGGCCATCGCGCAGACACTCGCGCTGCCCGCGATGACGAAGGGTGGCGTCGCCATTGCCACGATTCTGATCGCGCCGGTGGACGATGCGACGATCGCCCGGTTGCGGGCGCCCGATTATGTTGCCGAAGTCGGAATTTCCGGCTGGAATGGATTCGCGCTGGCGCGACTTTGCGCGCCCGACGGTGCGCGGCTGCGGCACGATCTGGTCGCGCTTCTGGCGGCGCTCGATCGCGGCGCAGTGCCACGGCTCTGGCTGAATTGAGGATGCAATGAATTTGACGCCACGGGAAAAGGACAAGCTTCTGATCGCGACCGCCGCCATGGTTGCGCGGCGCCGGCTCGAACGCGGCGTCAAGCTCAATCACCCCGAGGCGGTGGCGCTGATTTCCGATTTCATCATGGAAGGCGCGCGCGATGGCCGGACGGTCGCGCAGTTGATGGAGTCCGGCGCCCACGTCGTCACCCGCGCGCAGGTGATGGACGGCATCGCCGAGATGATCCCGGAAATCCAGGTCGAGGCGACGTTCCCCGACGGAACGAAACTCGTCACGGTGCACGAGCCGATCCGATGAATAGCAGCGAGCCTGTCTTGATGGTGACGCGTGCCGCCGACTTCGCGTGCCGACGCCACGTCGATCAGCGGCGCAAAGGGACGGCGCGCGAGCCTTACATCAACCATCTGGCCGAGGTTGCGTCGCTTCTGAGCGATGCGACTGCGGGCGCGGACGCCGTGCTTATCGCCGGCGGGTTTCTCCATGACACCCTGGAGGACACCGCGACGGAATATGAGGAACTGGCCGAAACCTTCGGACGAGATGTTGCCGATCTGGTTGCGGAAGTGACCGACGACAAGAGTTTGCCCAAGGCGGAGCGCAAGCACTTGCAGATCGCCAATGCGCCAAAGAAGAGTCACCGGGCGCGTCTTCTCAAGATCGCGGACAAGACCAGCAATCTGCGAGCATTGGCGGCAAGCCCGCCGGCACACTGGGATCGGGCGCGCGCGTCCGAATACGTGGACTGGGCGGTCCAGGTCGTCAATCGATGCCGGGGTTTGAACGCCAGGCTCGATCAGGTATTCGACGCGGCTGTTCTCGATGCCCGCGCTGCGATCGCTGCCCGTGCTGCTTAATGGAGACCGCAATGATCCCCGGCGAATATTTCATCAAGAGCGGCGACATCGAGCTCAATGCCGGCCGCAAGACTATGAAGCTCACCGTATCCAACACAGGCGACCGGCCGATCCAGGTCGGCTCGCACTATCATTTCTTCGAAACCAATCCGGCGCTGAAATTCGACCGCACGGCCGCGCGCGGCATGCGGCTCGCCATCGCTGCCGGCACGGCGGTGCGTTTCGAACCGGGCCAGACGCGCGAGGTGACGCTTGTCGCGCTTGCCGGCAAGCGGACGATCTACGGATTTCGTCAGGAGGTTATGGGCAAGCTGTAAGAATCATGACGGGCGAGCTTTCGCCCGCCCGTCAGTTTCTCAGCGCTGCTACCCGCTGCTGGGAACCAAAATCACATTGGCCATCTGCGTAGTCGGTAGCTCCGACACATCTGGACCAATCTGGTCTTGGCGATGCTCACGTCCTGCATGCCAAACGCGAACGATCTGGGATTTAAGTTATCGCACGGGCGTTGGAAGGCAATGGAAATGACGTTGTGCACATGCCGTGGGGATAAGAGTGGGGACAAGACGTCGTTCGCATTGTTTTTGTGAGTCAAATGCCGCGCGATGCGATCGTTGCTGCGGCGCATTCATTCGTTCGCTGCGGGAGCGGCAAGGCGCGTCGACGCGCGCGAGAGCAAAGAGGATGAAATCCGATGTCTGTCAAGATTGAGCGCCGCGCCTATGCCGACATGTTCGGCCCGACCACGGGCGATCGCGTGCGGCTTGCCGACACCGATATCATCATCGAGGTCGAGAAGGATTTCACGACATATGGCGAGGAGGTGAAATTCGGCGGCGGCAAGGTGATCCGCGACGGCATGGGTCAGTCGCAGGCGACGAACAAGCAGGGCGCCGTCGACACCGTCATCACCAATGCGCTCATTCTCGATCACTGGGGCATCGTCAAAGCCGATGTCGGATTGAAGGACGGCAAGGTTCATTCCATCGGCAAGGCCGGCAATCCCGACATTCAGCCGGGCATCACGATCGTCGTCGGCCCGGGCACCGAGGTGATCGCGGGCGAGGGCAAGATTCTGACCGCCGGCGGCTTCGACACGCACATCCACTTTCTCTGTCCGCAGCAGGTGGACGATGCGTTGATGTCGGGGATCACGTCGCTGCTCGGCGGCGGCACCGGACCTGCGCACGGCACCTTCGCCACCACCTGCACGCCGGGGCCGTTCCACATCGCGCGCATGATCCAGGCAGCCGATGCCTTTCCCGTCAATCTCGGCTTCGCCGGCAAGGGCAATGCCTCGCGCCCGCAGGCGCTGGAGGAGATGGTCAAGGCCGGCGCCTGTGCGCTCAAGCTGCACGAGGACTGGGGCACGACGCCGGCGGCGATCGACAATTGCCTCTCGGTCGCCGACGACTACGACGTCCAGGTGATGATCCACACGGACACGCTGAACGAGTCGGGCTTTGTCGAGGACACGATCAAGG
>CAZSAW010000332.1:0-5193 GCA_964604745.1 uncultured Hyphomicrobiales bacterium
CTCGATTGGGAGAAGCTCGACCAGTTCGCGCCGGAAATCCCACTCGACGCGAATAGCACGATCATATGCGATCCGCAGGGCGGTGCGCCGACGCCGGGTATCGCCAAGTCGAAAGCGCGTGTCGTCTCGTTGTCGATGAGCGACAGCAAGGCTTCGCAACTCGAGCGCGCGCTGCGCGGCAAGCGCACGAACGTCTTCGCCGCGGCGGCGATTGCGACAATGGCCGGATTGAAGGCGGAGACCTTGCGTGAAGCACTCACGGCGCTGCTTGGCAACAAAGGCGCGGACGTGATGCAGTCGAATGTCGCGGCGCTGGAAGCCGGAATCGCGGCGCCGCCCCAGCTCGCCGAATTCAGGCTCGATGCGGCGGCCCCGGCTGCGCGCCAGCTTTTCACCGGCAATGAGGCGGTCGCGGTCGGCGTACTGCGCGGTGGCGTGCGTTTTGTCGGTTGTTATCCGATCACGCCGGCGACGGATCTGGTCGAATGGCTTGCGCCGCATCTGCAGCAGCTTGGCGGTCAGCTCGTTCTTGCCGAAGACGAACTCGCGGCAATCAACATGGTGCTCGGCGCCTCCTTTGGCGGCAAACCGGCAATGACGGTGACGTCGGGTCCCGGTCTGTCGCTGATGGTCGAGGCGCTGGGGCTGGGCGTTGCAGCAGAGGTGCCGGCCGTCGTCGTCGATGTGATGCGTGGCGGGCCTTCGACCGGCATTCCGTCGAAGACGGAACAGAGCGACGTCAATATCGCCATCTATGGCGGTCACGGCGACGCGCCGCGCGTCGTGGTCGCTCCGCTATCGGTACAGGACTGCGCGCTCACGGCGGAATGGGCTGTTTATCTGGCGGAATCGCTGCAGAGCCCGGTGCTCCTTCTTTCCGATCAATTGCTGGGTCAGGCGCAGACGGTGGTCGATCCGGGCTCGCGCCGGCCGGCGCCACTCGTGCGACGCACGAACGGAGTCGCGCCGAAGGATTTCAAACGTTACGCGCTCGGCCCCGATCCGATCACGCCGATGCCGCCGCCGGGCGTGCCGGGACTCGAATGGGTCGGTGAAGGCCTGACGCACAACGAGGTTGGCATCCCCGTGTCGGGCGCGGCAGCGCATCGGGCGCAAATCGAAAAGCGCGCAAAGAAATTTGCACAATTCGATCCTGGCGAGTGGTGGGGCGAGGTCTACGGGGAGGGCGACACTGCCATCGTCACTTTTGGTTCAAGTACAGGTCCCGCCATCGAGGCGGCACAGCGGTTGACGGCGCTCGGACGCCCCACGCGTGTCGTGAGCCTGCGCGTTCTTTCGCCGGTGCCGCACAAGGCGCTGGAACGCGCGCTGCAGGGCGCGCGGCGGGTTGTCGTTATCGAGCAGAATCACATGGGCCAGCTCTATCGGCACCTCCTTGGCGAGAAGGCGCTGCCGTTAGCCGCTGAAAGCATCGCGCGGCCCGGTCCGCTCCCTTTCCGGCCGGGCGAAATCGCGGCGCATCTTGCATGATGGAATTCAGGCCATGAGCGATCAGGCGATCAGCGAATCTCACTGCGTGAAGGCGCTTGCAGCAAAGGACTTCGCGTCCGGTGCGCATCCGATCTGGTGCCCCGGCTGCGGCGACTTCGGCGTGCTGGCCGCGCTCGAGCGCGCCTTGGCGCAGCACGGTCGACCGCCGCACGAGGTCGCGATTATTTCCGGCATCGGCTGCTCGTCGCGGCTGCCGGCTTACATGTCCTGCTATGGCTTCCACGGTGTGCATGGTCGCGCGCTCGCTTTCGCCGCCGGACTGAAGCTCACGCGGCCCGACATCGAGGTGATCGTGGTCGGCGGCGACGGCGACGGTTATTCGATCGGCGGCAACCACTTCATTCATGCCTGCCGACGCAATGTCGACATGCTCTATGTCGTGATGGACAACCGCGTGTACGGCATGACCAAGGGCCAGCCATCGCCGACGACCGAGCCGGATTGGGATTCGGACATTGCACCGGGCGGCATCGGCTTGCGGCCGTTCAATCCGCTGTCGCTTGCGATCGCGGCCGGTGCGAACTTCGTCGCGCGCGGCTTTGCCGGGCATCCGGATGAACTCGCGGACACCATTGTCGAGGGCATGCGCTGGCCCGGTTTTGCGTTTGTCGAGGTCTTGAGCCCATGCGTGACCTTCCGGCCCGAGGAACGGGAATGGAAGCATCAGGTGCGTAGTGGCGCGGCCGTGCTGACGACAGATCGCACCACGGCCGCTGCCGCTGCGCTCGCCGATGACGGATTTGCGACTGGCATCTTCTACAAAGGCGACCGGTCACCGGCGATCAGCCATATTGAGTCAACAACGGATCTGGCGGCGATCGAGCACGAATTCGCAATCGGCACGGGATGAGGCAACCGGCCGTTCACTCGCTCAGAACGGCACGAATCTTCAATGCCAGTTGCTCCAGCGTGAACGGCTTCGTCAGCAGGCTGACGCCCGGATCGAGCACGCCACCGTGCACGACGGCGTTCGGCGTATAGCCGGTCGTGAAGAGCACCTTCAGCGTCGGCCGCCGCCGCAGCGCTTCATCCGCCAGCTTGCGTCCATTGACCTCGGGCATTACGACGTCGGTGAACAGGAGATTCACGCCGGGCTCGGAGTCGAGAATGGCGAGCGCACTTTGCGCGTTGTCCGTATCGAACACGGTATAACCCAGTTCGCGCAGCGCCTCGGTTGCCAACCGCCGCATCAGCGGATCGTCCTCGACCACGACGATGGTTTCACCGCCGCCGGCCATCTCCGTCGCCTGCGCAGCAGGTTGCGCCGCTTCGGCCGGCGCCCCCGCCAAACGGGGCAGATAGAGCTTCACCGTCGTGCCGGCGCCCAGCTCCGAATAGATATTGATGTGTCCGCGCGACTGCTTGAGAAAACCGTAGACTTGGCTGAGCCCGAGACCGGTGCCTTTGCCGGGCGGCTTCGTCGTGAAAAAGGGATCGAATGCACGGGCGATCACCTCCGGCGGCATACCGCTGCCGGTATCGGTCATCGCGATCATGACGTATTGGCCCGGTTCGACCTCCGCGTGCTGCCGGCAATATGCCTCGTCGAGATAGGCGTTGCCGGTTTCGATCGTCAGCTTGCCGCCATCCGGCATGGCGTCGCGCGCATTGATCGCGATGTTCAATAAGGCGCTTTCCAGTTGGCCGGAATCGGCGTGTGTCTTCCACAGGCCAGCAGCGACGACCGTTTCGATGCGGACTTGCTCGCCGAGCGTCGACCCCAGCAATTCGGACATGGACGCAATCATCTTGTTGGCGTCGATCGTCTCCGGTGCGAGCGGCTGCTGCCGCGCAAACGCGAGCAGTCGGTGCGTCAGCGCTGCGGCGCGTTCCGTGCCCTTGCTGGCGGCATCGAGAAAACGCTCGATGCTGAAATCGCCTTTCTTGATGCGGCGCTGGATGAGATCGAGCGAGCCCATGATCACGCCGAGCATATTGTTGAAATCGTGAGCGATGCCGCCGGTAAGCTGACCGATCGCTTCCATCTTCTGCGACTGCCGGAGCTGTCCTTCAACCTTTTCCCGCTGCTGAACCTCTTCGACCAGCGCCCGATTTTTCGCGGCGAGCTGATCGTGCGCCGATGCGAGTTCGACGAAGGAGCGGCGCGTGAAATAGGCCATGAGAACGCCAATGCCGCAGATCAGGAGAAGCGCGGAAGCTGCGCCGGCGCGCAGCATGGTGCCGAGAGTCGCGGCGCTCGCCTGACGGAGGGCGAGAAGCCGGTTTTCTTCACGCTCCATGCCTTCCACGACACCGCGGATGGACTGCATCAGCGTGAGGCCTTTATCGGTCTTGATGCGCTCCACTGCGACGTCGTGCTGGCCGCTGCGATGCAGATCAAGAATGGTCTGCATCTCCTGCTGCTTGTCGACCACGAGCTGACGCAGATGCGCGATCGCCTCCTGCTGCCGCGGATTGTCATCGGTCAGGGTGTCGAGTGCGTCCAGCGCGGCGGGCAGCGCGGCGTTGGCGTCGTTGAACGGCTTCAGATAGTCCTCGCGTCCGGCCAGAAGGTAGCCGCGCTGGCTCGTTTCCGCTCCCTGCACCAGGAGCAGGACGGTCGAAATCTGGTTGCGCACCGCAAGCGTGTGCCGGACCCATTCGTCCTCGGTGCGGGCGCGAAAGCCGAGCCAAAACGTCGCCACTGCGATCAACATCGCAAGCGCGATCGTGGCAATCAGGCTTCGATAAAGAAATGCGAGCGGCTTGGGTGTCGTCGGAGGCACGGGGGTCGGGCGCGATGGGGAAACGCGAAACCACTGTTTCACAGTTGCGGACGCGAAGCCACTTGGCAAATGGCATGGGCGCGAGTTGTGGAGGGATGAGTTCCACTGGAACCGGCGCTGACCGCTTGACAGGCTTGCCGCTTTTATTTAACGCTTAGGTTAAATAACCGAACGGTAAAATAAGATGGCAACTGATCGCCTCAGCACCACGTTCGCCGCCCTGGCGGACCCGACGCGGCGGGCAATCCTCGCCCGGCTCGCGCTTGGGGAGGCGTCGGTTTCCGATCTTGCCAAGCCGTTCGACATCAGCGGCCCGGCCATTTCGAAACATCTGAAGGTTCTGGAAAATGCCGGCCTCATCGCGCGAAGCCGGGAGGCGCAATGGCGTCCATGCCGCATCGAACCGCGCGGTCTGAAAACCGTTGACGACTGGCTCGGTCGCTATCGGCGCTTCTGGGACGAAAGTCTCACCCGTCTCGACGCGTACCTGCGCGACTTGCAGGCGAAAGAGAAAAAGCGCGGGCGCAAGACCTGAAATCGCCTGCATGATTCATCGCTAACGCATACACCGGGAGTACAACATGAAGATCAATCCGTATCTGTTCTTCAAAGGCAATTGCGAAGAGGCTTTCAACACCTACGCAAAGATTTTCGGCGGCAAGATCGTGGCGATGCTTTTGCATGAAGGCACGCCGGCGGAATCGCACGTGCCGGCGGAATGGCGAAAGAAGATCATGCATGCCTGCCTGACCATCGGCGACGAGTCGCTCATGGCATCCGATTCCCCGCCCGGACATCAGGAGGACGCGGTGAAAGGCTTCTCCGTCAGCATCAACGTCGACAAACCGGCGGAAGCCGACCGCATTTTCGCGGCGTTGGCGGAAGGCGGCACCACGAGGATGCCGATCCAGGAAACATTCTGGGCGCAACGCTTCGGCATGCTGGTCGACCGTTT
>CAZSAW010000333.1:0-1958 GCA_964604745.1 uncultured Hyphomicrobiales bacterium
TTCATCCGGCCCGATCATGAGCGCGCTCGCTAACCGGCCATTCGTGAAGATGAACGGCCTCGGCAACGAGATCGTCGTGGTCGATATGCGCGACAACCCGGCCGCGATCAGCGCCGCCGATGCACGGGCCGCCGCGCAGCCGGGCGGCGCGTCCTACGATCAGCTCATGGCGCTTTATCCGCCGCGCATGGCGGGCACCGATTCGCTCATCCGGATCTACAACAACGACGGCTCGCAGGCCGGTGCCTGCGGTAACGGGATGCGCTGCGTCGCCTCACTGGTCGGCGAGGCCAACGGGAAGGACAAGCTCGCCTTCGAGGTCGACGGCCGCGTGCTCAACACCTGGAAAACGCCGGACGGCCTGTTCACCGTCGACATGGGCGAGCCGCGTTTCGCGTGGAACGAGATTCCGCTCGCCGAGGAGTTCCGCGATACCCGCGCCATCGAGTTGCAGATCGGCCCGATCGACAAGCCGATCCTGCACTCGCCGTCGGTGGTCAACATGGGCAATCCGCACGCGGTCTTCTGGGTCGACGACGTCAACGCCTACGATCTCGGAAAGATCGGGCCGATGCTGGAGAACCATCCGATCTTTCCCGAGCGCGCCAACATCACGCTCTGTGCCATCCAGTCGAGGGATCACATCGTGATCCGCACCTGGGAGCGCGGCGCGGGACTGACCAAGGCATGCGGGTCTGCGGCCTGCGCGGCTGCGGTGGCGGCGGCGCGCTTGCGCCGCACAGATCGCAAGGTACGCGTGACGCTGCCGGGCGGCGATCTCACCATCGACTGGCGCGAGGCCGACAGCCACGTGTTGATGACGGGACCGGTCGAGTTCGAGTTCGAGGGACGATTCGACGCCGCGCTGTTCAAGGGCGTGACATGAGCCTCGACGTCGTTACCTTCGGCTGCCGGCTGAATATTGCCGAGTCGGAGGCGATCCGCCGCACCGCGGCTGGATTGGCCGATGCCGTGGTGATCAACACCTGCGCCGTCACTGGAGAAGCGGTGAAGCAGGCGCGGCAGGCGATCCGCAAGGCGCGCCGTGAGCGGCCCGAATCGAAGATCGTCGTCACCGGCTGCGCCGCGCAGACCGATCCCGGAACGTTTGCAGCGATGCCCGAGGTCGACCGCGTCCTCGGCAATGAGGAGAAGCTCTCCGCCGCTGCATGGCAGGCGCCGGGACGGATCGCGGTGGGCGACATCATGGCCGTGCAATCGATGGCGCCGTATCGCCTCGACGGCATCGCCGGTCACACCCGCGCGTTCCTGCAAGTGCAGAATGGCTGCGATCATCGCTGCACCTTCTGCATTATCCCGTTCGGCCGCGGCAACTCACGCTCACTGCCGGTCGATCAGGCCGTGGCGCAAGCCCGCAACCTGGTCGAGAACGGCTATCGCGAAATCGTCCTGACCGGAGTTGATATCACGAGCTACCAGCCGGGCCTCGGCACCCTGGTCAAACGGATTCTGCGTGATGTTCCCGAGCTGGCGCGATTGCGGCTGTCATCGATCGACTCGGTCGAGGCCGACGCCGGTCTTCTCGACGCAATCGCCAGCGACGAGCGCCTGATGCCGCACCTGCATCTGTCGCTGCAGGCCGGCGACGACCTCATTCTCAAGCGCATGAAGCGCCGGCATTGCCGCGCCGATGCCATTGCGTTTTGCAATAACGTGCGGCGGCTGCGCCCGGACATGGTGTTCGGTGGCGATATCATCGCGGGTTGTCCGACCGAGACCGAGGAGATGTTCGCCCGCTCGATCGATCTGATAGACGAATGCGGGCTGACCCAGCTTCACGTCTTTCCGTTCTCGCCGCGGCCCGGCACGCCGGCCGCGCGCATGCCGCAAGTCGCTGGAACGATTGTGAACGATCGCGCCCGCAGACTGCGCGACAAGGGCGAAGCCGCGCTGCGGCGCTATCTCGCCGGCGAGGTCGGCGCCCGAAGGCAGGTGCT
>CAZSAW010000334.1:0-27114 GCA_964604745.1 uncultured Hyphomicrobiales bacterium
CACCGGTCAGCGCGAGCTGCAGCGTGCGCGGAATCGGCGTCGCTGTCAGGGTGAGCACGTGAACCTCCGCGCGCAGCTGCTTGAGCTTTTCCTTGTGCGCGACGCCGAAATGCTGCTCCTCGTCGACGACAATCAGCGCGAGGTCCTTGAACTTGACGCCGCGTCCCAGAAGCGCGTGCGTGCCGATCACGATATCGAGTTCGCCGGCGGCGATATCCGCCTTCACCTTCGCGATATCGGCGTTCGACACGAGGCGCGAGGCCTGTCCGATCTTCACCGGGAAGCCATGGAAGCGTTCACTGAAGGTCTTGTAGTGCTGCCGCGCCAGCAGCGTCGTCGGTACGACGACGGCAACCTGCTTGCCGTTCATCGCGGCGACGAACGCGGCGCGCAGCGCCACCTCGGTCTTGCCGAAGCCGACATCGCCGCAAACGAGGCGGTCCATCGGGCGGCCGGCGTCGAGGTCCCTCAGCGTCGCATCGATTGCCGCCTGCTGGTCCTCGGTCTCCTCGAACGGGAAGCCGGCACAGAACTCGTCGTACATGCCCGCCGCCACGTTCAGGCGCGGCGCCTGCCGCAGTTGCCGCTCGGCTGCGACCTTGAGAAGCTCGTGCGCCATCTCACGGATGCGGCTCTTCATCCTGGCCTTGCGCGCTTGCCAGGCACCGCCGCCAAGCTTGTCGAGCTGAACGCCGGCCTCTTCCGAGCCGTAGCGCGACAGAAGCTCGATATTCTCCACCGGCAGGTAGAGCTTGTTATCGTCGGCGTAGTGGATTTCGAGGCAGTCGTGCGGCGCGCCGGCGGCCTCGATGGTCTTCAGGCCGGCAAAGCGCCCGATGCCGTGATCCACGTGCACGACAAGATCGCCAGCCGAAAGGCTCGTCGCCTCGGCGATGAAGTTCTCGGCGCGTTTGGCGGCGCGGCGCGACCGCACCAGCCGGTCACCCAGAATGTCTTGCTCGCTGATGATCGCAACGTCCTGCGTCTCGAATCCGGATTCGAGCCCGAGGACCGCGAGTGCGATGTCGGATTTCGGGCGCTCGAGCAGATCCTGCCAGGAACGCACGTTTGCCAGAGTGAGGAGCCCGTGGTCGCGCAGGACATGGCTCATGCGCTCACGCGCGCCTTCGCTCCACAGCGCGACTGCGACTCGCTTGTGCTGCCCCTGCAGCGCATGGACGTGCTTTGTCACTCCATCGAAGACATTCGCATTGGGTTCGGCGCGCTCGGCAGCGAAATTGCGCCCCTGCCGCGCGCCGATCTCGATGACGGAATCGTCCTGCGCCGGAACGGCGAAGGGCGTGACGCGCGCAATGGGAATGCCGTCGAGACGCGCGCGCCACTCATCCTCGCGCAGATAGAGTCGTTCGGGCGGCAGCGGCTTGTAGGGTACCGCCGATCCTGCGGCATCGAGCGGATGCTGGCGCGCCTCGTAATAGTCAGCGATCTGCGCAAATCGCTCGTGCGCCGCATCCTCCGCCAGCGGTTCGATCGCGAGCGGCGAGCCGGGCACATAGTCAAACAGCGTATCGAGCCTGTCGTGGAAAAGCGGCAGCCAATGCTCCATGCCGGGATAGCGGCGGCCTTCGCTGATCGCCTCGTAGAGAAGGTCGTCGCGTGTCGGCGCACCGAACGCTGCGATATAGCCCGTGCGGAATTTGCGGATGGTTTCGGTCGTCAGCTGGAATTCGGCTGCGGGGACGAGATCGAGATGGCGCAATTCCCCCATCGTGCGCTGGCTGTCGGAATCGAACGCGCGGATCGATTCCAGTGTGTCGCCGAAGAAGTCGAGCCGAACGGGATCGTCGAGCCCCGGCGGATAAAGGTCGAGGATGCCACCGCGCACGGCATATTCGCCCGGCTCGCGCACGGTCGAGGCGCGCGTAAATCCGTTCAGTTCGAGCCAGCGGACGATGTTCTCCATGCCGAGTACATTGCCCGGCGCGGCGGAGAGCGATTGTCCGGCGACGGCGCTTTTCGCAGGCACGCGCTGCACGATCGCATTCACGGTCGTCAGCAGGATCGATGGCCTGTTGCGACCCTGGACATGCGAGAGGCGCGACAGCGTCGTCATGCGCTGCGCAAGCACCCCGCCATGCGGCGATACGCGGTCGTAGGGCAGACAATCCCAGGCCGGAAATTCGAGCAACGCGACGTCCGGCGCGAAGAAAGACAGGCCGCGCACCAGCGCCGCCATGCGCGGCGCATCGCGGCAGACGGCAACGAGACTGACTGCCGGCGCGTCGGCGCGTGCGGCGACGCTGCGCGCAAGATCGCCGAGCACGAGCCCTTCCGCTCCGTCGGCGACCGCGGACAAGGTCAGCGGCCGGCCCGGCCGCAGCATGTCGGCTGGGGATTGCTTGATGCTTGCGTGCTTCATCAGGCGGGGCTCCCACCGCCAGCATTGTGAAAGAGGCGCATGCGTTCCAGCACCGGCGTCCGGTAGCCGTCGGGGATATCGGCTTCGCCAGTGATCCAGGCGTAGAGGTCGTGGTCGGGCACGTCGATCAGCCGTTCGTAGTCATCAAGCTCCGCATCCGACAACCCGGCGAGCGCGGAATCGGCAAAGCGACCCATGATCAAATCCATCTCGCGGATGCCCCGATGCCACGAGCGGAACAAAAGGCGGCGGCGGCGCTCGTCAAGGCCGCCGCTCGATCGCGTGGAACCGGTCATGCATGCTCCTGAGGCGGAACGCCAAAAGCCCGGACGGGCCGGGCGCGCGGTATATAGGCGATGAATCGGCTTCTGTCAGCGTTCTTCGGCGCGCTGTCGCGCGGCTTGAGATAAATTGCGAAACCCATGCGGCCGGACCGTCTATCTTCGTTCTTTGCTTCGATCACCACGCTTTCGGGCGTCGGACCGAAGGTCGAGAAACTGTTTCGCCGGCTGCTTGGCCGCGACGAGGTCCCACGCGTCATCGATCTTCTGTTTCATCTTCCGACCGGGGTGATCGACCGCCGCGCGCGCCCCAAGCTGCGCGATGTCGTCCCCGGCAGCGTTGTCACGGTCGAAGTCACAATCGACCGTCACCGCCCCTCCCCGCCGGGCCGCTCGCGTGTGCCCTATCTCGTCTATGCGAGCGACGACACGGCGGACATGGTGCTCACCTATTTCCACGGGCGCGAGGAGCAACTGAAGAAGGCGATGCCGGTTGGCGAGACGCGCTACGTCTCGGGAACAGCGCAGCTGTATGACGGGATGTTGCAGATGGTGCATCCCGACCGTGTCGTCGACGAAAAAGGGCTTGCAAGCTTGCCGATGATCGAGCCGGTCTATCCGCTCACGGAAGGATTGCATGCAAGCCAGGTGCGGCGCGCACTCGACTCCGCCTTGCCGAAGATCCCGGACTTGCCGGAATGGCAGGACGCGGCGTGGCTCACGCGCAATTCCTTTCCGTCCTTGAGGGAAGCGATCACACGTCTGCATCGCCCGTCGACGCTCGACGATATCCTGCCGTGCCATCCTGCCTGGAAGCGACTCGCCTATGACGAATTGCTCGCGGGTCAGGTCGCGCTCGCGCTTCTGCGCGCGCATCTGCGTCGCCAGTCCGGCCGCGGCAGCGCCGGAGACGGTCAACTGCGCAAGGCGATCATCACGGGGCTCCCCTATTCGCTGACGCTATCGCAGCGCCGAGCGCTGGACGCGATCGTTGACGACCTTGGCAAGCCGCAGCGCATGCTCCGCATGCTGCAGGGTGACGTCGGCTCGGGCAAAACCGTCGTTGCGCTCCTCGCCGCGGCCGCCATGATCGAGGCGAAACGGCAGGCGGCGCTCATGGCGCCGACCGAAATTCTCGCCCGCCAGCATCTGATGACGATCGCGCCTCTGGCGGAAAAGGCCGGGTTACACGTCGCCCTTCTGACCGGCCGGGAACGTGGCGCGGCGCGCGATCAGATCCTCGATCGTCTAGCCAATGGCGATGTCGATCTGCTCGTCGGCACGCACGCGCTCTTTCAGGACGAGGTTGCGTTCAAGGATCTGGGGCTTGCCATCGTCGATGAGCAGCACCGCTTCGGCGTGCACCAGCGGCTGGCGCTGGCGCGCAAGGGCCAAGCCGTCGATGTCCTGGTGATGACGGCGACGCCGATCCCGCGCACGCTGGTCCTCACCTATTTCGGTGACATGGACGTTTCCGAACTGCGCGAAAAGCCCGCCGGACGGCAGCCGATCGACACTCGCACCATTCCGCTCGATCGCCTGAGCGAAGTGATCGACGCAGTCGGCCGCGCGATCGACGAGGGACAGCGCGTCTATTGGGTCTGCCCGCTGGTCGAGGAATCGGAGACGAGTGACCTCGCCGCTGCACAGGAGCGCTTCGCCTTTCTGCGTAAACGCTTCGGCGATCGCGCCGATCTCGTGCACGGACAAATGCGCGGCGCGGACAAGGATGCCGCCATGGCGCGTTTCGCCTCAGGCGCTTCCCGCCTTCTCGTCGCGACGACGGTGATCGAGGTCGGCGTCGATGTGCCGGAGGCAACCGTGATGGTGATCGAGCACGCCGAGCGTTTCGGACTGGCCCAGCTTCATCAATTGCGCGGCCGTATCGGACGGGGCCGCGATCGCTCGACCTGTCTTCTTCTCTACAGGACGCCGCTCGGTGAAACGGCGAAGGCTCGGCTCGCCATTATGCGCGAGACCGAGGATGGTTTCCGGATCGCCGAGGAAGACCTGAAGTTGCGCCGCGAAGGTGACGTGCTCGGGACGCGCCAGAGCGGCGACCCGGGCTTTCGCATCGCGCATCTGCAGGTTCACGGCGATATGCTCGCCGCGGCGCGCGACGATGCACACCTTGTCCTTTCGCGCGATCCAACGCTTGCGAGCGAGCGCGGCGAAGCGCTGCGGAGCCTGCTTTACCTATTTGAGCGCGACGAAGCGGTGCGCCTCATTCGCGCCGGCTGAGATCAGCCCATGCGTGTGAGCGGGTCGGGCCCATATTGATTGGGGCCATCCTCGCCTTTCAGGCAGGCCCAGTAGAGCAGCACGAAGGCGCCGATGATCGTGATCGCCAGCAGCATCCACCAGCCAGTGCGGCCGATGTCGTGCAACCGCCGCACGCCGATCGCGATGCCCGGCAACATCGTGACAACGACGAAGATGGAATTGAGGGGAGAAATCTCGCTGTACGGGAAAATGCCGGTGTCGAGGATCGACGTGATGATGCTGCCGATAACGCTGAACAGCACCCAGTACCAATATTCGGAACGCGCCGCCCGCGTCGCGAAGTTCACATAATTGCGAAACCCTGCGTTGATCGCTTCGAAGAAGTTCATGTTCGCCCCGCTTTTGCCGTCGCCGCGGTCAGGTCACGTCGGCGGGCTCGGATTTTCCTGCCTGCCGTGCCGCCTGCGCCGCCCGCGCCGTCGCCGCCATGGCAGCGAGCTTCTGCTGATCGCTGCTGCCAGGTTGAACCATACCGGCCGACATGAGCAATGTCGCCGCGGCTTCCACAGGAATATCGAGCTCGATGATGTTCCGGCGCGGAAGGTAAAAGAAAAATCCGGTCGTGGGGTTGGGCGTGCACGGCAGGAACACGGAGACCTGCTCGTCGCCGGCAGGCAACCGTGCCGCGATATCGGGGCTCGGCGGCTGCGAGATGAAGACGAGCGACCACATGTCCGGCGCCGGGAACTCGACGAGGCCGACCTTTCGGAAACTCGTGCCCGACTTCGAGAACAGCATGGTGAAGACCTGCTTCACCGTCTTGTAGATCGGCCGCACGATCGGCATGCGGTCGAGCACGTTTTCGCCGAGCTGCAGCAGCGTGCGGCCGACGAGATTGGCCGTGAGGAAGCCGAGCAGCGTCAGCGCGAAGAAGGCGATGACAAGGCCGGAGCCCGGAATTTTCCACGGCAGATAGCTTTCCGGCCGATACGGCTCCGGGATGAGCGGCCTCACCAGGTCGTCGACCCAGGTGACGAAGGACCAGATCAGCCAGGCCGTGACGGCGAGCGGGCCGGCGACGACTAGGCCGGTCAGGAAGTAGTTGCGGACGCGAGCCCAGAATCCGGACGGCGGCTGATCGATCTCGATCATGTCCGGCGGTGCATCGGGCGTTTCTTTGATTGGCTTATTCGTCTCGGCGTTCATTGCGTCGCTGCGGGCCTCATGTGTCGGCCCGCATTATAGAGGCAATGACGCGATGAACCTATGCCCGCAGGGCGTGGCAAATTGCCGAAATCCGGCAATATTAACTTTGGGTGCAGCCGCTCACTCGACGGTGACGGATTTCGCCAGGTTCCGCGGCTGATCGATGTCCGTGCCGAGGGCGGCCGCCGCGTGGTAGGCAAGCAATTGCACTGGCACGGCATAGACAAGCGGCGCCACCGAACTTGGAACCTCGGGCAAGGTGATGGTTGTCAGCGACGGCATCATCGCTTCCTTCTCGCCCTTGGGGTCGGTGATGAGAATGATACGACCGCCGCGCGCGGCTACTTCCTGCATGTTGGAGGCGGTCTTCTCGAAAACGCCGTCATGCGGCGCGATGACGATGACTGGCATCGACTCGTCGATCAGGGCGATCGGCCCGTGCTTCAACTCACCGGCCGCATAGCCTTCGGCGTGCAGATAGGAAATTTCCTTGAGCTTGAGGGCGCCTTCGAGCGCGAGCGGATAGCTCGTGCCGCGCCCGAGATAGAGCACGTCACGGCACTTCGATACGTCACGCGCCACCGCCTCAACCGTGGATTCGAGCGCGAGCGCCTCGTTCATGTGGCGCGGCACTTCGATCAGCGCACGGACCAGCTTGCGCTCCTCGCCTTCGCTCAGGACGCCGCGCGCGCGGCCTGCGACGATGGCAAGGCAGGCAAGCACCGCCAGCTGACAAGTGAACGCCTTGGTCGAGGCGACGCCGATTTCAGGCCCCGCATGCGTCGGCATGACGATGCTGCTCTCGCGCGCGATGGTCGATGACGGCACGTTGACGACAGAGAGGATGTGCTGACCCTGTTCGCGTGCGTAGCGCAGCGAGGCGAGCGTGTCGGCAGTTTCGCCCGACTGCGAAACAAAGATCGAAAGATCGCCCTTACGCAGCGGGGCTTCGCGATAGCGGAATTCGGAGGCCACATCGATCTCGACCGGCATCCGCGCATAGCGCTCGAACCAGTATTTCGCGATCAGTCCGGCATAGTAGGCCGTGCCGCATGCGGAGATGGCGACGCGCTCGATGGTCTTGAAGTCGAACGGCAGGTCCGCCGGCAAAGTCACGCGCTCGGCGGTCATGTCGATGTAGTGCGACAGCGTATGCGCTACCACCTCGGGCTGCTCGTGGATCTCCTTCGCCATGAAGTGCTTGTGGTTGCCCTTGTCGGCGACGAAGTTCGAGCCCGTGGTCTTGATGATGGGGCGATTGACGCGGCGGCCTTGCGCATCGCGGATCTCGACGCTGCCGCGATGGATCACCGCCCAGTCGCCGTCCTCGAGATAGGTAATGGAGTCTGTGAACGGCGCGAGCGCAATGGCATCGGAGCCGAGATACATTTCGCCGTCGCCGTAGCCGATCGCAAGCGGCGAGCCCTTGCGCGCACCGATCATCAGATCGTCCTCACCGGCGAAGACGAAGGCGAGCGCGAATGCGCCGCGTAGCTTGGGCAACGCCGCCTTGACTGCATCGACCGCGGACAGTCCCTTCTTCATGTCCTCGGTGACGAGGTGGGCGACGACTTCGGTGTCGGTTTCGGTGCCAAACTTGGCGCCAGCCTTCTCGAGCTGTTCGCGCAACTCGCGGAAATTTTCGATGATGCCGTTATGCACGACCGCGAGCCGGTCGGTCGCATGCGGATGGGCGTTCGTTTCGTTCGGCTTGCCGTGCGTCGCCCAGCGCGTGTGCCCGATGCCGCTGGCGCCGGAGAGCGGTTCGCGCGCCAGTTTCGCCTCGAGATTTTTCAGCTTTCCCTCGGCGCGGCGGCGGCCGAGATGGCCGTTCTCCACGGTCGCGACACCGGCGGAATCGTAGCCCCGATATTCAAGACGCTTGAGTGCGTCGACCAGGTGTCCCGCCACAGCCTCGCGGCCGAGAATGCCGACAATCCCGCACATGGATTACGCTTCGCCCTCCCTGCCCGTGGCGCCGGAATCATGCTTAACGGGCGTTTCGACCGGCACGGAAATCAAAAACCATTTCGCCGTGTGACAGCGCGCGGGCGGCTTCTCCGCAGGACTCGCGCAGCTAGTATTTTTCCGCCTTTTTCAGGCGATTGCGCAAGCGCGAAGCCCAACCTTCCTTAACGGTCTGCCGGCCACGGCCGACCGCCAGCGCGTCCGCCGGAACATCGGCCGTGATCACCGAGCCGGAGCCGATATAGGCGCCCTCGCCGATTTTCACAGGCGCGACGAGGGCGGAATTGGAACCAATGAAGGCGCCCTTGCCGATATCGGTGCGGTGCTTGGCGAAGCCGTCGTAATTGCAGGTAATGGTGCCGGCGCCAACATTGGCGCTTTCGCCGACATGAGCGTCGCCGACATAGCTCAGGTGATTGACCTTCGCGCCCGCCTCGATCGTCGCTTCCTTCGTCTCGACGAAATTGCCGATACGCGCGCCCTTGCCGAGCTTCGTGCCGGGACGCAACCGCGCGAACGGCCCGACCGAGACGCCCTCGCCGACATGCGCGCCGGCAAGATGCGAGAAGGAATGAATGACGGCGTTGTTATCGACCACGACACCCGGGCCAAATACGACATGCGGCTCGATTACGACATCCTGCCCGAGCTTCGTGTCCTCGCTCAGGAACACCGTCTCCGGCGCGGTCATGGTGACGCCCGCCTCGAGCGCGGCCTTGCGCAGGCGCTGCTGCAGAACCGCTTCGGCTTCGGCGAGCTGGGCGCGATTGTTGATGCCTCTCACGTCGTCCTCCTCGATCTCGATGGCCTGCGCGTCGAGTCCCATCTGGCTGGCGATGGCGACGGCATCGGTCAGGTAAAATTCCTTCTGGCGATTGTTGCTGTCGATCTTCGTCAGGATGGCGAGCGCATGCCGGCCCGCAAGCCCGGTCAAACCCCCATTGCAGAAATCGATGCGCCGCTCCTCATCGGTTGCATCCTTCTCCTCGCGAATGCCGACAAGTCTGCCCTGCCGCATGAGAAGGCGTCCGTAGCCGAACGGATTGCGCGGGCGAAAGCCGGCGATTGCAACCGCCGCACCCTGCGCCAGCTTCTCGCGCAGGCGCGCGATCGTTTCCCTGCTCACAAGCGGGGTGTCGACGAAAATCACGACCACATCGTCAACGCCACGCGCGATCGCATCCTTCGCCATAAGCACGGCATGGGCCGTGCCGCGGCGCTCCGGCTGCTGCACGATCCCGACGCCGGGAAAGGCGCGCCTTGCTTCCGCAGCGACGGCCTCATGTCCGGGCCCGACGACCACGGCGGCCGCCGTCGTTCCGGCCCGTTGCAGGGTGGACAGCACGCGGGCAATGAGCGTTTGGCCGCCGATGCGGTGCAGGGCCTTCGGGAGCGACGAACGCATGCGCGTGCCCTCGCCGGCGGCGAGCACGATCGCCAGACACGTCCTGTCGCGCATTGCGTCTCCTTGAAAACAGGCAGGCCCTCTTAGCCGAGCACCTTGGCGCGGAAAAGGGCGGCCTGGGGCAGATCGGAAGCAGCGTCAGGCCGATCCTGCTAGCATTTGCGGGGCGATTCGGGGTGGCGCCGCGAATCACCGGGGACTCATGTGGCATGTCGAGACGACGTGACGAGCATTTCGATATGCGCGCCCTGCTGCGGCTTGCCGCGTGGGGCGGCGGCACCTGTCTTGCGCTCATGCTCGCCGTCGTCGCGATCCGCTCCGATGGAGGAAGCCAGCGGCTCGCCGCAGCCTATGGCAAAAGGCAGACCCAGGTTGCGACCGCAGGCGCGAAGGACCTGTCCGCACTCACCATCGAGCAAAGCGAGCAGACGCGACGGCTGGCCGAGCTTGTGCGCTCCCTGTCCGCGGACCGCGACCGTCTCCTGGTGCGCGTCACAGCGCTCGAACACAATCTCGACGATGTCAGCGGATCGATCAGCAAGGTGATCGCCGCGAGCGAACGAACCGACAGCGCCCTGTCCGCGCGTGCGTCGGCCGTGACCGGCCCGACCGTCGTGTCGACGATCACGGCAACACCACTGGCGCTTCCACGTCGCGGCGTGGCTGGACCACAGACTCGTGTTGCCAGCGCCGATGCCGACAGCGAGGCAATCGCCACGGGCTCGATCGGAACGACGACAGAATTCGCCGTCGATATCGGGGGCGGGCCCTCAATCCCGGCGTTGCGCGATCTCTGGAAGGCGGCACGGACAAATCACCCGGTGGCGTTGCGCGGCTTGCGGCCGCTGATCGCGGTGCGCGAGGGTGCACAGCCTTCCGCGGTGGACTTACGCCTGGTTGCCGGGCCGCTCGCCAATGCCGCAGCGGCGGCGACGATTTGCGCGACACTCGCCGGGGCTGGCTGGAGCTGCCGCTCCACCGTTTTTGACGGACAGCACCTCCCGGTGCGCTGATCCAGCGCCTGCGCCGCCGGCGCGGCGCCCATGCAGGGCGCTGCCTTGCTGCGTTTTCATTTTCCCCGTATTGCGCCCTTTCACGGAGCATCCGGCATGAAGTCGCGCGCGTTCGCCTATGTTGTGTTGACAGCCATGCCGCTGTTCTTTGTGTCCAATCTCATCATCGGTCGGCCCGCGGTCGAGACCGTGCCGCCGTGGACGCTCGCGACACTGCGCTGGCTGATCGCGAGTGCGATCATGGCCCCATTCGTCGCGCCGTCGCTGCTCGATCATCGGCGCGCAATCGCCGCGCAATGGCCGGCTATCCTTCTTCTCGGCTTCCTCGGCATGTGGATCTGCGGCGGCGGCGTCTACGTCGCGCTGCAGGCAACTACCGCGACAAACGGAACGCTGATTTATACCGCCTCTCCGGTTCTCGTCGTGTTGATGGCCGCGCTGCTCGAGCGCCGGCCGCTGCCCTGGACTGAGGCGCTCGGCGTGGCACTTGGTGTCGCTGGCGTCTTCATCGTGGTGTTGCAGGGCGATCCATCTGCGCTGATGCGGCAGCGGCTGAATGCCGGCGACATCGGTTTCGTGGCGGCCGCGATTGCCTGGGCGGTCTATTCGCTCGTGCTCAGGCGCCGTGGCCTGGAAAAAATCCCGACCGCGCCGCTGTTCTTTCTGATCGCGTTGTCCGGCGGATTGATGCTTGTGCCGTGCATGGTCGCGGAGCTGGCGCTTGGCGCGCCTTTTCCGGTGACGTTGCGCGCCTGGTCGAGTATCGGCGGCATCGTTGTGTTCGCCTCGATTCTGTCCTTCACGACCTATCAATACGGGATCAAAACTGTCGGACCGTCGGTGACGAGCGTCTTCATGTATCTTCTTCCCTGTTACGGCGTGGTGCTTGCTGCGATCTTCCTCGGCGAACAATTGCACGCCTATCACGCCGTCGGGCTGGCCGCGGTGCTGATCGGCATCGTGCTCGCGACCGGGTCGCAATGGCAACAGGCGAAGACCGGGCGGACGCCGGCCAAGGCGCGGAGCCGGTCTTGAATCCTCCTCCCTGCACGCCGTAGCTTGAGCCGCATGTCACAGAATCTGTTCAGACCGACCGCGCGGCAAACCAATTGGCTTCTGCTCGCGGGCTTTCTGTCGGTCGGCTACGCGCTCTATCTGCGTTATCTCGCGGTCGAGCAATCGACCGTCGGCCTTGCCTGCGATGCCGGACTGAATACGTGGCTTTGCTTCACACGCCGCAACGTGACTGTGCTGTTCAATCACCAGGTATTCGGCGTGCTTGCGCTCCTCGCCGCGATCATCCACCTGCTGCGGCCGACTCTTCTGATTTTTGCCGTCGCGCTTGTTGCCGCGGGCTTCGGCATCGTTCTTTACAATGTCGGATTGTCGGCGTTTGCCGTCGGGCTGCTCATTCTCAGCTTTGCGCGTCGCGCGCCCGCCACAGAATGAGCGCGAGCGCGGCACAATCGCCACAGAACCACAGCGATTGCCAGTTCAGCGGACCCTCATTGAAGCCGATATAGATCGCGCAGAGCGCAAGGGTGCCGGCGGCCGCCGTTTCGGCCGTGCCGCGCCCGCCAATCGGCCGCGACGATGCGAAGGCAAGAACGCCAAATGGCACCAGCGCAGCCGTCATCGGCGCGAACGGAAAGTCGCGATAACGCGGATCGAAGGCGAGCCCGAGCGCGACCTGAAGCCCAAGCAGCGTCAGCACGATGAACGTGAAACCGAGCGCGGCTGAAAATGGAGATTTCAGTTCGCGTTCACTCCACCGGAGTACGCGGTAGAAGGCAGGTACCGTTTCCCGGCGCATGAGCGCGATCGAACCGAGCACGGGAGCTGTAATGGCGACGGACATGAAGACGAGCGAGCGCAGCCAGCCACCGGCGCCGAGGCTCTCAAGCGGCACCTTCTCGATCGCGAGTCCAATGAATGCTCCGGCGCAGACGGCATTTGCCGTCACGCCGAACCATGCGTGGTCGCGGCTCTGTTTGCGGTCCGAACAGAAGAACGCCGCGGCGATCACAAGGACAGCGAGCGCGAATCCGGCCAAGGCCTGCAGTATCCACATCGGATGGTTGGAGAGCGTCTCACCCCAGGCAAACTTGAAGGCACGCGTCTGCGCGTCGAACAGCCCCCAATGTCCACCGACCGTTCCTTCCAGCGCGCGCTTCCACGGCTGGTCAAACGCCTCGATGACATTGACGCGAAAGCCATCGCGCTTTCCGGCCGCAAGCACCTCGTGGATGACGCGCGTCTGATTGGCGGGCGACGGCAACGCTCCTTCCCGCATCCGCCCCTGACTCGGCCACCCGGTTTCGCCGATCAGGATCTCCTTGTTCGGGAACGCCTGCGCCATCTGCCGGCGGATCGAGGCGACGTGATCGGCGGCATTCGCGGCGGCGATCGGGAAATCCTCCCAATACGGCAGAATGTGGATCGTGACGAAATCGACGGCGTCATAGACTTCGCGATGACGCAGCCAGAATTCCCAGACGTCGGCGTAAGTGACAGGCACGTTCACCCGCGCCTTCACGCCGCGGATGATGTTCGCCAGGTCGGGCCCGGACATTTCGCCCCGCAGCAACACTTCGTTGCCGACGACAATCGAACGCACGACGTCCGGGTATTGCCGGGCGAGCGCCACCGCCGACTCGATCTCGCGGTTGTTGCGTGCCGCTTCGCGGCCGAGCCACAACCCCAGCATCATCTTCAGTCCGAAGCGACGCGCGATTTCCGGCACCTGATCGATGCCGTTCGAGATCGAATAGGTGCGCACGCATTCGCTTTCCCGGGCGAGGTTCGCGAGATCATCCTCGATCTGCCACCGCTCGACGCGCGTCGAAAGATCGAGCGGACTCTGTGCGCCGCGGAACGGAGCGTAGGAGATGCAGTAAAGTTTCTCGCCTTTGGCGAGTGGCGATGGCGGCATCGGCACGGGAGCGCCCATCCACCACCAGAATGCGCCGATTGCTGCGATCGCGAAGGCGAAGCAGGCGGCGGGGCGGCCGAGCGGCGAACGGAGCGTTGCAGGCATGGAGGGCGTCACCACGCGCCTTATCGCCCGGACCCGGCGGTGCTGCCAAGTGCAGCGCGCTGCGCGGGACAAAGCAGCGCGGCTTTAATGAAAACTGCGGCTCCTGCTGGACAAAGGGCTCCAATTGGCTCATGTCCGCGGGGCTGCCTTCTGAAAAAGCAGCGCCGCATTGCTGTCCTATTCCGATGACCTGTGTGCCAGTCGATCCGAAAAGCTTCCGTCTGTCCCCGAACTCGCGTTGTCTGAACCGAATGTGTGGTCGCGTTGCGTTCCATCTCTCCGCGGGCCTGATCGCGCTGGCGCTGGCCTGCCCTGCCGCGCCCGCCCTCGCGCAAAGCGGCGACGCCGGCGCCTCCGAAAAGGCCCGCGCGGGTGCTGACGCCGGCAAGGACAGCCAGCGCAAGATCGACGATCTCGCCGAGGCGGAGAAGGCGATTAACGGCCCAGCCGGTAACCCCGAATGCATCTGGCTCGGCCGCCGGGTGGTCAACCTCCTCTGGCGCGACGACCTCGATACGGCTTTCCGCCACCTCGATCTCTACGACCGATTCGGCTGCCCCGGCGGCCATATCCAGGCCGCGTTCCGCTGTGTCGTCCGGCAGGGCAATATCGACCCCAAGGTGCCCGAGAGCCTGAACGCGCGGGTCCAGGCCTGCTGGATCAATCCCGCGATTCCGCCCACCACCGCTGCGACAAATGCTCCTCCCGCAGCGCAAGGAGGAACCAGTTCTCAATAGCCGAATTATCGGTGCGGGTGGTGACGTGACGCCTTCAAAACGCCATGACGCCAACCCATTTGATTATTCGTCTCTTTCGAGATATGCTGCGTTGCAGCAGATGGCGGCCTAGGGGACAGGCTGGCATCGGTCAACCTCCGCCCCATCTGGTTTAGCGTGTCATGCGCTCCGTCGCCGCCGTCGTCGCGCTCCTCGCGTGCGTGCATGCGGGCTTGTGGGCTGTTGCCCGCACCGAAATTCCATCTCCTTCGTTTGACCGCCAGCTCGCGAGCGTTTCCTACGCACCTTTTGACGGCTCCGCCCACCCGGATGCCGGCGGAAAGACGTCGATCGAGCAGATCCGCTCCGATCTGCGCGTCCTTGCCCCCTATACCCGCGCCATCCGTACCTATTCGTCGACCGGAGGCGTCGAGCTTGTGCCCGGCGTGGCCAACGAGTTCGGCCTGAAGGCCACCATCGGCGCTTGGATCGACAAGGACGATCAGCGCAACGAGCGCGAAATGCGCTCGGTGATTGACCTCGCCCGCCGCCACACCAACGTGGACGGCATCGTCGTCGGTAACGAAACGATCTTCCGCGGCGAGCAGACTGTCGATGAGCTGATCAAGAAGATCCAGCGCGTGAAGCGCGAGACGCAAGTCCCGGTCACAACCGGCGAAATCTGGCACGTCTGGGTCGAGCATCCCGAGCTGGCGTCCGCGGTCGACTTCATCGCCGCGCACGTCCTGCCCTACTGGGAAGGCTTTTCGGAAAAACAGGCCGTCGACCAGGCGATCGTCATCTACGATCTCCTGCGCAAGTCGTTTCCCGGCAAGCGCATCGTCATCGCCGAGTTTGGCTGGCCGAGCGCCGGCTACAACCTGAAGGACGCCACGCCCGGCCGCATCGAGCAGGCGACCGTGTTGCGCGACTTCGTCAACCGCGCCGAAGCCTTCGGCATCGACTACAACATCGTCGAAGCGATCGATCAGCCCTGGAAGATTTTCGAAGGCGGCGTCGGCCCGTACTGGGGCATTTTCGACGCGTCACGCCAGCCGAAATTCGAGTGGTCCGGCCCGATCACCGATCCGGATCACTGGAAGCACATGGTGCTCGCCGTTCTTCTCGGCGTGCTGTTCTCGCTTCCGATCCTCGCCTTCAACGGCGCAACCGTGCGGCAGGCAGCACTCCTCGCCGGTTCGGCGCATGTGGTCGGCTTCTGGTTCACTACCGTCTTTGCCTATTGGAAGGGACATTACTTCGTCACCGGCGCGGCCATCGCGCTCGGACTCGGCGTCGCACTCCTCATCCCGCTGACCTTCATCGCGCTCGCGCGCATGGAGGAGATTGCCGCCATCGCGTTCGGGCGCAAGCCGCGCCGCCTGATCGATGCACCTCCACTCGCGCCCGAGAATTATGCGCCGAAGGTCTCCATCCACGTGCCCGCCTATCGCGAGCCGCCAGAGATGCTCAAGGCTACGCTCGATGCGGTGTCGCGGCTCACCTATCCGAATTTCGAGTGCATCGTCGTCATCAACAATACGCCGGATCCCACCTCGTGGCAGCCGGTCGAGGAGCATTGCCGCACATTGGGCGATCGCTTCAAGTTCGTGCGCGCCGATAATCTCGCAGGCTTCAAAGCCGGCGCGCTGCGGCTCGCGCTGTCGATGACCGCGCCCGATGCCGAGATCATCGGCGTCATCGATGCCGACTATATCGTCACGCCGGACTGGCTTTCGCATCTCGTGCCGCAATTCGCCGATCCGAAAGTCGGCCTCGTGCAGGCGCCGCAGGATCACCGCGACGGCGAACGCAGCGTCATGCATTACGCGATGCAGGGCGAGTATTCCGGCTTCTTCGATATCGGCATGGTCCAGCGCAACGAGGCCAATGCGATCATCGTGCATGGCACCATGTGCCTCGTGCGCCGCGCGGCGCTCGAAGCCGCGGGCAATTGGTCGAGCGACACAATCGTCGAAGACTCCGATCTCGGCCTGACGCTGCTCGAGCTTGGCTGGCACGCGCATTACACCAATCGCCGTTACGGCTTCGGCCTCCTGCCCGATACCTTCGAGGCCTACAAGAAGCAGCGCCATCGCTGGGCCTATGGCGGCATGCAACTCATTAAAAAGCATTGGCGGCGCTTCCTGCCCGGCGTGTCGAGCCTGACGCGCGAGCAGCGGCGCGACTTCACGCTCGGCTGGCTCAACTGGCTCGGCGCGGAAACGCTCGGCGTTGTCGTCGCGATCCTCAATCTCCTGTGGGTGCCGGTCGTCGCCTTTGTCGGCATCGCCATCCCCGACAAGATCCTGACGATCCCGATCATCGCGGCGTTCGTCGTCTCACTTCTGCACTTCGTCACACTTTACCGCCTGCGCGTGCCGATCTCGGCGCGCCACACCTTCAGCGCAGTCTTCGCCGCGATGTCGGTACAATGGACGGTGGCGCGCGCGGTCGGCGACGGCCTCATCAAGGATCACCTGCCCTTCAACCGCACCGCCAAGGGCGGCGGCAGCCGGCTGACGCAGGACTTCCAGGCTTTCTGGGAGACGTTGATCGGCGGACTTCTGGTCGTGGGCGCGATCGTGCTGATTGCGACCAACGCCAAGCAGGTGCGCGAGATCAATATCTACGCGGGCGTGCTCCTGCTGCAGAGCCTGCCTTTCCTGTCCGCCTCGCTGCTCGCCGCGATCGAAGGCTCGCGCTTCAACGACTTCGCCTATTGGCGCTCGCTCGAGCGGCGTCTCCTCGTGCTCTGGCCGCGCCGCGCCGCAGCCATCGCGCAGGCGACCGCGACCACGGCAGCGACACCGGTCGAGAAACAGCCCGAGACCATTCAGTAGACCGCGGTCGCAAGGGATCATCATCACCGGGCTCGTCCCGGTGATGGCGTTTGGGATAGCCGTGCGCTAGACGGCGAGCGCCTTCTCGACCAGCCGCACCCAGTATGACGATCCGACGGGAATGAGGTCGTCATTGAAGTCGTATTGCGGGTGGTGCAGGCCCGCACTGTCACCGTTTCCGGCGAAGATGAAAGCCCCCGGCCGTGCGTTGAGCATGAAGGAGAAATCCTCCGCTCCCATCACCGGCGCGACGTCAGTGTTGACGCGATCGTTGCCGGCGATTTCCTTGGCGACCGAAGCCGCGAACGCCGCTTTCTCCGCATTGTTGCGCGTGATGGGATAGTCGCGCTTGTAGGTGAGCTTTGCCGTCGCGCCGTAAAGTTTCGCCGTGCCCTCGACGATCATATGCAGCCGCTGTTCCAGCAGGTCCTGCACTTCGGGGGTGAGGCTCCGCGCCGTGCCGCGCAGATGGGCCGTGTGCGGAATGACGTTGTCGGTCGTGCCGGCATGAAACAACGTGATCGACACGACGGCCGATTCCAGCGGATCGACGTTGCGGGACACCACCGACTGGATCTGGTTCACGATCTGCGCGCCGACAAGAACAGTGTCGACCGAAGCATGCGGGCGCGCGGCATGTGCGCCCTTGCCTTCGATCTCGATGCTCAGGCGGTCGGCCGCGGCCATGATCGGGCCCGGCCGGATCGCAAATTCGCCCACCGGCAGGCCGGGATAATTGTGCATGCCGTAGACTTCGGCGATGCCGAAGCGATCCATCATGCCATCATTGACCATCTCGCGCCCGCCGCCGCCGCCCTCCTCGGCCGGCTGAAAGATGACGACCGCCGTGCCCGCGAAGTTGCGCGTCTCGGCCAGATATTTCGCGGCGCCGAGCAGCATCGCCGTGTGGCCGTCATGGCCACAGGCATGCATCTTCCCCGGCACGGTCGACTTGTAGGGAACGTCATTCGCCTCGTGGATCGGCAGTGCGTCCATGTCGGCGCGCAGGCCGATGACCTTGCCGCCCGCGCCCTTGCGGCCACGGATCACGCCGACCACGCCGGTCTTGCCGATGCCGGACACAACCTCGTCGCAGCCGAACGCCTTCAGCTTCTCGGCGACGGATGCAGCAGTTCGATGCACGTCGAACAGGAGTTCCGGGTGTGCATGCAGGTCGCGCCGCCACGCGGTGATTTCCGGATGAAACTCGGCGATACGATTCACGATGGGCATCGGAAACTCGCGATTTTCGAGGGACGGACCGCACAGGCTAAGCAAAGCCCGGGCCGCTGGCGAGCCCTTTCGATGGTGCTATTGACCCTGCGGCGGAGCACCCCTACACAGCGCGCAGGACGGGCCCATGCTTCGTCCACCGGTCGCTTTGGCCCAGCGCGCTGTCGCGGCCTTGACCTGGAGCCCATAGCTCAGTCGGTAGAGCAACTGACTTTTAATCAGTAGGTCGATGGTTCGAATCCATCTGGGCTCGCCAATCCTTCCGCTCGAATGTCGTCAGACGCCGACGCTCATCGCTTCCGCGCGGCCATCAGAATGCCGACGTGGACGACGGCAGCGATCGTTGAGAACAGAAGGACGCCGATCTCCGCGCCGTGAACCTTGTCCGGCGTATAGGTCATCGCGAGCCAAATCAGGACTCGTACGCACAATGCGAAAGCGACCGGTCCCCACATCGCTCCGAGTCGTGGCGCATACCATGTCGGCTGCCCGCCAAGGCCCCATTGCATGGCCACGCGCTCGCCGATTCCCGGACCGAAATAAAGATTGGCCCCGATCATGACGAGCAGGGCTGCGACGAACGCGATGTCCGCTCTCAACATTGTGAGAATGCCTATCGCCAAACCACAAACGAGATCAACAGCACTCCACGCGTTCCCGCGCCGGAAATGCCGCGAAATTGCAAACCCGCGACAGCGTTTTTTCGGAGTCCGCTCACTCGACCGCATTGCTCCCATGCGGATGGCGCGGTTGCGCGAGGCAAGGGTGCGGAACCACTTGCCGGGGAGTTCGTTTGTTCAGCGGACGTAAGATAGGGCGTGCCAAGCGCCGCGTGGAGGACGTCGAGGGAGAGAGTGAGCCATTCTCCACAACGGAGCACATTCATGCGCATCTTTCCTACACTGGCCGTCGCCCTCGCATGTGCGGCCGCAGTCTTTCCGCTGCGGGCGATGAGCGAAGAGCAAACCCCCGGCCAGGATCAGGCCGAGATTGCAGACGGCCTCATCTGTGACACGCCGCAGCAGGTCGAGCGCTTCGCCAGCATCTTCCACGGCGATGCCGACTCGGCGCTGAACGCAGTCAATCATGAATCGTCGCCACCCGGGACGAAGCCCGACCAGCAGCATGCCTGCGGTATCGTTCGCGTCGCGTTCCTGCGCGGAGACAGCATCCGCATGACGCGGACCCATGACGGCTTTGCACAAGTCGTCGAAGTTGCAGTCATCGCGATCTATGATGGCGACTGGAAGGTCATCCAGCCGACCAAGCAATACACCTTGCTGCGGCCGAAGGGCGAGGAAGTCTGACGTTCTTCGACCGGCAGCTCTCAAGAAAAACGGCGCGGCAATTGCCGCGCCGTTTCTTCGGGACGCAACGCGAACTCAGCGTCCGCCCTCACTTTCCGCGCGGCGGCGCGAGTAATTGGCCGCCCGATCGGCGCTGGCGCGCGCGAGATTGCCGGTCGCCTCGGTCCGCACATTCGGACAATTGGTCCAGTAGCCGAGGCCAAGTTCCTTCTGCGTGTATGTGAAGCACATGCCGTTGGCGCCCTGCAGCGGGCCGCCAAGGGAATGATAGGCGTTCGCATTCATGCCTTCGCCGTACATACCCGGCTCGTTGCCATTGAAATTCTGCGCGTTTGACGGTGTTGCCATCAGTGCAGCAGCAAAGGCGGCAAGTGCCGCGACCTTCATCAACTGTGACATCGCTCGTTCCTCCACAGACTTGCCCCTGGTCCCGGCGAGCCAACGCGACAAAAAGGCGCGGGGTTCCCGCGCCTTTTTCAGGGAACAAGTCGGCCCGAGCGCCAAAGGCGCAGGGCCAACCGCTATTGCTGCGAGGAGAGATAGCGCAGCGCGGCGGACGATGATGCGCCCCCGATCACGCAGGGAAGACCGAGCGCGACGGCGCCGAGTGCGGCTGCGGTGACGCAGCCCACACCGATCGCGCCCTCGCCGACCTGGCCCCACCACGCCATGTCGCGGCGGCTGCCGGGGCCCTTGATCTTGAGCTCTTCGATCGAGGCGAGCGCTTCCTTGCGCAAGCGTCCAAGCTCGACGGATTCGGCGGCGTCGATCACGTCGTTGAGGATGACGAGCGTCTCTTTCGGCTGTTTCAGACTCTGGCGCTTGAGCAGCACGAGCAGCGCGGGGTCGCGCGCGGCGTTGCTGGCCAGCGTGAACTTCGCCATGCTTCCAATCATCAGCCGATCCACCTTGTCGCGCTCCTTCGACATCGGCAGCATGGCGATGATGCGGGCGACGGGCGGCGCCGAGTTGGTGGCGAAATAATAGCCCCACAACGTATCGAGCAGATCGGATGTGGGTTCGAGCAACTTCTTGGCTGGCTTCTTGTCGTCGCCGAAGCTCCACATCTTGTCGAACCAGGAGGGATCTTTCGGCGTGCCGATATCCTTCAGCGTCGGCAGCTTGCCGGTCACGTACTTGTCGATCATCACGCGCCGGGTCGGCATCTGATCGGCGTGGCGCTCAAGCAACGCCTGCCAGTCCGGCAGGCCCGAATAGGCAACGGCGCGGACGATCGCCCATTGATCCTGCGCCTGGATCGGCGCCATTTTTTCGACCAGGTCGTCGGCGTGCGCCGGATTGGCGCCAAGGATGCCGGCAATGAAGCCGACATAGACGCCCGAGCCGTCGGGATCCTTGAACGCGCCGAATTCGCTGAGCGCGCGCACCGCGCCCGGCACGTTCCCGAGATCGGGCTTGTTCCGATAATTGTTG
The DNA here is from genome assembly GCA_964604745.1 of uncultured Hyphomicrobiales bacterium. Classification (GTDB taxonomy): domain Bacteria; phylum Pseudomonadota; class Alphaproteobacteria; order Rhizobiales; family Xanthobacteraceae; genus Pseudorhodoplanes. The sequence continues at coordinate 21,047 of CAZSAW010000334.1, forward strand.
ATCCACCTGAGAATGGATTCGGCCGAGCCGAAATCCGCCGGCTGCACACGCGCGGCCTGTGCTGGCGCGGCCAGTAGCAGGATCGCCACTGCGATGCTGATCAGCGAACGCATGTCCCCTCCGAACGCGTCCCAAGCCCCGAGCCGCCCACGAGAATTTTTCGCCGGGCGCGGCCGAACTGAACAACCGCTTGCGTCAATTTCGTGAGCGCAGCCGCCCGAATTGATGGCAATCGCGCGACAACTCAAGCGAGCATCATCGGGATGGTTAACGCCGGCCCACGGGCCGGCGCGGCATCGCTCAGCGCCAGCTGTCGGCCATACAGGCGTCGAGGAACTTCCTCGTCTTGCGGCCGGCGATCCGCTGCACTCGTGCTTCGCGGCGGCATTCGAGCCAGCGCTGCTGGTGTACTGTCAGTTTCAGCTTCAATTGCGCCAGCGTTTCCTTGGTGCGCTTGCTGATCTTCTGCATGCGGCTTGGCGGGCGCGAGTCCGGAGAGGGTTCGGTGCGCGAGATGGCCTGCGCCCGCGCACCCGGCGTACTGCCAAACGGGGCTGCGGGCATCAGCGTCACCAGCAAAAGGCCGACCAAGGCGGCACGAAGCATGCGATCCCCTCGCCGCGCGGCTTCATGATTTGCGCTTCGACTTCGCCACGCTTGAAGCACAAACTTTAGCGGATCGGCGAAGCTCTTGTGAACATGTCTCTTCTAGCCTTTTGCGAGGCCGCCCTGTGCGGTGCAGCAGGAAAGAGCACGCGTCACCTAACTTCCCCCAAAACGTCTTTGCTCTGCCACAGACGGCTTCTAACGTCGGATTTGCGGTGGATGGTTACAACGAAGGAGGAGGCTGGCGATGAGACTTCAGACCACTCACTCCGAATTGACCTGCATGGGTTGGTTCCGCAGGCCCGTCTGCCCCCGCTGTGGCGATGGTATGTTCGCCGCAGCCGATACCAAACTCGTGGGCGACGGCCTGATCCTCTACACGTGGAACTGCGACAGTTGCGACCACGAGTTTCGCACGGCCGTCGAATTCACGCCGCACGGCGACTAAGTCACACTTTGTTTTCTTGAACGCAGGTCGAGGCGAACTGGCGTTCGCCTCGATGCCGAGCGCATGTCGCGAGCTCGAAGACGCTCGCGTCGAACCGCTACATTCCCTGCGCCTTCTTGCGCTTGTCGCACTCGCTCCAGTATTGCGGCCATTTCTGCCCGGCCGGAATCTTGCCGGCGGCCTTGTCCGCCTTCCAGTCGGCGCCGCATGCGCGCTCGCGCGCATACATCGCCTGACGGCCATCCGTCGGCTTGGTCGCGGGGGTCGTCGTTGTCGATTTTGTTTCCGTCTTCGGCGCTGAAGTCGTCTTGGCGGTCGTCGTCTTGGCCGTTTCGGCCGGCTTCGTCGCCGCCGGGGCGGTCGCCTGCGTGTCCGTCTTGGACATGCATTCCTTGCTGAATTCCCTGTACGTCTTGCCGGCGGTCTGGTTTGCCGCCTTCATCTTGTTCCATTCATCCGCACAGGCTTTCATCTTGCTCTGGGCGAAAGCCTGATGCGAGCCGAACAACACCAGCGCGCCGGCCGCAATGGCCGCATAGCGGCCGAGTTGTCTCATCGTCATGATCGCTCTCCTTGGAAAAAATTACGCCTCTTTTCCGAACCGCGTTGGTTCGCCGCCGCTCAGGCCTTGTGAGGCTCCTGCAATTTGCCGTGCGGGCTGAGCTGATCGACAAGCTGCGGAAGCTGTCCGGAGAGGACCGCGAGAAGCTTGTCGACCGGAATACCGAATTGTCGGGCGAGGTCCTGGACCTGCTGGTTGCCGAGCGCCGCCTTGATCTGGTCCATCGTGATCGGCTGGTTGGGTCCGCTGCCGAGCCAGGACGAGACCTGCTTGTCGAGTCCGGCTTCCTGCAATTTTCCCAGCAATCCGCCGATGCTGCCGAGATCAGTCTTGGCGAGCACCTGCGACAGAATCACGGGGAGCGCATCCGCCTCGATCTGGCCGAGGGCGCCTTTCAGCACGCCGCCGAGATTTTCAAACATGGACATGGTTCTTCTCCTTGTTGCGAGTGATCGCGCTGGAAACGCCCGGTCGCCCGCGGTGAAGCAATCGAGCCGAAGCGGTCGGAGCCGGTCGTTCGGTCGTGGGCCCCTCCGGGGCGCAGGCAATGAATGAATCAAAATCGTCTTGTCGCGCGCGATTTGGCCGCCGCAATCAAGACGAAGTTATGGCGCGGCTCGCGTATTCCATTTCGCCGCAGCGCGAAAATTACAAAGGCGCAATGTCGCCCTGCGCCCAACCGTGCTGCGTCTGCGCGACAGCATCGGCGAGACCGCGCCGCTCGATCGCATCGCGTAAATTTCGCATTAATTCCTGATAATAAGCGAGATTGATCGCGGACAGGAGCATTGCGGCGAGCATCTCGTTGGCCTTCACAAGGTGGTGCAGATAGGCGCGCGAGTAGGTTCGCGTCGGGCCGTAGCTGCTCTGCTCGTCGAGCGGACGCGGATCGGCTGCGTGACGCGCGTTCGAGAGATTGATGACACCGAAGCGGGTGAACGCCGCACCGTGGCGGCCGTTACGGGTCGGCATCACGCAATCGAACATGTCTATGCCGCGCGCGACGGCCTTTACGAGATCGTCCGGCGTACCGACGCCCATGAGGTAGCGGGGGCGATCGGCCGGCAAGACGGGCACCGCCGTTTCGATCATCGCCAGCATCGTCGTCTGCGGTTCGCCGACTGCAAGCCCGCCGATCGCGTAACCGTGAAAATCCATGTCGACAAGATTTCGGGCGCTCGCCACGCGCAGCGCCGGATCGTCGCCGCCCTGCTCGAGGCCGAACAAAGCGTGGCCGGGCGGCGCAGACTCGAATGCGCGCCTGCAGCGTTCCGCCCAGCGCAGCGACAGGCTCATCGCACGATCCATGTCGTCATGTGTCGCGGGCAGCCGCAGGCATTCGTCGAGCTGCATCGCGATGTCGGCCCCGAGGAGGAGCTGGATTTCGACCGCCCGTTCCGGCGTCAACTCGAACATCGTGCCGTCGAGATGAGAGCGGAAGGTCACGCCCTTCTCTTCGACTTTTCGCAATTGCGCGAGCGACATCACCTGAAAGCCGCCGGAGTCCGTGAGGATCGGTCCCGGCCAGTTCATGAAGCGATGCAGGCCGCCGAGCGCCGCGACGCGCTCCGCACCCGGGCGCAACATCAGGTGATACGTATTGCCGAGAATGATTTCGGCGCCTGTCCTGGCGACCTCTTCAGGCAGGACGGCCTTCACCGTCGCCTGAGTCCCCACGGGCATGAAGGCCGGCGTCTGCACGCGCCCATGCGCGGTTACAAATTCACCGCGGCGCGCGGCGCCGTCGGTCCCGGTCAGGCGAAAGGAAAACGGCTCGGTCATCGGCCCGGAAATAGCAGGCACGCGTCGCCGTAGGAATAGAAGCGATAGCCGGTTTCGATCGCATGCGCATAGGCACGCTTCATCGTCTCGAGGCCCGAAAACGCGCAGACCAGCATGAACAGGGTCGAGCGCGGCAGATGGAAGTTCGTCAGCAACACATCGACGGCACGAAATCCGTAGCCCGGCGTGATGAAGATCGACGTCTCGCCGGCGAAAGGCTTGATCGTACCGTCCACGTCAGTTGCGCTTTCCAGAAGCCGCAGCGCGGTCGTGCCCACGGCGACGATACGTCCACCCGCCGCGCGCGCCGCGTTGAGTGCAGCGGCCGTTTCCGCGCTCACAGATCCAAATTCGGTATGCATCTTGTGGTTCGCGATATCGTCAGCTTTCACCGGCAGAAAAGTCCCGGCCCCGACATGCAGCGTCACCCGATGCTGGGCGATGCCGCGTGCCGCAAGCCGCGCAAGCAGGTCGTCGGTGAAATGCAGCCCGGCTGTCGGTGCTGCAACCGAACCTTCCTCATGCGCGAACACGGTCTGATAGTCGCTGCGGTCCTGATCGTCGGGCGCGCGGCGCGAAGCGATATAGGGTGGCAGCGGCATGTCGCCCCGCTCGGCGATGGCCTGATCGAGCACCGGCCCGTGAAAGGCGAAAGCGAGCGTCACCTCGCCGCCCTCGCCTTTCGCTTCCACCGTCGCATCGAGCTGACCGAGAAAGCACACCTTTCCTTCTTCACCGAAGCGAACCATGTCGCCCGGCTCGAGCCGCTTCGCCGGCTTGACGAAAGCAAGCCAGCGCGAGCCGTCCAGCCGCTTGTGCAGCGTTGCCTCGATCTTTGCGTCGGGACCGCGTCCGGTGCGGCGCCCGACCAGGCGCGCGGCAATAACCCTGGTGTCGTTGACGACGAGAGCGTCGCCAGGCTGGAGAAGATCGGGCAGGTCGCGAACCGATCTGTCGGTCAATTCCGGCGTCTCCCCCGGCCGAACCATGAGAAGCCGCGCCGAGTCGCGCGGCGATGCCGGGCGGAGCGCGACGCGCTCAGGCGGCAAGTCGAAATCGAAGAGGTCGGTACGCATTTTCTCGCCATCGCCGCGCCGTCGCCGCGATCCCGTCAGGCCTTCCTGTGCCTATTGAATCGAGATGGCCGGGACAAGCCCGGCCATGACCTTGGCATCCGGCGCGCTGGCGAGGCTCAGGCCGCCATCGACGCCTTGATGATCTTGTCCGGGTTCTGCACCGGCTCGCCGCGCTTGATCTTGTCGACATTCTCCATGCCGGAAATCACGTTGCCCCAGACCGTGTACTGGCCGTCGAGGAACGTCGCGTCGTCGAAGCAGATGAAGAACTGGCTGTCGCCAGAATCCGGGTTCTGCGCCCGCGCCATCGAGACCGTGCCGCGCACATGCGGCTCCTTGTTGAATTCCGCCTTCAGCTTCTTGCCCGAACCGCCGGTGCCGGTGCCCTGCGGGCAGCCGGTCTGCGCCATGAAGCCGTCGATGACGCGATGAAACACGATGCCGTCGTAGAAGCCGTCGCGGACAAGCTCCTTGATGCGCGCAACGTGACCGGGCGCGAGATCAGGCCGCATGGCAATCACCACCTGGCCCTGCGTGGTGTCGAGGATCATCGTGTCTTCCGGCTTTGCCATTGGTCTTCCTCCGTTCGATCGTTTGTTGGGCCGTCACTTCATGTCGGCGGCCACTTGCACCTTCACCATCTTGTCCGGATCGGTGACAGTTCCACTCTGCGATCCGGCCGGCGCCTTTTTCAGCTTGTCGACGATATCCATGCCGGAGATCACGTCGCCGACGACGGTGTATTGGCCGTTGAGGAACGATGCATCGGCAAAGCAGATGAAGAATTGCGAATTGGCCGAATTGGGATCGCTCGCGCGCGCCATGCCGACAACGCCGCGCTTGAACGGCGTCTGCGTAAATTCGGCGGCGATGTTCGGATATTTCGAGTGGCCGGTGCCGTTGAAATTCTGTCCGTCACCAGTCTGTGCCATGAAGCCATCCATCACCCGGTGGAACGGCACGTTGTTGTAGAAGCCGTCGCGCGCAAGCTGCTTCAGGCGTTCCGCATGTTTGGGAGCGAGATCGGTGCGCAGCCGGATTACGACGCGGCCCTTGGTCGTGTCGATCACGAGCGCGTTTTGCGGGTCGACGCCGGCCGGCAGTTTCGGCGCCTGCGCCAAAGCCGGAGCGGCGCAAATGAGCGCGGCCACGATGGCGACGATACGGATCATGGATTCTCCTTGAGGATCAGCGGCCGGCTTTGCCGGCGAATTTCGCTTTCAGCCGCGAGGCGACGCTTGCCGGCACGAACGGCCCGACATCGCCGCCCATGCCCGCGATCTGGCGCACCAAAGTGGCGGTGATCGGGCGGACCGCTGGGCTCGCCGGCAGGAACACCGTCTGAAGGCCGGGCGCCATGGTCGCGTTCATGCCCGCCATCTGCATTTCGTAATCGAAATCGGTGCCGTCGCGCAGGCCGCGGATCAGCATGGCCGCGCCTTCCTTCTTCGCTGCGTCGACGACGAGGCCGGCAAAGGTCGTGCAGCTCAGCTCGCATTTGGCCTCGCGCGCGGCGGCGGCGCATGTCTCCTGCAGCATCGCGACGCGCTCGTCGGCGGTGAAGATCGGGGTCTTGCCCGGATGGATGCCGATC
>CAZSAW010000335.1:0-8790 GCA_964604745.1 uncultured Hyphomicrobiales bacterium
GGAATCGGTGTGGTTGGCCGGACGCCCGCCGCGCGCGAGAATCATGTCGTGTACGAGGAGCGAGGCACCGCCGCCGCCGACAAGCAGGCCGATCTCGCCGTCGAGCTCGGTGTAGCGCACGGCGCCGCCGGGCAACGTGCGATTGGCCTCCTCGACCGCAAGTTCACCCTTGGTCGGCTTTCGTCCGGCGACCACCTGCTCGGAAATCTCGCTCTCCCATTGGCGCTGGCGAAACAGCGCGTTCGGATCGATGCCCATCATCGCTCCGACAAGCGACAGCTTCTTTCCTTCGTCGAGCGCCAGCGGATTGATCTCGAGCGTCAAGGCATCCGCGTCGCGGAATGCGCGCCAGAGGTCAACCGTGATCCGCGCGAGTGCCGCGAGACCGTCGTTCGGCGCCTTCGCCGCCTCCCACAGCTCCAGTGCGTCCCAGAAGCGAAGGCCGGCGACCGGATCGATGAGACGATGGACGATGGAATCCGGCGACTGCCGATGAACCTCCTCGATATCGACGCCGCCGTTGATACTGGCGACGACCGAAGGGCTCCGGCCCTCGAAGGCGAAGGCGAGATAGAATTCGCGGGCGATATTGATCTTGCTTTCGACATAGAGCCGCTCGACGGCATGCTCGCCGACGCGCGCGCCGAGAATGGCTTTCGCCGCCTCGGTTGCCTGTTTGGCGTCCTGCACGACGCGCACCGCGCCGGCCTTGCCGCGCCGCCCGGTCGCGACCAGCGCCTTGATCACGCCGCCGCCGAACCGCTCCACTGCCTGCGCCGCTTCGTCGGCGTTGTCGGCCTTGACGCCACGCGGCACCGGCAAGCCGCGCGCCGCGAGCCACGCCTTGGTTTTATCTTCGGTGAGCCGGATCATGATGAGGCGTCAGTCCACGATGCCGCTGGCGTTGCCGGTCATGACCTTGCGGCCGTCGTCGCGCTCACTCCAGATTTCCAGCTCGATGCGAGTCTTGCCGCCCGTGTCGGGCTTGCGGCCGGTTACCTTGGCGTGCGCAGTCACCGTCTGGCCTTCGAGAACCAGGTCGACGAACTTCACGTTCATGATTCCCGACGTGAACCACCCCTCGCCGAACAGGCTGATCATGAATTCGACCATCTGCCCCTGGAACTGCGTGCCCGAGGCGCAGCGCGACGGCAGGCCGGTCGATTTGGCGAAATCGGTATCGGTGTGAATATTCTTGCGCGGCCAGCCCGCCTCCGTCAGCGGGCCGCCGGAAAACGTGACGAGCCGCGCGGCGGTAATGTGCTTGCCGTCTCCGCGGAATTCAGCGCCATCGGTTACCGAGCGATCGATCATCTGCAAACCTCGTCTTCTTTTGTCCGCGCCTTACGACGCCTTGCCCGTCACGGCCTTGTCCGGGCGCGATACCGTCGAATGCGCGATACGGCGGAGCGCAAGCGAACCGTCGGGGCGCGTGATCCGTACCTCGAGCGCCTGATAGGGCCGCTCGCGGCGCTCGTATCGCTCGACCACCGTCCAGCGGACCGTGAGCGTCTCGCCGACCCGCGCGGCGGAGTGAAATTCGGTGTCGTCGCGCGCGTGGATCGAGCTCCATCCCGCCGGCAGTTTGAACGACGGGCTGCGCGTGCGATTGGACATGTTCATGAGGATCGAGGGGTGAACGATCGGCTCCCCCCACTCGCCCGAGCGCCAGTAGCGCGGGTGATAATCCTCGACCGCGAAGAGATATTGCTGGTTCAGCTCCGGCGTCACCGTGAAGGTGAGCGGCGCCTGCTCGTCGCCGACATCGAGTTCGAGGGCGCTGTTTTCGACGATCTTGACCGCCACGTTTCTGTCTCCCACTCAACGCGCGCCGGTAAACGTACCGGTGCGCTTTTCAAACATCGCCGAGACCGCTTCCCGATGGTCGGGAAGATGCTGCACGATCGACTGGAACGCCGCCGACAATTCGAGGCAGGTGCGCAGGTCCGTTCGCTGGCTCTCGCGCAGCAGCCGCTTCGTCATGCGCAGCACTTCCGGCGGATTGGCCGCGATCGCGTTCGCTACTGCGCGCGCTTCATCGAGCAGCTTGTCGGCCGGCACGGCCCGCGATGCGAGATTCCATTCGACCGCCTTGGCCGCCGGCACCTGCATCCCGGTAAACGACATTTCGCAGGCCCGCGACATGCCGACGACGCGCGGCAGAAGCCATGCGCCGCCGTCGCCCGGAATGATGCCGAGCTTGACGAAGCTTTCGGCAAAGACGGCATTGTCGGCGGCGATACGGATATCGCACATCATGGCGAGATCGCAGCCCGCGCCGATCGCACCGCCGTTGACGGCGGCGATAGTCGGTGCCTCGAGATCGTAGAGCGCGAGCGGAATGCGCTGGATGCCGGTGCGATAGCGGTTGCGCATCTCGGCAGGACTGCCGCCGAAAAGGCCGCTCTGCTCGCGCATGTCCTTGACGCTGCCGCCGGCGCAGAAGGCAGGCCCCGCCCCGGTGACGATGACGGCGCGCACGGTATGATCGAATCCGATGCGATCGCAGGCTGCCACCAGCGCGTCTACGACCTCCGCCGTCAGCGCGTTGCGCGTATCGGGGCGGTTGAGCGTCAGTGTGACGATGTTGTCGGTACGTTCGAACAGGACAGGATCGCTCATAGCCTCATTACTCCGGCAGGTATCGCTTGCCGTAGGCCGGCTCGCGGTATGGCGTCGGCGGCAATTGCCAGGCGCCGGTCGATGGCGGGCGGATGTCGCCGTCGACATGGACGTCGAGCAGGCAAGGCTTGCCGAGCTGGATGGCATGCTTGAGTGCGTCGCCAAGCTGATCGGCGTGCTTCACGGTGATGCCTTCGACGCCGTAGGAGCGCGCCATTGCCGCGAAGTCAGGATTGTAGCGCTCGCCATCGCGATAGAAGAGCGTGCCGATTTCGCGGCCATTGAACATGCCAACCTGGATGTCGCGGATCGAGGTCCAGCCGAAATTGTTCCAGACCAGCCAGATGGCGGGGATGTTGTATTCAACCGCGGTGGCGAGAACATACGGCGTCATGGTGAAGCCGCCGTCGCCGCATACGCTGATGCATGGCTGATCCGGTGCCGCGAGCTTCGCGCCGAGCACGCCGCACACGCTGAAGCCCATCGCGCCAAAGCCGTACGCGTTGAGGAAGGTCTGCGGCTTGCGCACCTGCCAGAACTGCATGAACCAGTTGTGGTGCGCACCGACGTCGGGAATGAGGATCGCATCGTCGGGCAGGATCTGGCGCATCTCCTTGACGATGCGTTCCGGTCGCAAGGGCGAACTGGCGACGTCGAAATTGGGACGCACGTATTTTTCCCATTCGCCGCGCCAGGTCGCGATCTGCGACAGCCAGCGCTCGGGGCGCTTCTTCGTGCCGCGGCGCTCAAGCTCCGCAAGCAGTTGCGCGAGAAATGTCCGGGCGTCGGCCGGAACGCCGACCGCGACCGGATAATTGCGGCCGATCTCGATCGGATCGATGTCCACCTGGATGAGCTTGGTGGGCGGGATATTCCACGAATAGCCGGCGATCCAGGACGAGGCCGAACGGTCGTCGAAGCGCGCGCCGAGATTGAGGAGCACATCGCAATGCCGCGCGGCTTCGTTTGCCGGATAGGAGCCGTTGCGGCCCACGAAGCCGAGCGATAATTCGTGGCGCATGTCGAGCGCGCCCATGCCGTTCGGCAGGCTGACGACGGGAATGCCGAGGCGATCGACCAGTTGCGTCAGCTGCGATCCGGCTTCCGACAGCATCGCGCCGTGCCCGGTATAGATCAGCGGCCGCTCCGCCTTGATCAGCAGATCGACCACCGCATTCACGGTTTCCGTCGAGGCGCCGATGCGGCTTGAGATTTCGGCATTCTGCGCCGGCTCGTAATCGAGCTCGCCGGTTTCCTGAAACAGGTCGAACGGAATATCGAGATTGACCGGGCCCGGTCGGCCGGTCGTGGCAAGCGTCAGGGCCTGGCGGAAGGCAAGCGGCAAATTCTCCACGCGTTGCGGCTGATAGCAGCGCTTCACGTAGGATTGCACGCTGGCGGCAAAGTCCGCCTGATTGTGCCGCCCGATTTCCTGGAATGGCGCACGATTGGCCTGCACCGTCGGCGTCGCCGCGGTGATCGAAAGGATCGCCGAGGAATCGATGAAGGCGTTGGCGAGCGCCATCAGCATGTTGACCGAGCCGGGCCCGATCGAAGCGAGGGTCGCGACCGGCTTGTGCTTCACGCGGAAATAGGCGTCCGCCATGTGGCCTGCGGCCTGCTCGTGGCGCGGCGAGATGAGCTTGATCTCGCTCTGGCGATCGAACATGGCGTCGAGCAATCCGACATTGCCATGTCCGCACACTCCGAAGACGTAGGGAATCTTCTCGCGGATCAGAAAATCGACGATGAATTCGCTGCCCTTCAAAAACGGCATCAGTCCTCACTCCGCCAAGGCAGTCATGTCGCTGCCGCGGCTGCATGAATGCATAACGTCGTAGCTAGAGCAACTACTTTTATGCTAGTGGGACTTCGCGTCGCTCGCGGTCATGTGGCGGCGCGAAGGGGCGGGTGAAACAATGCCGGGCCATGCAGGAAAAATTGTGCTCGTCACCGGCGGCGGCCGCGGGATTGGCCGCGGCATCGCGCTCGCCTTTGCGCGGCAAGGCGCCGCACTCGCAGTCGCCGACCTCGACAGGCAAAGCGCCGAGCAAGTCGCGGAGGAGATGCGCGCCGCATCCGGTATCGCATCCGCTCATCAGATCGACGTCGCCAACGAAACCGCCGTCGGCGAGCGCGTCGCCGAAATTGCACTGCAGCATGGACGCATCGATACACTTGTGCATTGCGCGGCCGTCAACCGCCTCATGCCGTTCCTGCAGACGCCACCGGCAGAGTGGCGTCGTATCATTGAAATCAATCTGACAGGCACCTTCCTCGTCGCCCAGGCGGTGGCGCAGCAGATGGTGGCGCAAGGCAAGGGCCGCATCATTCTCATCGCATCGAATGTAGGATTTCGCGGCGCCATCGACCGCGCCGCCTATGCCGCATCGAAAGCCGGCGTCATCAATCTCACCGAAACCATGGCGATCGAACTCGCGCCGCACGGCATCACGGTGAATGCCGTCGCCCCCGGGCCGACCGATACACCGATGACCGCCTGGCAGCCGCAAGATCTGCGCCGGGCTCTGCGCGCCGACGTACCCATGAACCGCTATGCCCGCATCGAGGAGATTGCCGCCGGCGCATTGTTCCTGGCATCCGACGAAGCAAGTTATGTCACGGCGCACACGCTGGCGATCGACGGCGGCTTCGTTGGCGCCGGCGTCATTCATCGTACGGCCGAATCCTGGCCGTGACAGCAATCGCAGGCAGCGGCGATCTGGGAACGTGGCTCGTCCTCGTGGCGGTCGTGATTGCTGCCGGCATTTTACGCGGCTTTTCCGGTTTTGGATCGGCGCTGCTCGTCGTTCCGGTGCTCGGATTCACCGTCGGTCCGGCGCCCGCCGTTGCGATCGCCACCCTGCTCGAAGGTTGCGCCACACTTCTGTTGTTTCGGCCAGCATTACCCCACATCGACAAACGGCTGCTCGCCGCGATGGTGCCCTCCGCAGCCTGCGCCATTCCGCTCGGCCACGCCGTACTAACGCGACTCAATCCGGTCGCCAGCAACCTGCTCATCAGCCTTGCCGTGGCGTGTCTCGCGATCTGGGTGATGACCGGCGCAAGGCTTCGCTTCCCGCGCGGCCTGTCCGGACAAATTTCGGCGGGCGTCCTCTCCGGCTTCCTCACCGGTTTCGGCGGCGTCGGCGGCCCGCCGCTTGTTCTCTATATCGTGGCGGGCGACGGATCCGCGCTGATCAAGCGCGCCAACGTCATCATCATTTCCGGCATGGCCCTCGTGGTCGCGATGGTGTCCATGACGCTGTTTGGTCTGCTGGACCGGCAGGCGATCAGCGGCGGCTTCGTGCTGGCACCGATCTTCTTGCTCGGCGGTGTACTCGGGGCCTGGCTCTTTCGGATTGCGCCCGAACGGATCTATCAGCGCGTCGCGCTCGGCGCGCTGGTCGTGCTGTCGCTTCTGATTTTCGCGGTCAATCTCGTCCGCGTGCTGCAGTGACGATCCGGAGCCGCTCAGGTCGTGTGCGGAACCCGGCTGCGCGGGGTCCGCGCATTACGCCGGCCCCGCTGAGGCGAGGGACCGGCGCCGTCATCCTTCGTTGAGCCCTGCTTCAAATTCCGCTCCAGAAGCGCAAGCTGCTCCGGCGAAAATGTCTTGCGGCGAAGCGACAGGAGATAGGGACCGAAGGCCGCATCGATCTCCTCGCCGAAGCGATTGAAAATCTCGGCGATGTAATAGTCGTGCCGGATCAGCGTCTCCGCCATGCGCACGATCGGCTCGGAACGCGTGAAGGCGCCAACCACGTCGCCCGCCACGCTCGCCGTCAATGCCGCCTTGTAGTCGACCGTGATGGTGAAGAGATTGTCGGCGCCGCCCATGCGCACGCCATTGCCCTCGTGCAGATAGACCTGACAATTGCGGCCATACATGAACGGCGTTGGATCGCTGCCGAACAGGATGATGAGAATATGCACGTTGCGCGCGGCCGCGCGTTTCAGCTCGGCGGCATGCGCGCGCAGGACGTCAGCCGCGGCCTTGATCCAGATGTGTTGCTGCGCACCGTCGATCAATTCCTTGATCTTGCCATCGACGCTCGCAGCACCCTCGACGCGCCAGACGAAATCGGACTCTTCCTTCTTCGCCACGCCGCGCAGGCTGTTCTTCAGCCGCTCGCAGACATCCTTGACCTCGCGCGACATGCGCCCGAGCAGCACGGCCGGCTCGACGGGCACATAGCGGACGGGACTTTCCGAGACCGGCTGAACCGCCAGTTTCTTGGTAAGACTTTCCAGCGCGCTATAGGTGTTGGAGCGCGGCAACCCGGCCTCGCGGCTGATTTCATACGCCGTCGCCGGCTTCAGTTTCAGAAGCGCGAGGTAGGTCCGCGCCTCGTATTCGGAAAAGCCGAGGCGCTGAAGATCGCCCGACACTTCCGATGCCGGATTGCGGCTTCTGCCACTTACGATTCGTTTTGCCATCACCCGGGCCGCTGTCCTTGATGGCGCATAGAAGCGCCGTTGCAAACTCTAGGCCAAAACGCGCGGCAACTCCACGCCCAGCGCGGACACCGCAGCGACGCTCTCGTCGATCGCGCCATCCCCGTCGGGATCGATGATTTCGAGCGCCAGCGGGCCGGAATAGCCGACCTTCTTCATCGCCGCCAGCGCCTGGCCGAAATTAACGATACCGCGGCCGATCCGGTCATGGCGCCACGCCTCGAGCCCGGTATCGGAAAAATGAACAAGCCGCAGATGCTTGCGCAACCGCTCGAAGCCGTAGTCCGGATCCTCGCGTGCGAACACGGCATTCGGCACGTCGTAACAGACGCCAAGGCGCGGATGCCCGATCGACTCGATCATGGTGGCAAGCCCGTCGGCCTTGGGCAGGAAGCTGTAGGGAATGTTTTCGAGCAGAAGATCGACGCCCGCGCGCTCGGCGCGCGGCAGGACTTCATCCATGGTGGCGCGGAAATTCCCTTCCAGCATGGCGGCGGGCGGCGGCAGCAGCGGCCGGCCAAGGCCCGGCGACACAATAATTCCGCGCGTACCCCATTCACCCGCGAGTTCGATGACGGCCGACAGCAGGCTCACCGCCAGCGCCCGCACATCCTTCGCCGGGCTCGCCGAATTGTTGTCAAAGCCGCCGAGATTGATCGAGGAAATCTCGATCTCCTTGGCACGCACCCTCGCCGCGACATCGCGTCTGATCTCGGCGCTGACGGATGTCGGCCAGCAATGCGGCTCGGTGAGCATGACCTCCACGCGCGGATAGCCGCGCTTCGCCAGATGGCGCAGACATTCGTCGACGCGGTATCTCCAGATGTAGGGAAACGTATTAATGACCAGCGGGTAGGCCATCGACATCCTCGTGTGCAGCGTCACGCGATAGAGTAGTTGCTTAAGCAGCTACGTCAATCTATTCTGCCGCGCAAGGCCGCCAGCGAGAGCGGCCGGACGGGCGAGGAAGTGGGCATGCGCGTACTTGTCACAGGCGGTGGCGGCTATATCGGGCGCGAAGTGATCAAGGCGCTCGTGGCGCGAGGCGATACCGCGATTGCGTTCGACGCCGCCTTCCCGCCGGCCATGCGCGCGCAGGCCGCGGCCTCCGACAAGATCCGGCTGGTTGAAGGCGACATCACCGATCTCGCCGGCCTCGTCGCCGCCTGCCAGAGCGAAAAGCCGGATGCCGTCGCCCATCTCGCCGCCATCGTCGGCGTGCTGTTTTCGATCAGCAGTCCGAGCAACGTCGTTCGCGTCAACATTCAAGGCAGCATCAACGTCTTCGAGGCGATGCGGCTGAACGGCATCCGCCGCGTCGTGCACATGAGCAGCGAGGAGGTCTACGGCGACTTCGTCGCGCCGGTTGCGCGCGAGGATGATCATCCGAAGCCGCTCATGCCTTACGGCATCACCAAGCTCGCAGTCGAGCAACTCGGCCGCACCTACCGCGACCTGCACGGCCTCGACCCGATCAATCTGCGCACATCGTGGGTTTACGGCGTCGGCCTTCCCCGTCCGCGCGCGCCGACGACGTTCCTCGATGCCGCCCTCGAAGGGCGGCGCTACCATCTCGACCACGGCGGCGATGCCGCGATTGATTTCACCTACATGGCCGATGTCGTGTCGGGAATCCTGTGCGCGCTAGACGTCAAGGCGCATGAATTCGACGTCTATAATCTCGCCAGCGGCGAGGCGACGACGCTCAAG
>CAZSAW010000336.1:0-2831 GCA_964604745.1 uncultured Hyphomicrobiales bacterium
GCGGCTTCATTGAAGCGCCGAGACGCGCGCCGCGGCCGAGCGCGAGGTCCTGAAGGATGGCATCACCGCGGCGTTCACGCCGCGGCTTCATTGAAGCCGGGCTGATCTCACTCTTGCGTGAGGTGTCGGGCGGATCACCGCGGCGTTTACGCCGCGGCTTCATTGAAGCGTCTGCCCGCATTGCGGAGAAAAAGGCGAGCCGTTCCATCACCGCGGCGTTCACGCCACGGCTTCATTGAAGCGCGAAAAGCCTGCGCTGCTTTGGGTGAGCCCAACAGACATCACCGCGGCGTTCACGCCGCGGCTTCATTGAAGCGACCAACCTATCTCTGACAGCTCTTCGTTCGGGATGCCGATCACCGCGGCGTTCACGCCGCGGCTTTATTGAATCTCTGACGACAGGGCCGTCACATCTGCATTAGCGATCCGGTTTCGCGACAAAGTTGACACGCTTTTCACGTCGACTTGCCGGCCAGCCTGATTGTTGGTCTGCCGGCCGTCCCGGCTTCATGCGATCAAGACCGTTAGCACGCTTGCCAAAACGCAGGGGCTTGATTGTCGATCCGCCGGACGCCGGGCCCTCACGCTGGCGAAGAGTCGTCTCCCGCCGGGATTTGCGAGCCGATCCGCGTCGCGCATTCGACCACAATCGGGGGATAGCGGGCCTCGACATTCTGGTCGAAGCGGTATTTCGGGATGCTGACGCTGATGGCGGCAACGACGCGGCCGCCGGCGTCGCGGATGGCGGCGCCGATGCAGCGGATTTCGAGCTCGGTTTCCTCGGAATCGAGAGCATAACCGCGCTTGAGCGTGCGCGTGAGCTCGGTCTCGAGCCGGCTGCGCTGGACGATCGTATGCTGCGTGAAGCGCCGGAAGGCAATTCTTCCCAGCAAGTCGCGCCTTTCGGCGGCGGGCAGAGCGGCGAGATAGGCCTTTCCCACCGAGCTCGCATACAACGAAATGCGGGTGCCGACGCGTGAGGTCATGCGCACGGTCTGCGGGCTTTCGAGCTTGTCGATATAGACCATTTCCGTACCGCTGGGCACCGCAAGGTGCACCGTCTCGCCGGTTATGTCGCGCAGCGCCTTGATCTCGTCATGCGCCAGCGTGCGCAGGTCAAACGCCGCCCAGCTGCGCGAGGCGAGCGCGATCAGCCGCGGCCCAAGCGCAAGTTTCCCGTCGGGCTGTGCGTCGTACACGAAACCTTCCGCGCGCAATGCATCGACGATGCGGTAAGTGGTCGCGCGCGGCAGTTTTGCGATCTTGCAAAGCGCGGCGACGTCGAGCTGACGCGGCATATCGGCGATGATCTGCAGCAAGGCGACAAATTTCGAAAAAGCCGCGGTGCCCGGTACCTTTTGCTTGCCGACAGACGTCATAAAGCCCTGCGCTCCTGCGTCATGCTTTTGCGGACTGCTTGACAGGCCGCGGAACGATTTTTACCGTACAATGAAATTGGACACATTGTCCATAATATGGACAGGGGAGGCTTGGTGTCGCTTGCGGCCGTTACCGAGGATCACGCGGCGGCCTCGCACGCTCGGGCGCGCTACGATTTGTTCGGTCGCACGGCGGTTGTGACCGGCGGCGGCAAGGGCATCGGTGCCGCGGTGGTTGCGGCGCTGCGCGCGTCCGGCGCCCGTACGATTGTTTGGGATCGTGAAGGCGCGGATGGACCCGATCAGGCTGTCGTCGACGTCACCGACATGGCTTCTATCGAGCGGGCTCTCGCGACGCTGCCGGGTCTCGACATCCTCGTCAACAACGCGGGTTACGCCGGCGTCACGGTGCCCCTCGACGACTATCCGGTCGATGAATGGAAGCGCGTGGTGGACGTCAACTTGTTCGGCACCTTCAATGTCTGCCACGCCGTCGTGCCGCTGTTCCGCCGCAGCGGCTATGGACGGATCGTCAACATTGCGTCGCTGGCCGGCAAGGAAGGCACGCCGAACGCATCCGCTTATAGTGCGGCGAAGGCCGGTGTGATCGCTCTCACCAAATCACTCGGGAAGGAACTCGCCGGCAGCGGTGTGCTGGTCAACGCCGTCGCTCCGGCGGCAGTGCGGACGCAGCTGCTGGAGCAGATGAGTCCGGCGCATGTCCAGACCATGATCGACAAATCGCCGATGAAGCGCCTGCTCGAACCCGAAGAGGTCGCCGAACTGGTGATGTGGCTCTGCTCGGATTCCTGCACGTTCAATACCGGGGGGATTTTTGACCTCTCTGGCGGACGAGCAACGTATTAATGCGTCAAAAATCGAAGGGAGAATGTTCTTGGACCTCGGCTTGAAAGGAAAGGTGGCGATTGTAACTGGCGGCAGCCGAGGTCTGGGCAAGGCGATTGCAAAGCGCCTGATCGCCGAAGGCGCTTCGGTCGCGATCGTCGCCCGCAACCAGGATGCGCTGAAGGAAGCTGCGGCGGAGCTGGGCAGCGGTGGTGGCCAGGTGCTTACCGTTTCGGCCGACCTCGGAGACCTCAAGTCCTATCCGTCAGTCGCCGAAGCCGTCCTTAAGCGGTTCGGTCGCATCGACGTACTCGTCAACAACGCGGGCACGCATATTCGCGGCACTATCGACGATACGACGTTTGCCATGCTGGAGAAGCAGCTTCACGAAAAGCTGTTCGGCTTTCTCGGCATGATTCAGGCCGTGCTGCCGGCGATGCGACGCCAGAAGGGGGGAGTCGTCGTCAACGTCATCGGCCAGGCGGCGCGTCATCCACATCCCGACCGGTTGCCGTCCGGCGCCACAAATATCGCCAAGATGGCATTGACCAAAAATGTTGCTGACGCGCTGGCGCGCGAAAACATCCGTGTCGTTTCGGTTTGTCC
>CAZSAW010000337.1:0-2078 GCA_964604745.1 uncultured Hyphomicrobiales bacterium
GCCGCTGCGCGCGGCGGCGCCGCCGCCGACCGCCACGACGCCCGACCTCATCGCCGCCGCGCAGTAGGAAGGCAAGGTCGTCTGGTACACCTCGGTCGACCTGCCGCTCGCCGAAAAGGTCGCGCGCTCGTTCGAGGCGAAATATTCCGGCATTTCGGTGCGGGTCGAGCGCTCCGGCGCCGAGCGCGTGTTCCAGCGCATCGGCCAGGAATATGCGAGCAACATCCACGCGGTCGACGTGGTGAACTCCTCAGACGCCGCGCACTTCATCGTCTGGAAGAACAAGGGCCTGCTCGAGTCGTATCTTCCCGAGGACGTCGCCAAGTTCTATCCGGCCGAGCACAAGGATCCGGACGGCACGTTCGCCTCGTTCCGCGTCTGGCTGTCGATCATCGCCTACAACACCAATCTGGTGAAGGCGGACGAAGCGCCGAAGAGCTTTGCCGACCTGCTCGATCCGAAATGGACCGGCAAGATCGTTAAGGCGCATCCGGGCTACAGCGGCACCATCATGACGTCGACCTTCCAGATGCAGCGCGATCTCGGCTGGGAATATCTGGAGAAGCTCTCCAAGCAGAACGACATGCAGCTCCAGTCGTCGGCCGATCCGCCCAAGAAGCTCGCGCTCGGCGAGCGCGCCGTGCAGGCCGACGGCAACGAGTACAACATCTTCCAGATCAAGGAGAGCGGCGGTCCGGTCGAGCCGGTCTACGCCACCGAGGGCACGCCGCTTGTGGTCGGTCCGAACGGCCTGTTCAAGGATGCGCCCAATCCGAACGCGGCGCGGCTGTTCCAGAGCTTCTGCTTCTCCGGCGAATGCCAGCAGCTCATCTCCGACGTCGGCGGCCAGCGCTCGGTCCACCCGGACGTGAAGGAGAAGGCCGGGCGCAAGCCGTTCAAGGAGATCAAGACGATGAAGGAAGACGCCGCCGGCGTCGAGAAGATGGGCGAGGAGATCAAGGCCCGCTACGTCAAGATTTTCAAAGTCTGACAATGCGCACGCACTCTCCCCGTCATTCCGGGGCGGCGCGAAGCGCCGAGCCCGGAATCCATAACCCGCAGCATTCTATTGCTCGCACAGGGTTTATGGATTCCGACTCTCGCTTCGCTCGGCCGGAATGACAATGGAGAGGTCCGCGGTCCGCAGAAGGAGCTTCCGATGAAACATATATTTTCCCGCCGCGACATCCTGAAAGGCTCCTCCGCGGTGGCCGTCGGCTCAGCGGTGTTCGCCCAGCCGGTTCGTGCCGCGGCGCCGCCGCCCGAGGCCGTCACCCCGGCGTTGATCGAGGCGGCAAAGAAGGAAGGCAAGTGCACCTTCTACACAGCCATGGACCTCCAGTTTGCCGAGAAGCTCGGCAAGGAGTTCGAGGCGAAGCATCCAGGCATCGCGGTGCGCGTCGAGCGTTCCGGCGCGGAACGGGTGTTCACCCGCATCGGCCAGGAGTATTCGTCCAACGTGCACGCGGTCGACGTGGTCAACACCGCCGACCAGTCCCATGTCATCGTCTGGAAGAAGAACGGCTGGCTCGCGCAATACCTGCCCGAGGACGTCGCGAAGAACTACGACAAGCAATACTACGATCCCGAAGCCTATGCCGTGGTGACGCGCGTGCTGGTTTCGCCGTTCGGCATCAATACCGATCTGGTGAAAATGGCCGACGCACCGAAGAGCTTCGCCGACCTGCTCGATCCGAAATGGGCGGGCAAGATGGTGAAGGCTCATCCGGCCTACAGCGGCACCATCATGAACGCCACTTTCCAGATCGCCCGCGATCTAGGCTGGGGCTATCTGGAGAAGCTTGCCAAGCAGCGCATTCTCCAGGTCCAGTCGGCAACCGACACGCCGAAGAAGATCGCGCTCGGCGAGCGCGCCATCATGATCGACGGGGCGGGATACCTCGTGATCCGCGACAAGGAGGCGGGCAAGCCGGTCGATGTAATCTATCCGTCGGAGGGCACGCCGGTTGCCACCAGTCCGAGCTGCGTGTTCAAGGCGGCGCCCAACCCGAACGCGGCGCGGCTGTTTCAGAGCTTCTTCTTCAGCGCCGAAGGGCAGCAGCTGCTGGTCGACGAGT
>CAZSAW010000338.1:0-3870 GCA_964604745.1 uncultured Hyphomicrobiales bacterium
TGACGACGAGCGCGATCTGCAGCATCAGGCCCAAAATCGAGGCAAAGCCGCCCAGCCCGCCGAGAAAGCCGTGGCCGAAGAGAAGACCGAGCAGTCCAGCGCCGAGAAAGCCCGCGGCAAGGCCACCGAGTAGTCCCGGGCGATTGAAGAAGCCGCCGGTCGAAGCACCCGCCGCCGGACTGGTCGCGGACGGCTGCGCCGTCGTCGAACGCTGGATCGGGGCCGCACTCGGCGCCGTGCGCGTCGCGGGCGGGGCGGAATAGGTGCGCATGCCGCGGCTGCCGAAACTCGAGCCGCCGCCGACGCGTGCATCGGCTGCACCGGCAACAAACGACAAGGCTGCGACCACAGCGATCAGCGCAGCAATGTGACGAAAACGGAAAGCGGACATCTGCATTCTCCCAGAAGGCCTCTCGGCCGACCCCGGCTGGGGCTGCGGTCATATTGGTATGCGAAGACCGCAGTGAAAGAGGTGCCGCATGGTGTCGCAGGCGCTTGTACTGCCTGCGGCGAAACGCGTCAGTGACCCGCGCCGCCGCCGGCATTTGCCGCCGGGCGCTTGAACACAAGTCCAAGCACGGCGAGTGCGACAAAGAGGATCGCCAGCATCCAGAACACGTCGGCGAACGCCATCACCGTCGCCTGCTGCCGCACAATCAGCATCATCTGTTTCAGCGCCATGTTCTGCGCGTCGCTGCCATAGTCGCGGAAATAGGCGGTGAGGTCGTTCAGCCGCTCGACCGCAGGCCCGCGTGCCCAATTCACCGATTCATGCAACCGCGCCAGATGCAAGTCGGTCTGGTCGTTGATGAGCGTATTGATCGCGGCAAGGCCGATGGCGCCGCCAAGATTGCGCATGAGATTGAAGAGGCCGGATGCATTCTTCACCATCGCCGGCGGCAGCGTGCCGAGCGCGGTCTGCGTGATCGGCACGATCGACAGCATCAGGCCGACGCCGCGGAACACCTGCGGCCAAAACAATTCCCAGAAATCCCAGTCCTTGGTCATGAAAGTCATCTGCCATGACCCGAGCGCGAAGATGAGAAAGCCCGCGATCAGGATCGCGCGCGCATCGACCTTGGCGACGAGGCGCCCGGCAATCGGCGCGGTCAGGAACATCGCCAGACCGGAGACGAACATCGTGTCGCCGATCATCAACGCGTTGTAGCCGCGGATCTGCGCCAGATAGACCGGATAGAGATAGGTCAGGCCGTAAAGCCCGATGCCCATGACGAACTGGAACAGGCTGCCGAGGGCGAAATTGCGGTCACGATAGGCGGACAATTCGACGATCGGCTGGCGCGCCATGAAGACGCGCATGAAAAAGACAAGCGCCGACGCGCCGGAGATCACCGCGAACAGCGCGATCGTGTCATCGTCGAACCAGTCGTTGCGCGGCCCCTCCTCCAGCACGTATTCGAGCGCGCCGAGGAATCCCGCCATCGAGAGAAGGCCCCACCAGTCGAAATTCTCGAACAGCGAATAATCAGGCTTGTCGAAATCGACGAGCATGAGCACCGCGATGGTCACCGCGATGCCCGGCAGCACATTGACGAAGAACAGCCAGTGCCAGGAGAGCGCGTCGGTGAGATAGCCGCCAACGGTCGGGCCGATCGTCGGTGCGAGCGTCGCCACGAGTCCGATCAGCGGAGTGATGATCGGCTGTTTCGAGCGCGGGAAGATCAGGAAGGACGAGGCGAACACCGTCGGAATCATGCCGCCGCCGATGAAGCCCTGGATCGCGCGCCAGAGGATCATCTGGTCGATCGACGAGGTCATGCCGCACATGAAGCTCGCAAAGGTGAACCCGGCGGCGGAAACGGCGAACAGCATGCGCGTGCCAAGCGCGCGCGACAGAAAGCCCGACAAGGGGATGGCGACAACCTCGGCGACGAGATAGGCGGTCTGCACCCAGGAAATTTCGTCGCTCGACGCAGCCAGTCCCGCCTGGATGTCGGACAACGACGCCGAGACGATCTGGATGTCCAGGATCGCCATGAACATCCCGAACACCATGGCGAGAAAGGCGAGAAGCTTGCGTGGATCGATGCGCTCGTCCGCGCCCCCGGTCACGCCACTGGAGGCATGGGCGGGAACGGGAAGCGCGGGCGAGGCAGCGGCGGTACGCATGGGGACAATCTCGCCGCCGGATTATGGCTGCCGTACCGGAGCGGAGGAATCGCGCGCGGCGACTTTCGCAGGGGTAGCGGCAACGTTTGTCTTGTTCGATCTGGTGTTGACGCTCACGACCACCGAAAGTCCCGGCCGCAGCACCTGCTGGCTTGCGACGTCCAGCGGAACGCGGATACGCACCGGCACGCGTTGCACGATCTTCGTGAAGTTGCCGGTCGCGTTGTCGGGCGGCAGCAGCGAGAAGACCGAGCCTGAAGCCGGCGCGAGACTCTCAACCGTGCCGTGGATCGCGCGGCCCGGCAGCGCGTCGACATTCACGTCAACCGGCTGGCCCGGGCGCAGCCGCGCAAGCTGCGTTTCCTTGAAGTTTGCGTCGATGAAGACATCGTCGAGCGGCACGAGTGCGGCGAGCCGCTGGCCCGGCTGCACATAGTCGCCAGTCTGAATGGCGCGGTTGCCGAACACGCCGTCGATCGGCGCACGGATCACCGTGAAGGACAGGTCGCGCTCGGCTTTCGCGAGCGCCGTCTTCAGTTCATCGAGGGTGCGTGCGGCTTCCTGCTGCTGCGACTTGAGCACGTCGACATTGGCCTGCGCGGAGGCAAGCGCGGCCTGTGCGCTCTGCACGGAGGCATTTGCCTGGTCGCGATTGGCAAGAGCCTGTTCGAGCGTCTGCTTGGAAGCGAATTCCTTGCTCGCGAGCGCCTGCTGTCGGTCATACTCGGATTGCGCGCGCGTCTGCCCGGCCAGAGCGGAGGACACTTGCGCCTTCGCCTGCTGGACATTGGCCTCTTGCGCAACGACCTGCCGGCCGATGCGCTCGACGGTCGCCTGCTGGGTCGCGACCTTGTCACGCGCCGACGCGACGGCAAGGCGATAATCGCCATCGTCGATGGTCGCGAGCACGTCGCCGGCATGAACTGTTGAATTGTCCTCGGCGCTGATCGCCGAGACGTAACCGGACACTTTCGCCGCGAGCGTCGTGTTATGCGCACGTACATAGGCGTCGTCGGTCGACACCATGAAGCGCCCGACCGTCCACCAATTGTAGCCGTACCAGGCCGCCGCGATCAGCACGACCGCGGCAATGCCGCCGGCGATGCGAATCTTCCGGCGGCTGACGCCCTTCGCCGATCGCTTCGTCGTCGCGGGGACGGCCGGCGGGGGATCGTTGGCGGGCCGCGCTTCCGGGACAGCGCGCTGCTCCTCCTGCGGACGCGGCGCTCCGGCTTCGTTCGCCGGCCTCCGAAGCGCGGCGGCAGATTCCTGCCCGCGCCAGCGGCGCACCGCCGGGGGCGTTACCCCATCCTCTTCGCGTTGCCGATACATGGGCCGCTCCGCTCGCAAAGACATCGTGGCAATTCCTTGACCGAACCGTTCGGTCAATCTCATTTACTGCGATGCACACCCCCTGTCAATATGACCGAACCGTCCGGTCATTGCCAAATAGTCTTAGAAGGCGCATATAGAAAGCATGGAACCCGCCGCTGGCGGGGAATCGGGTGCCTCTGGCCAGATGCCTCAAGGTGCCCAGGCTGGATGACAACGATGACCGCGCAGATTGAACTGACCCGACCCGAAAGCGCCGATCAGGACAGCGCGAAGCGGCGCCAGATCGTCGAGGGTGCCCGGGCCACCTTCCTCGCGCAGGGGTTCGACGCCGCGAGCATGAGCGACATTGCCCGCGCCGCCGGGGTCTCCAAGGGCACGCTCTATGTCTACTTCAAGAACAAGGAA
>CAZSAW010000339.1:0-2405 GCA_964604745.1 uncultured Hyphomicrobiales bacterium
GACCCGCAACGGCCGAAGACGTCGAAGCGGATCGGGTTTGGCGGGCCCGACGAGAAAATCGGTGTCGAGGTGAGTAAAGGATTCGCCGCGCGTCTCGACCTGTGGCGCAAAAACCAGACAAGCCGCCCTGGCCGGGCGGAAGCCCTGCGGCGCCTGGCTGAGAGAGCCTTGGTCGAGGATGGATATTAGGCTCTGCACCGAGCCATTCTGAATTCGGCGGGCAATTGGCGGAGAGAGAGGGATTCGAACCCTCGATACGGTTTCCCGTATACACGCTTTCCAAGCGTGCGCCTTCAGCCACTCGGCCACCTCTCCGTACCACTCCCGTAACGGCGCGGGCGCGGCCTTGTCAAAGCGCATCGCGCTTTGTCCCAGGCCCTGGCGGGCGTTCGGGCGGCGGCACTATAGCCACCGATCGTGATCCCGCAAGCCGCGCGGCCGCGCGCGCTCAGCTTACGAACCGCACGTGTCCGGCATCGCCAATGTCGTAGCCGCTCAGTTCCGCCGCGCGTTCGGCGAAGGCGCCCGAACGCAGAAAGGCGAACAATCGCTGCGGGCCGGGGAGGAAATAGTCCCGCTGCCGCAGGATAAGATCGAACCGCTCCCAACACACGGGCACGAAATCCACTCCGGCGGTGCGCGCAACGGCGCGGGTTGCAATGCCACAATCGGCGCGGCCGGATCGCACCGCCTGCGCGACGTCCGGTCCCGTGGCGCAGACAGGTTTGAGGGATTCGATTGCATCCGGCGCGAGACCGGCCTGCGCCAGCAGCGCAAGCAGAAGAAGCTGCGCACCGGCGCCGGACGGCCGCTGCGCCATCCGCGCGCCGCGGGCGGCGACGGATTTGATGTCGGTCAGCGTCTTCGGATTGCCGGGCGGGACCAGAAGACCCTGCTCGCGCTTGACGAAAGCAATCACAACGGCGTCGTGCAGGCCCTGCGAATAGGCGACAGCATCGATGTTGGCGCGCTCGTCGTCGCCGTCGATCCGATGCAGATGAATCGCCGCCATCGTTACTTCGCGCTGGATCAGCCGGCGCAGGCCCGCCTCGCTGCCCTCGGCCAGGCTTGCAAGCCCGCTGCCGCTGTCGCGCAGCGACCATTCCAGCAGCGGGTCGTGGCTGCCGCCGACAATGGGCGGTGCCGGCTCGTGCGCGAGCGCGGCATTCTTGCCAAGGCCGGCAAGCACCCAGCGGTCGAGCGCGGCTTTGGGAAACAGCCACCGCCCCGTCACTTTGGTGCAGGGGACGCTGCCGCTCGCCACCAGCTCGTACAGCTTTCGCTCGCTCAAGCGCAGATGGGCCGCCGCCTCGTCGGTGGTCAGCAATTCCTTCATGCAAATCGCTGCAAGTAAGTGAATATGCTCCGAGATTTGACGATCGCAGGAGCAAATGCAAGAGCCAGAGGCATGCCTGCAGGCGCTTCGGCTTTCGATCTCGTCATGTCGGGCGATCCGGCGCTGTTCGCGATCGTGCGGCTGTCCTTGCTCGTCAGCCTTGCGGCGGTCGGCATCGCCGCCATCGTCGGCATTCCGCTCGGCGCGCTGATCGCGCTGACGCGATTTGCCGGACGCGATCTCGCGATCGTCATCATCAACGCCATGATGGGATTGCCGCCCGTCGTCGTCGGTCTTGCGGTCTATCTCCTGCTTTCGCGCTCCGGGCCGCTTGGGCCGTTCGGTCTTCTGTTCACGCCGCAGGCGATGGTGATCGCGCAGGCGATCCTCGTCATCCCGATCGTCGCCGCGCTGTCGCGCCAGACCATTGAGGATCTGTGGGCCGAATATCGCGACGAACTGACCGCGATGAATGTCGGGCCGTTGCGCCGTGTCGCCACGCTCGTTCGCGACGCCCGCTTCAGTCTCGTCACCGCCTTGCTCGCAGGATTCGGCCGCGCGGCGGCCGAGGTCGGCGCCATCATCATCGTCGGCGGCAACATCGATGGTTTCACGCGCACCATGACGACCGCCATCGCGCTCGAGACTTCGAAAGGCGATCTGCCGCTCGCGATCGGCCTCGGGCTTGTGCTGATCGGGATCATTATTGTCGTGAACGCGTTGGCCTGGGCCGCACGCCGGGCCGGCGAGCACTACGCCGGGTCGCCGTGATGCGCGGGCCGCTCTCCGATCTCCCGCTGGTGTTCGAGAACGTGAGCGTCGTTGTGCGTGACGTGCGCATCCTCGATCGCATCTCGCTCCAACTGACGGCGGGAGCGCCGACGGTGCTGATCGGGCCGAACGGCTCGGGCAAGACGACGCTCTTGCGCACGGCCATGGGGCTTGTCGCCCCGAGCGAGGGGCGCGTTCTGTTCGGCGGTCGCGAGAACGTTCCGCCGCATCGGCGCGCCGTCCTGTTTCAGCGGCCGGTCATGCTTCGGCGCAGCGCGATCGGCAATCTGACCTACGC
>CAZSAW010000340.1:0-2233 GCA_964604745.1 uncultured Hyphomicrobiales bacterium
TGAGATCATGGTCGAGCACGCGGGCAAGCCTCTCCACGATCGAGAGGCCGAGGCCTACACCGCGCGCGACCTTCGCGCCTTCGCGCAGCCGGTGAAATTCGCGGAAGATCGCCTTCTTCTGCGAAGCCGGGATGCCGAGACCGGTATCCTGCACGTCGATGCGCAAACGCGCGCCGTGTTCGTGGCAGGAAACGGTGACACCGCCCTGCAGAGTGTATTTTATGGCGTTGGAAATGAGATTTTGCAGCAGGCGGCGCAGCAGGCGGCGATCCGAACGCACGGTCGCGGCGCACGGCTCGAATACGAGCTTCAGTCCCTTCTCGCGCGCGAGTGGCATGAATTCGAGTTCGAGCTGTCGCATCAATTCGTCGATTCGGAAGGAGGCGAATTCCGGCTTCATCGCGCCGGTATCGAGGCGCGAAATATCGAGCAGCGCGCCGAAAATTTCCTCGACCGCATCGAGCGACGCGTCGACATTGGCGACCAGGCGAGCATCGTCGCCGGATTTCTGCCGCTCGACCAGCGAAGTGACGTAGAGACGGGCGGCGTTCAGCGGCTGAAGGATGTCGTGGCTTGCCGCAGCCAGAAAGCGCGTCTTTGAAACATTGGCTTCTTCGGCATCGGCCTTCGCACGTTCCAGTTCGGCGTTCAGCCGCGTCAGCTCGGTAGTGCGCTCTTGCACGCGCCGCTCCAGCGCTTCAGCCGCCTCGACGCTCGGCGTGATGTCGGTGAACGTCGTGACAAAGCCACCATCCGGCATCCGGTTCGCCCGCACTTCGATGACGAGCCCGCGCGCGGCAAATCGCTCGAAGAACGTATCGGAGCCGGAGCGATAGCGCGCCAGCCGATCGCGCACGATATCGTCAACGGATCCCGGCCCAAGCGAGCCCCGCTCGGCCTGGAATCGCAGCAGTTCCTCAAGCTGGACGCCGATGCCGATCAATTCGCGCGGCAATTCGAGCAACTCGACAAATTGCTGATTCCAGCAGATGAGCTGCATGTCCTTGCCGAACACAGCGATGCCCTGGCGCACGTGATCCAGCGCCGTCTGCAGGATTTCCCGATTGTAGTGGATCGCAGCGTTCGCGTCGTCGAGAAGCTTGAGCGCAGCCTTGGTAGACACGGTGCGCTTGCGCAACAAGAGCGAGAGCACCAGCCGCGACGAGGCGGCGCCGATCGCCGAGGCGAGCAGGTGTTCGGCGTGCTGTAGAAGCTGGAAGTCGGCTTCCGATTGCGGCGCGAGCGTGAGACGGCGCGCCGAGGCGAAGCTTGCAAACGACGTTCGCGTGCGCTCCTCGCCGAGATAACGCGCGACGGTGGTCAGCAATTCCTCGACGGTGACCGACGAGCGCCAGAGCCGGAAGCTTGGTGTCGGCGCGAGATTGGACGGCACGAACAAATCCGCCTGCAATCGTTCGATCGGCGCCGGCGCGCGCAGCAGCGAAAATCCGACATAAGCCGCGATGTTGAGCGCGAGACTCCAGAACACCCCGTGCGCGAGCGGCGGCAGGTCCATGCCAAACAAGCCCTGCGGCCGCAGCCAGGACAATCCCCACGGCCCCTGCAGCAGAATATCTCCACCAACCAGCGCCGCTCCGGCGACACTCGGCAGCAACAGCGTGTACGACCAGCACAGAATGCCGACGACCATTCCGGCGATTGCGCCGCCCGCCGTCGCCCGCCGCCAGAACAGCCCACCGAAGAATGCCGGCGCGAGTTGCGCCACCGCCGCGAAAGAAAGAAGACCGATGGAGGCAAGTTGCGCGTCGCCGACCGAGCGATAGTAGAGATAGGCCAGAAACAGGATGACGAAGATCGCGACCCGGCGAATCTTCAGAAGCAGTGCGCCGATGTCCGGCCGGTCCGTGATCAAGGCCGAGCGTTGCTGCAGCACGAAAGGCACGACGAGATCGTTCGACGCCATGATGGCGAGCGCGACCGATTCCACGATCACCATGGCGGTGGCCGCCGACAATCCGCCGACGAATGCCGCGACCGTCAGCAGTTCGGAACCCGCCGATAGCGGCAGGGCCAGCACGAACATGTCGCTGTCGATGTTGCCTGAGGGAAAGGCGAGCAGGCCGGCGATCGCGATCGGCACCACGAACAGATTGATGAGCACCAGATAGACGGGAAACACCCAAGCGGCGCGTTTGATTTCGTGCTCGCTGTGATTTTCGACAACGGTGACATGAAATTGTCGTGGCAACAGCACGATCGCAAAAAAGGACAG
>CAZSAW010000341.1:0-2069 GCA_964604745.1 uncultured Hyphomicrobiales bacterium
CGACCACGGGAAATTCCGCGCGCTCCGGCACCATCGTCTTGATGTGCGCGTAGCGCTCAAGCGAACCGTGGCGGTCGAGATGATCGGGCGTGACATTGAGCATGATGCCGACCGTCGGCCTGAGCGATGGTGTCAGATCGATCTGATAAGACGACATCTCGATTACATGGGTGCGCGCGAGCGCCGGCGGCGCGAGCGCGAGGATCGGCGTACCGAGATTGCCGCCGACCGCTACGTCGCGGCCCGCCGAGGCAAGAATATGCGCAATCAGTGCCGTCGTGGTCGATTTGCCGTTGGTGCCGGTGATTGCGACAAACGGCGCCTGCGGAGCGTCCCGCTCGCGTTGCTGGAAAAACAACTCGACGTCACCGATGACGGGAATCTGATGCTGTGACGCGATCGCCACCGACCAATGCGGCTTCGGATGCGTCAGCGGCACGCCGGGCGCCAGCACCAGGGCGGCCACCTGGGTCCAGTCCAGTGTCTTGAGATCGATCAGCGGAAGGTCTTGCGCCTGCGCCGCCGCGCGGGATTTTTCCGCATCGTCCCAGGTGGCGACGTCGGCGCCGCCGGCGCGCAAGGATTGCGCTGAGGCGATCCCCGACTTGCCGAGGCCGAATACGGCAACCGTCTTGCCCGCGAAGGTGGTGACCGTGATCATCAGCGCGCCGGCGGGCCATCCTTGGCCGCGGCGGTTACAATCGCCGCCGTCACGTCCGAGGGCACCACGGGGATGACCTCGAAATCCGCCAGATCGCGCCAGCGCGCGATCCACTGCATCAGCTTGCCGGCGTCATCGCATTCCATCACCTGAAAGCAGCGGGCGAAATTCGGCTCGATCCAGCTGCCGTGATAGGTGACGCCTTCCGGCGCCATGCGCCCGTGCGCGCGAAAGCGGGCATAGATGGGCTCCGGATCGCGGTTCTTGAAATGCTCGATCACCATGAACAGCATCGGCTTATCGCAGCTTCAGCGTGGAAAGCCCGATCAGCGCAAGCACGATCGAGATGATCCAGAAGCGGATCACGATCTGCGGTTCGGTCCAACCCTTCTGCTCGAAGTGATGGTGGATCGGCGCCATCATGAACACGCGCTTGCCGGTGAGCTTGAAGGAGACGACCTGCACGATAACGGAGACCGCTTCGAGCACGAACAGGCCGCCGATGATGGCGAGCGCGATCTCGTGTTTCGTGGCGACCGCAATCGTGCCGATCATGCCGCCGAGCGCGAGCGACCCGGTATCGCCCATGAAGATGGATGCAGGCGGCGCGTTGAACCAGAGAAAGCCGAGGCCCGCGCCGACCACAGCGCCGCACAACACCGCCAGTTCGCCGGTACCGGCGACATAATGGATCTGCAGATAATCAGCGAAGACCACGTTGCCGGCGAGATAAGCGATCATGCCGAAACTCAGGGAAGCGATCATCACCGGCACGATGGCAAGGCCGTCGAGGCCGTCGGTCAGGTTCACGGCGTTGCCCGCCCCGACAATGATGAACGCCCCGAAGATCGCGAAGAACCAGGCCAGGTTAATGACGAATTCCTTGAAGAACGGAAAAACGAGTGAGGTCGCGAACGGGGGCCGGCCGAGCTGCGACATCGCATAACAGGCGACAAAGGCGACCACCGCTTCGATGAGAATGCGCGTGCGTCCGG
Source organism: uncultured Hyphomicrobiales bacterium (assembly GCA_964604745.1). Lineage (GTDB taxonomy): Bacteria > Pseudomonadota > Alphaproteobacteria > Rhizobiales > Xanthobacteraceae > Pseudorhodoplanes. The sequence goes on from CAZSAW010000341.1 coordinate 1,657, forward strand.
AAACGCCGGCATGCGTCTGCTTCGTGACTTTCAGGTAGTCGTCGTAGAAGCCGATGACGCCGAAGCAGAGCGTCACGCCGAGCACGATCCACACATAGGGATTGGCCGGATTCGCCCAGAGGATCGTCGCCAGAACGACGCCGGACAGGATCATCAGCCCGCCCATGGTGGGCGTGCCGATCTTGGTGGTGAGATGTGATTTCGGTCCGTCGGTGCGGATAGGCTGGCCCTTGCCCTGCTTCACACGCAACACGTCGATGATCGAGGAACCAAAGAGAAAGACAAAGACGAGCGCCGTCATCATCGCACCGCCGGTGCGAAAGGTGATGTAGCGGAACACGTTGAAAACGGAGACCTTGTCGGAAAGATCGACGAGCCAATAAAACATTCGAATCAACCCCGAGCGGACGCGC
>CAZSAW010000342.1:0-2551 GCA_964604745.1 uncultured Hyphomicrobiales bacterium
ACGTCTCGTAATAGTCCGGGATGCTCGCCGAAAAGAGCATCAGCCGGCGGCTGACGTCCACGCGATCCGGATAGCCTTCCGCATTCGGCGCCGGATAATTGGGAAAGCCGGCCTTCTCATAAACACCGATGCGGTCGCGCAACGGCACGTTGGGTATGGTGCTCATGTCATCGTCGATCGTGCCGATCAGGCTGTTGGGATGATTGTGGTCGGAGATGACAAGGATCAGCGTGTCATTGCCGCGCGCCGCCGCCCATTCCTTCGTTTCGCGCACGACATTGTCGAGCATGATCGTGTCGAAGACCGTCCGCTCCATGTCGAGGAAATGCGCATATTTGTCGATCAGGCCCGACTCCACCATGAGGAAGAAGCCGTTCTCGTTCCTGGAGAGCAGGGCCAGCGCCGCGCGGACCTGATCCGTCAGATCGGGTTGGTCGGGAAATTTCTTGACGCCGCCGCCCTTCAGGAACTTGCGGTCGAGCGCGCCGTCCATGTTTCCCGAATGAAAGAGACCAAGCAGCTTGCCGGTACCGGCGTTGGCCTGCGCCGCTTTCAGTTCGGCCGCGGTCGTGACGTAGCTGTACCCGGCATCGCGGAATTTCGCGATATAGTCGACATCGTCGGCGCGCTTGCCGGAGGCCGACTTCGGCAAGAAGTTAAGCGACCCGCCGCCCATCAGCACATCCGGCTTGGCGTCGAAATACTGCGTGACGATTGCGTCATAGGCGGCGCGGCGGCGGGTATGCGCGATCATTGCCGCCGGCGTTGCATCCTCGATCTCGGTATTCGTCACGACGCCGACAGCCATGTTGTGACGGCGCCGGACCAGACTGCTGATGGTTTCCACTCTCGGATCGTCGAGCGGATCGGCCGTACGGTCGGGATAAACGCCCATCGCGTTGACAGCGGACTTGTGTCCGGTCGCATAGGCGCTGGCCGAGTTGGCGGAGTCGGTGATGATCGAATCCATCCCCGCCGTCGCGACCAATGCCATGTGCGGCATGTCGTCGATCGCGAGCTTGCCGCCGCTTTTGCCTTCGCGGATGCCCTTGGACAGGATGCGCGCGGCGACGCGATGCGCGGGCGACATGCCGTCGCCGATAAACAGGATCACGTTCTTCGCCTGGCGCGGTCCGGTGGCAAAGACTTCCCAATTGATTTCGCGGCTGTTCGTGCCGTCCGTCACCGCGAGCTTGTAAGCGCCGGGCTTGTCGAGCGACACATTGCGCAACAGAAGCGCCGATTGGTCCTTGCCGTCCTCGCGCTCGATATACTGCGCCGTGGCGCCGAACGCGCTTGTGTAATCGGCGCCATTCACCGTAACTTTGATCTTGCCGGCCAGCACATGGCCGGAAAACTCGACTTTGAAATCGAATTTGGACCCGGCAACGATCTGCGCGTTGTCGATGGGAAATACCGTTTGCGCGCAAAGCGGCCCCGGCAGCGCCGCAAGCAACGCGGCGCCAAGCGAAATCCTGAACATGATGTCCTCCTCGGCGAGAGGTGAACGCTATCCGCCGACTGTGACGCTCGTGTTGCAGCCCCGCCGGAAGGGGCTGCCGCTCACAGCTTCAATTTGCGCTTTCTCTGGCCGAGCGTGCGCAGGCGCAGCGCGTTGAGCTTGATGAAACCCGCCGCGTCACGATGATCGTAGGCAACCGCACCTTCCTCGAAGGTGACAAGCTCCTGATCGTAGAGCGAATATTTGCTCTCACGGCCGATCACCCAGGCGCTGCCCTTGTAGAGCTTGAGCGTAACGCGCCCGGTGACGAATTCCTGCGATTTGTCGATCGCCGCCTGCAGCATTTCGCGCTCGGGCGAGAACCAGAAACCGTTATAGATGAGCTCGGCATATTTCGGCATCAGCTCATCCTTGAGATGCGCCGCGCCGCGGTCGAGCGTGATCGATTCGATGCCGCGATGGGCGGCAAGGAGAATCGTGCCGCCTGGCGTCTCGTACATGCCGCGCGACTTCATCCCGACGAACCTGTTTTCGACGAGATCGAGCCGGCCGATGCCGTTCGCCTTGCCGAGATCGTTGAGGGTCTTGAGCAGCGTCGCCGGCGACAATTTCTTGCCGTCGACGGCCACCGCATCGCCCTTATCGAAATCGACGGTGATGACCGTCGGCTTGTCCGGAGCCTTCTCTGGATCGTCGGTGCGCGAATAGACATAATCCGGCACTTCGAGGCTCGGATCTTCCAGCACCTTGCCCTCGGAGGACGCGTGCAGGAGATTGGCGTCGACCGAGAACGGCGCATCGCCGCGCTTATCCTTGGCGATCGGAATCTGATGCTGCTCGGCGAATTCAATCAGCTTCGTGCGTGAGGTGAGATCCCATTCGCGCCACGGCGCAATCACGGTGACATCCGGCTTCAAGGCGTAGTAAGTCAGCTCGAAGCGCACCTGATCGTTACCCTTGCCGGTCGCGCCATGCGCCACCGCGTCGGCCCCGGTCTTCTCGGCGATCTCGATCTGCTTCTTGGCGATCAACGGACGGGCAATCGAGGTGCCGAGCAGATACTGCCCTTCGTAAACCGTGTTGGCGCGA
>CAZSAW010000343.1:0-3543 GCA_964604745.1 uncultured Hyphomicrobiales bacterium
GGAAGGTAACTGGATCACGCGCGCGCCGTCGCTCAAGCGCAAGGCCGCGCTGCTGGCCAAGGTGCAGGACGAGGGCGGTCACGGCGCGTATCTCTATGCCGCTGCCGAAACGCTCGGCGTCGCACGCGAGGAACTGATCGAGCAATTGCTCGAGGGCAGGCAGAAATATTCCTCGATCTTCAATTATCCGACGCTGAGCTGGGCCGACATCGGCATCATCGGCTGGCTCGTCGATGGCGCGGCGATCATGAATCAGATTCCGCTTTGCCGCTGCTCGTTCGGCCCTTATGCGCGGGCGATGATCCGCATCTGCAAGGAAGAGAGTTTCCATCAGCGGCAGGGCTACGAGATCATGGTCGCGCTGTGCCGCGATGGCACGGCGGAGCAGAAGGCGATGGCGCAGGATGCGCTGAACCGCTGGTGGTGGCCGGTGCTGATGATGTTCGGGCCGTCCGACAAGGATTCGCAGCACACGGACGTCTCGATGCGCTGGAAGATTAAGCGCTTCACCAATGACGAGCTGCGGCAGAAATTCGTCGATGCCACGGTGCCGCAGGGCCATTATCTCGGACTGACATTCCCGGACCCGGATCTGAAACTTAACGAAGCCACCGGTCACTGGGATTATGGCGCGATCGACTGGTCGGAGTTCAAACGCGTGATTTCCGGCGACGGCCCGTGCAATCGGCAGCGCATGAAACAGCGCCGCGCCGCGCACGAGAATGGCGCGTGGGTGCGCGAGGCCGCGCTCGCCTTTGCCGCGAAGCGCAAGGCCCGGCGCGAAGCCGCGATGCGCGAGGCCGCCGAGTAAATTTGCTGCCTCTCCGCAAAGCAGGGAGAGGGAAAACGGGAAGCGGAGGAATTATCATGGCCGAACAGAACTGGCCGCTTTGGGAAGTGTTCATCCGCAGCCGCACGGGACTGGCGCATCGCCATGTCGGTTCGGTGCATGCGCCGGACGCGGAAATGGCGCTGCAGAATGCGCGCGACGTCTACACCCGGCGCGGCGAGGGGCTTTCGATCTGGGTCGTGCCGTCGAACGCGATCACGGCATCCGATCCGGCCGACAAGGATGCGCTGTTCGAGCCGACGGCGACGAAAATCTATCGTCATCCGACCTTCTACGAAGTGCCGGAAGAAGTCGGGCACATGTGATGCGAGGCTGCGGACGGACGCGATGACCGATACGCCGCTCTTTCAATACACCCTGCGCCTTGCCGACAATGCGCTGATCCTCGGTCATCGCCTGTCGGAATGGTGCGGGCATGCACCCGTGATCGAGGAAGATCTGGCGCTCGCCAATATCGCGCTCGATCTGATCGGTCAGTCGCGCGCGCTCTATACCTATGCCGGCGAGGTCGAGGGCAAAGGGCGCGACGAGGACGCGCTCGCGTATCTGCGCGACGCCGGCGGCTATCGCAACGTGCTGCTGGCCGAGCAGCCGAATGGCGACTTCGCCGCGACCATCATCCGCCAGCTTCTCTATTCCGCTTTTGCGCATCCGTATTTTCAGGCGTTGACGCAATCGAAGGACGCCACGCTGTCAGCCATCGCCGCCAAGGCGGTGAAGGAGGTCGCCTATCATCTGCGCCACGCTTCCGAATGGACCATCCGGCTCGGCGACGGCACCGACGAAAGCCATGCCCGCGCGCAGGCGGCGCTCGACGATCTGTGGATGTATACGGGCGAGCTGTTTGAGATCGATCAGGTGGAGCGCGCCTTGATCGAGACGGGGATCGCCGTCGATCCGCAGGCGCTGCGCGCGGAATTCGACCGCACCATCGACGCCGTGCTCGAAGAAGCGACACTCGTTCGCCCGCGCGATGGCTTCATGCAGAGCGGCGGCCGGACGGGCATCCACACCGAGCATCTCGGCTTCATCCTCGCCGATCTGCAATATCTCCAGCGCGCCCATCCCGGCGCGAAGTGGTGAGCCGCATGGTCGCCCGGCAAAGGAAGATGACCTCCCTCTTGGTCGCGGCGCGACGCGCCGCGGGTGGGGGTGGCTCACCATCGCCCCACCCCGACACCTCGCTTTCGCTCGGTGTCGACCCTCCCCCTCAAGGGGAGGGTGTTGGAAATGACGCGGCGCTGCGCGCGCGGGTGTGGGAGGCGGCGGAAACCGTCTCCGATCCGGAAATCCCCGTTCTCTCCGTGGTCGATCTCGGCGTGCTGCGCGACGTGAAGGTCGAGAACGGCAAGATCGAAATCTTCATCACGCCGACCTATTCCGGCTGCCCGGCGATGAATCTGATCGCCATGAATCTCGAATGCGCGGTCGAGGATCTGGGTTACGGGCTTCCCAAGGTGACGACGGTGTTGTCGCCGGCCTGGACAACCGACTGGATGACGGAAGCGGGCAAGGCGAAGCTTCGCGCCTACGGCATCGCGCCGCCGCAGAAGGCTGCCGGGCGCCGCGCGCTGTTCGGCGAGGAGCAGGTCACATGCCCGCATTGCGGCGCGTCTGACACCGAGCGCCTATCGGAATTCGGCTCGACCGCCTGCAAGGCGCTCTGGCGCTGCAACGCCTGCCGCGAACCGTTCGACTATTTCAAATGCCTGTGAGCACGCCATGGCCGTTGCCTTCCACAAGCTGAAAATCGCCGACGTGCGGCGCGAGACGCCGGAGGCGGTGTCGATCGCCTTCGCCGTGCCGCCCGAACTGGCCGAGGATTATCGCTTTCATCCCGGCCAGCATCTGACGCTGCGCACGCGTCAGAATGGCGACGAAATCCGCCGCTCCTATTCGATCTGCACCGGCCTCGACGACAACGAATTGCGTGTCGCAGTGAAGAAAGTGGAGGGCGGGTTGTTCTCGACCCTGTGCAACGAGCGCATCAGGCCGGGCGACGAGATCGAGGTGATGACGCCGCAGGGCCGGTTCGGCATCACGCCCGATCCGTCGCAGGCGCGCAATTATCTCGCCGTCGCGGCCGGCTCCGGCATCACGCCGGTCCTGTCGCTTCTGCGCACCATGCTCAGACGCGAGCCGAAGAGCCGCTTCGCGCTCATCTACGGCAACCGCTCGGCGCAGGACATCCTGTTCAAGGAGGCGCTGGAGGATCTGAAGGACCAGTTTCTCGATCGCCTCGTGGTGCATCACGTGCTGTCGCGCGAGAAGCAGGAGATCGATCTGCTGCATGGCCGCATCGACGGCGGCAAGATCGAGACGCTGCTGAAGAGCTTCGCTCCGGCGGCCGGCATCGATCATGCCTTTCTCTGCGGACCGGGTGGCCTGATCGAGGAAGGTCGCGCCGCGCTCCTGCGGCTCGGCATGGCGCCGGAGCGCATTCACGTCGAGTTCTTCACCGTCGATGGCACGCCGGCGCGCGCGGCGCCGCGCCGCACGGAAACCCGGGAAGCGGCCGTCGCGGTCGCGCATGTCACGCTCAACGGCCACGCGCATGACGTGCCGATGCGCGCCGGCGAAACCATCGTCGATGCCGGCCTGCGCGCGGGACTGGAAATGCCCTATTCCTGCCGTGGCGGGATGTGCTGCACCTGCCGCGCCCGGCTCACGGAGGGCGAGGTGACGATGGATCA
>CAZSAW010000344.1:0-2099 GCA_964604745.1 uncultured Hyphomicrobiales bacterium
CCGTGGCTCGTGACCGGGCTCGCCTGGCTCTACCGCTGGCCGCTGTTCATTCCCTTCATCGTCGCCGCGCAATGCATGCAGACCTTCCTCGCCAAGAACGGTCTGATGAACAACAGCTTTGTCGCCGCGGGCCTGCTCGACACGACGCGCACCGCAAGCCTGCTCGACTGGCGCGGCGTGCTGATCACCTTCGTCTGGAAGCAGACGCCCTTCGTGACCCTGCTGATCGCCGGGGCGATGGCCTCCATAGACCGCGGCACCATCGAGGCCGCGCGCAATCTCGGCGCCTCCCGCCTGCGCGCGCTGATCGAGGTCGTGATCCCGCAGGTCGCGCCGACATTGATGGTCGGCTCGATCCTTTCCTTCGTGACGATGCTGAGCGTGTTGTCCGTGCCGGTGATGGTGGCGGGTTCGCAACCGACCATGCTGACGGTCGACATGGCATTCCGCATCAACGCCTACGGTGACTATCACGTGGCGAATGCGCTCGGCGTGATCTCCTATCTGATGACGGCGGTCACCGCCTGGATCTATCTGCGCCACTCGTTGCGCGCCGCGCACGAGGGGGCCGCATGATCCGCGCGGCTGTCGGCGGCACCACGAAGGCGCTCCTGCTCGGAGCGCTCGCTTTCATCATCATCGGGCCGATCGCCAATCTCGTGCTGTGGGCATTCGCCGAGCGCTGGTATTTCCCGTTCAAGCTGCCGGTGACCTGGGGTCTGCGCTACTGGGAAGTTGTCTTCCGCCCGACCGGCGTCGCGATGCAGTCGCTCGCAACCAGCGTACTGATCGCGATCCTGACCGTTATTGTCGCGCTCGTGGTGTCGATCCCGGCGGGTTATGCGCTGGCGCGGCTCAAGCTGCCGCTGCGCGGCCTCGTCATGATCGTCTTCCTGCTGCCGCAGGCCTTTCCCGGCGTCGCCATCTACATCAACGTCGCGCGCACGTTCTATTCGCTTGGTCTTGCCGGCACGGTCACGGGTGTCGTGATCGTGCATGCCGCGCACGCGCTCGTCTATTCGGTGTGGATCACATCGGCGGCTTTCGCGGCGGTGGACCGCGATCTGGAACTGGCAGCGCGCAATCTCGGTGCTCCGCCCTTGCGCACGTTCTTCACCGTGACGCTGCCGCTCGCCGCGCCGGGCATCATCGCCAGCGCGATCTTCGTCTTTCTCGAATCGCTCGACGAATTCACCGGCACGTTCTTTGTCGGCGTGCCCACGGTCTCGACGCTGCCGCTTCTGCTCTACAGCGCCAGCATGGGCGGCAATTACCAGATCGCATCGATCACCGCGCTGATCCTGCTGGTGCCGTCGATCCTGTTCATGCTGTTCGTCGAGCGCTTCCTGAAGGCAGACGTGCTCAGCAAGGTCGGGCGCTAGAAGCGGTTGGCGTCGCGCCTACGTCGCGATTTTTTCCCATTGCCCGGAGCGTTCGGATCGCAGCGCCGCGTCGATCACGCGCATATTGGCAATCGAATCCTCAAGCGTCATTTCGATTGCCGCCTGGCCGCGGATCGCGCGCGAAACCGCTTCGCCCTGCTGCGTGAAGAAATTCGCGGCCGGGCATTCCACGACTTGCGCTCCGCTGCCGACGCTGTCGCGGCCGTCGTCGATCGTCATCCGCATGGGCCGGTCATCGGGAATGTTGATCGGAATTTCGACCTCGATCGATCCCTTCGTTCCAAGGATGCGCAGCCGTTGCGCCCGCGCCAACTGGGTCGAAACGAAGAACGTGGCCTGCCCATCAGGGAAATCGAGGATGAGCGACGTGCGCCTGTCGGTTTTCATCGCCGGATCGCGGTCGACAAGGCTCATCGCGCGCCGCGGTTCGGCGCCGAAGATAAGCCGCGCGAACAAAATCAGATAACAGCCGACATCCATCAGTGCGCCGCCGCCCGTCTCTGGCCGATTTCTGATATTGTCCTTGTCGAGATTGACGTAGGTCGCATGCCCCTGCACGCCGTGCACGGTGCCGATGCGGCCGGAGGACAGGATTTTCAGGATGTCGCGCCACAGCGTGGCATAGCGCACCATGAAGCCTTCGACGATCAGCTTGCCGCTGCGATCGCGTGCGGCGACGAGACGCGCCGCTTCCTG
>CAZSAW010000345.1:0-1921 GCA_964604745.1 uncultured Hyphomicrobiales bacterium
ATCGCGCCGCACATCCGGATCGGCGTTTTCCTGAATCACGAGCGATGCCGAGGTATGTCGCAGGAATGCAAGCAGGATGCCGTCGCCGGCCCGGCCATCCTTCAGGAACTGGACGGCTTTCGCGGTGATGTCGACGAAGCCTCGGCCGCGTGTGCCGATCTCGATTTCGTCAGTCACGATGTGTGTGAGGCTGACGTCGCTGGTCGCTTGCGGCTTCACGTCTTCTGCATGTCTTTCTGCAGATTGGTGATCATCTCGACGAGCCGGCGCCAGAACCGGTCGAAAAACACGCGCATGCGCTCAAGGTCGGCAGCGTCCGGCAGCCTGATGTCTGGCTCCGTACGTCTCGCGGTTGGCGCATCCGGCTTCTGCTCGATTTTCGATTCCGATTTCGGCTCTTCACGAACCGCTCCGGGCAGGGGAAGGCCGCGAGCGAGCATGTCCTTCTTCAGTGCGACATTGTCGTTCTGCAGGCGCGCGATTTCATTCTCCAGCGCGGTACGTTCGTCGGGCACCATCTCGCAGCCCCAGCCGACTGTCTTGCGGCCACACAGCGAGACTTGCCCGGTTCGCGTATCGAGCCGCAGAAATCCATCTTCCACGCGGTGGAAGCTGTAGCGTCCGTCTTCCGAATCCTGCGCCTGCGATTGTGCGCCAGCCGTCCCGGCGACGGACAGAACGAGGGTCACGCCCAAAATCAACCGCTTCATCTGACATCGCTCCCTGCGTGCGTTGATCTTGCGCGCGCTTTGCGACCGGTCCGTGGCGGCGCCATCGCCCGCCTGCATGAGTTTCGGCACGCTATAGCGCGAAGGCGCTCACACCAAGGCAAACGAGTATCGGACCACCGCCCACGCGGGCGGAATCGGCAGTGGGAGATCGCGCGCAACTCGATGATTGAATTGAGTTTTCCAGCGTCATCGCGCCGCAGCACTATTCTTGACTCACCTAGACCCCCTCAGTATGGTCCGCGCGGCTTCGGGGGCGGCAGGACTTGAGACATCGCCTGAAACGTGGGTGTCGGCCATATGAGCGACGGCACACGCAAAAACGGCGATCCGACAGACCAGCCGGCTGACGAGGCTGCTCTCTCAGCGAGGCTCCAACGTCTCGGCGAGCGACTCAGCCACAGTGGCGCAGGCGCTCAACCGGAAAAAAGCCCGAACCAGCCGACCGATACGTCGGCCATCGCTCGTGGCTTTCGCCTGTCGACTGAACTTGTCGCGGGTGTTCTCGTCGGCGCCTTCATCGGATGGCTGCTCGACCGTTGGCTCGGGCTCTCGCCTTGGGGGCTGATCGTATTTTTGCTGCTGGGCTTCGCCGCAGGCGTGCTCAACGTTATCCGGGCAGCGGGAGCAGGAGCCAGTTCCGGCCAACGACGCGTTTGAGCCGGCGGAAGAAGAGCGAGACCAGAGACCGCCATGGGCGATCCGATCCATCAATTCCAAATCAAGAATCTGTTCATGTTGGGCCAGATGGGAGGGCATCCGCTGGCCTTCACCAATTCTGCGCTCTTCATGGTGATCATCGCGCTCGGGATTTCTCTCTTCCTGCTCTTGTCGACGCGCGGCGGCGCGCTGATCCCCGGCCGGCTGCAATCGGTCGCCGAACTGTCCTATGAATTCGTCGCCGACACCATCAAGAGCACGGCGGGCACAGAGGGCATGCGCTTTCTGCCCTTCGTCTTCACGCTGTTCATGTTCATCCTGGTCGCGAACCTGATCGGCCTCATTCCCTACACCTTCACGATCACGAGCCACATCATCGTCACGGCGGCGCTCGCCCTGACGGTCTTCGTGACGGTGATCGTTTACGGTCTGTGGAGAAACGGCCTGCGCTTCTTCAAGTTGTTCGTGCCGAGCGGCATTCCGATCTACATCCTGCCGCTGATCGTGTTCATCGAAGTGCTGTCGTTCATCTC
>CAZSAW010000346.1:0-1863 GCA_964604745.1 uncultured Hyphomicrobiales bacterium
GGTGGACGCGCTGATGAAGCTCGACCTCGCCGCCGGCGTCGACGTCGAGATCAAGCTCTAAAGGCCCGAGGGATTTGAACATGCGTTCGGGAGTGATCGCGCAGAAGGTCGGGATGACCCGGGTGTTCACCGAGGCCGGTGAGCACGTGCCGGTGACGGTGCTGCGCCTCGCGCAGTGCCAGGTGGTCGCCCATCGCACCAAGGACAAGAACGGCTACGTCGCGCTGCAGCTCGGTTCGGGCCCGCGCCGTACCAACAACATGAACAAGGCCGACCGCGGCTATTTCGGCAAGCAGAACGTCGAGCCGAAGCGCAAGCTCGCGGAATTCCGCGTCAGCGACGACGCGGTGATCCCGGTCGGCGCCGAGATCACGGCCGACCACTTCGTGGCGGGCCAGTTCGTCGACGTCGCCGGCATCTCGATCGGCAAGGGCTTCGCCGGCGGCATGAAGCGCTGGAATTTCGGCGGCCTGCGCGCCTCACACGGCGTGTCGATCTCGCACCGTTCGATCGGTTCGACCGGCGGCCGTCAGGACCCGGGCAAGACCTTCAAGAACAAGAAGATGCCGGGCCACATGGGCGTCGAGCGCGTCACCACGCTCAACCTCAAGGTCGTTCAGGTCGATGTCGAGCGCGGCTTGCTGCTGATCGAAGGTTCGGTGCCGGGCGCGAAAAGCGGCTGGCTCCGCGTCCGTGACGCGGTGAAGCGGGCGCTGCCGAAAGAGGCGCCGAAGCCCGGCAAGTTCAAGGTTGCCGAGGCCGCCAAGACGGAAACCAAGGCCGAGACGAAGCCGGAAGCTGAGCCGAGCGCGCCGGCAGAGACGCAGGCGGGAGCGTGACATGGAAATGAAGGTCACCACCCTCGAAGGTAAAGAGTCCGGTAGCGTCACGCTGTCGAATGACATCTTCGGGCTTGAGCCGCGCGTCGACATCATTCAGCGCTGCATCAATTGGCAGCTCGCCAAGCGCCAGCGCGGCACGCACAAGGCCAAGGGCCGTGCCGAGATCTGGCGCACCGGCAAGAAAATGTATCGGCAGAAGGGCACCGGCGGTGCCCGTCACGGCTCGGCCCGCGTGCCGCAGTTCCGCGGCGGCGGCCGCGCTTTCGGTCCGCTGGTGCGCAGCCACGCCCATGACCTGCCGAAGAAGGTTCGTGCGCTGGCGTTGCGCCATGCGCTGTCGGCCAAGGCGAAAGACGGCGGCATCGTGCTGATCGACAAGGCCAGCATGAAGGACGCCAAGACCAAGGCGTTGCGCGCGCAATTCGGCAAGCTCGGCTGGGACAACGCGCTGATCGTGGACGGCGCCGAGCTGGACAACAACTTTGCCAGCGCCGCCCGCAACGTTCCCAACGTCGACGTGCTGCCGGTACAGGGCATCAATGTCTACGACATCCTGCGCCGCAAGACGCTGGTGTTGACCAAGGCCGCAGTCGAAGCGCTGGAGGCGCGTTTCAAATGACCACCAGCGATCCGCGTCATTACGACATCATTCTCTCGCCGGTCATCACCGAAAAGGCGACGATCGCGTCCGAGCACAACAAGGTGACCTTCAAGGTCGCCTCGCACGCCACGAAGCCGCAGATCAAGGACGCGGTGGAGAAGCTGTTCGACGTCAAGGTCAAGGCCGTCAACACGCTCGTGCGCGAGGGCAAGCACAAGATCTTCAAGGGCCGGCCAGGCCGCCGTCCCGATACCAAGCGCGCGATCGTGACCCTCGAAGAGGGCCACAAGATCGACGTCACCACGGGTCTGTAAGGAACGGGTCATGGCACTGAAAACCTACAACCCGACGACGCCGAGCCAGCGCCAACTGGTCACGATCGACCGCTCGTCGCTCTACAAGGGCGCGCCGGTCAAGACG
>CAZSAW010000347.1:0-11217 GCA_964604745.1 uncultured Hyphomicrobiales bacterium
AACGCGCTTGAAAACAGGCGTTGCGTGTCTCTCTCAATACGGTGTTTTGCGGAGGCCAAATACACGGGGTCAATCTCGATGCTAATACTATTGCGACCCCACTTCGCTGCAGCAACGGTAGTTGTACCTGATCCGGCGAAAGGATCGAGGACCGTGTCGCCGACGAAACTGAACATTCTAACCAATCGTTCGGCTAGCTCCACTGGATATGGTGCCGGATGATTTTTAGTCGAGGCGCCGGTTATTCCGGTCCAAATTTGCTGAAACCAAAGACGATGCTTGTCTTCCGGAATAACCGACAAAATTCGTGTTGCAAGATTCGGACTGCGATACCCACCGGGCTTCCGAAGCATCAAAATGAATTCAATGTCATTTTTTATGACTGCATTTGGTTCGTAAGGCTTTCCTAGAAAACCGCCGCCATTGCCTGAAGCTTCGTAAGCTGCGTTTGCGATCTTATGCCAAATGATGGGAGCCAAATTGCTGAAACCGATCCGGCGGCATTGATCCTGAATGTTGGCATGCAGAGGAACTACTGTGTGTTCACCTTTATTTTTTCGCCGCGACAGGCAAACGTCGCCTACAACGCAAATCAATCTGCCTCCCGGCACAAGGACACGATTGCATTCAGACCAAACCTTTACGAGTTGAGTTAGAAATTCATCGTAATTCCTGATGTGGCCCAACTGATTTTCACCGTCCCGATATTCTTTTAAGGTCCAATAGGGCGGCGAAGTAATAACCAGTTGAACACTTTCATTTTTTAAAAACGAAAGATCACGAGCGTCGCCGTTGCACAGGTCATGAACTGTCGGCAATTGGTGGAGTCGACTTTCGATTGCTCCAATTGCCCTCCGGTCTTTCGCCAAACGTGGAATATCAGTTTGATGATTTTTTATTTCGCCAACTTCAGAAGGGACCCATTGCGATAGGTCAAAGTTCGTTGATTTAACCGGGACGTTCATTTGGTTGCTGTAGCATGAATCGGGGTACGCCACCGGCACCAACCGCGTGTCCTGTCGGGTCTCTTCCACAAGCGAAAATTGAGCAAGAAAAGCGTGCGCCCTAGCGTATCCAACGAACCTACTCATGCGCCAATTTTATCTGTTCTTCATTTGTTCGCAAGGTTGACAAAATTCCTTTCCGCGATTATATTCCTATCCATCCCGTCCCCCGCAAGGGGCGTCTGATCAGCGTCATGAGACGCGGGGCGGGGAGCGATGGCCGGTTGCGTGCGCTCGCCTGACGCGGCGCGCGCGCCGGAAGGGGTCCAAGTCGCGGCCCGCAGTGCGCACTCGCCTGCATGAGAGGTGGAGGGCTGTCCACCCCGGTACGCGAAGCAAGCCCCTTCAACACATCGCGCGCGGAACGCCGGGTGATCGGCTGTCCGTGGTGACTTGATCTCGTGTGAGCAAACTCAAACTCTCACACGGGGCCGCGGGCAGGCTGATGCCCGGCGTTCCGCGCGCCCTTGCGCCTCGCGCAAGCGGCTGGAATGCGAGGAGGTTGCGAAGGCGCACCCGGCGCCTTTCAAACAATACGGGCGATGACGCGCGCCTTGAAATGCCGCGGGCCTGCGGCGGCGTTGGTTCAGCGCATGCGCGCGGATTTCGGCAGCTTCTCGGGCTTGGCGCCGGTGCGGCGGATGGACTTGATCGGCAGCGGCGAAAGGCCGGATTTCGCGGCGATCTCGCGGTCCTGCTGCATGATCACGGTGCGCGCCGGTTCGTCGCCGTCGAGCCCGCCGAGGAGATCGGCCGGAACGCGGCGGTTGGAGCGCTGCGTGCCGTCCTCATAGACGACGTCGAACAGCACGAATTCGGATTTGTTCGTTCCCGGTTTCTTGGCCATGGCGGGTGTCCTCGAAAGCCTCAAAAGTCGCGCGCGCCGATGTCGCCTGCGCCCGTGCGAATCGAAAAGGGGGTCGTGATCCCGCTCTAGATAGGCGCTTCCGGGGAAAATAAAAACCCGGCGCCTTGCGGCGCCGGGTCATGACGACGAGTGGCGCGCCTCAGGCGGCCTGCAGATTGGCGGCTGCGGACTTGCCGGTGCGCCGGTCGGCCTCGATGTCGAATTTCAGCTTCTGGCCCTCGACCAGTCCGGTCATGCCGGCGCGCTCGACGGCGGAGACGTGAACGAACACGTCCGGTCCGCCATTGTCCTGCACGATGAAGCCGAAGCCCTTCTGGGCGTTGAAAAACTTGACAGTACCTTGAGCCATGCGGCCCTCCATTTGATAACGCAAAATGCGTTTGCCGGTCCCGCGCGAAAGGATTTCGGCGGGCCGTATCCGGATGTTGCGTGTGTCTTGGGAAAGGCCCCGTGGGGCAGATACAAGTTCAGGCAAATCTCGAATGGCAGGTATCTAGGCGAGATCGGGCCGTTTTGCAATCCGGCCGGGTACCGGGGCGGGCGCCCTGGCCGGTTTAGGACGGAACGCGAGGCGCGATCGTCCCACCCTGCGCCCGCCTCCGTTGGTCCCGTTGTCGCGGCCGATCGTCATGATCGCCGAACCCATGGCGACGCTGCCGAAGGTGACGACGAAGCCGAAGAGAAGAAGTGCGAGCGCCGTGCCCGGCGTGGTGTCGGAAAAGATCAGGTCGCGCAGGCGATGCGGATTGAGCAGGAGAAGCCCGCCGAACAGGAGGAACGCTGCGGCGATCCCGATCGCGAGATTGATCAGAAGCAGGCGAAAGAGCGGAAAGCGGGCGAGCATCATAACCTCGGGTCGCGTCGGCGCCGCCGATCGTCGCGCGCAATGGTGGCGAACGAAAGATCGCATGGGGCGCCTTTTCATCCCGACCTTCGCTCACGTCGGGCCGGCGTCCCCGCCATCCGGCCTCAGACTTCGCCCAGCACCTCGCGGCGGCGCTGCTCGCTCTCGGCGGCATAGCGGCGCAGCGTATAGGCCTCGGTGAGCAGCCCGACCACCTGTCGCTGCGCCAGCGAATTGACGACGGCGAGCGATTCCGCTTCCGACCGGTCGAACACCTTGGCGGCTTCCTTGATGTTCATGCCGGGCAGGAGCATCGCCTCCTTGTGGCGCAGGAGTCCGGCGATGGTCTGCATGTCGGGATTGTCCTGCCCGTGCACGTCGGCGACGATCGCCATGCCGGCATATTTGCCGTCGCGGTCGACGGCGACGACGCGCGTCGCCGAGCCGAGCGGGAAGGTGCGGCGGAATTCGTCGATCGAGACATCCTTGAGCACGGTCTGCACGTCCGGGCGCATCATGCGCGAGACGCTGAGGTCGCGGATCCAGCCGATGTCGGCGGCGCCGCGAATGGTCTCGCCGCGCAGGTGGAAGCGCCAGGTGGCGAAGGAATAGCCGAACAATTCGCGCGTGATGAGGTTGGAGATGATGACGGCGACAAGGACGGCGGTGGCGAGCCAGAAGTCGCCGGTCGATTCCAGCGCGATGAAGGTCATGGTCAAGGGCCCGCCGATCACCGAGGCGGAGAGCGCGCCCATGCCGATGATGGCATAGACGCTGGCGTCGAGATCGGCGTCCGGCCAGACGGCGTTGCCGGCGGCGGCGAACAATTGTCCTCCGAGCGTGCCGAGCAGGAGCGAGGCGAAGAACAATCCTCCGCGGAAGCCCGACCCGAGCGAGGCGATGGAGGCGATGGCCTTGAGGAGAAAAATGAGCGCGATGCCGGTGAGCGGCAGCGCGAAGATCGCTGTCAGGCGCAGCGCGCCGTGTCCGGACGAGAGCACCTGCGGCGTGATCAGCGCCAGTCCGCCGACGACCAGTCCGCCGAGCGCCGGGCGCACGATGACGGGGATGCGCGCGAGCTGCTGCAGCCGTTCCCACAGGGCGACCCCGCGCATCAGCGCGATGCCGAACAGGCCGGCGGCAAGACCGAGCACGCTGGCGATGATGAGATCGCGCCCGGTCACCGTTCCGAAACGCCCGCCAAGAATGCCGAGCGTCGTCGGGTTGATGGCGTGGGCGACGAGATAGCCGTTGAGTGCGGCGATCCCGAGCGGGGCAAGGCCGACGGGCGTATAGCTCCCGATAACGAGTTCGAACGCGTAGAATGCGCCGCCGAATGGCGCGCCGAACGCACCGGCGATCGCGCCGGCGGCGCCCGAGCCGACGAGAAGGCGCAGGTCGTTGCGCCGGAGACGGAAGACGCGTCCGAGCCAGGAGGCGACCCCGCTCGCCAGCTGCGTATAGCCAGCTTCGAGACCGACCGAGGCACCGACGCCGCTCGACCAGATCGTCTGCGCGGCGACGATGAGGCTCCCCCGAAACGACATGCGCCCGCCATGCAGGGCGTTGGCCTCGATCGGGTCGACCTCGCGGTCGGGGCGGAAGCGGGCAACGAGAAGGAGCGAGAGGCCAAAGAGGAGTCCCCCGACAGCCGTCAATGTGGCCCGGACCGGGTCGAGCGTCGGCTTCGCCGAGAGGCGCTGACCGGGTTCGAGATCGAAAAACGTCGTGTGCAGGACGTCGACGGCCGAACTCATGCCGACCACGATCAGGCCGGCGATCGCGCCCACCAGCGCGGCCAGAACGATGAGGCTCGTTTCGCGGCTGCGGACGAGAGCGCGCAGGCGCCGGGGTGCCTCGAATGGCAGGTCCGAATCCGACATCGGCAATCCCGATTTGCGGCGTTGATAGCGGAACTGCGCGTGGCGTCAAATTGTCGGCGACGCATGGAACCGCACGGCCGTTCGGGTAAGCTCCGGCGCGACCGAGGGGGAGAAATGACCGAGACAGAAAAGCCGCGTGGCGAACTGACCGTCCGCGTGATCGCCATGCCGGCCGACACCAACGCCAATGGCGATATCTTCGGCGGCTGGGTGCTGTCCCGAATGGACCAAGCCGGAGGCATCAAGGGGGTCGAGCGTGCCCGGGGCCGCGTCGTCACCATCGCCATCGAGGCGATGACGTTCATCCGTCCGGTCCGCGTGGGGGATGTGCTCGAGGTCTATGCGCGGGTGGACAGCGTCGGCCGCACCTCGATGAAGATCCACATCGAGGCGTGGGCGCGCCGGTTCATGACGCATCATCATGAGAAGGTGACCGACGGCAATTTCACCTTCGTCGCCATCGACGATCAGGGCAAGCCGAGGCCGATCCCGGCCGAAGGCGGTTAGGGAGCCGCGCTCGACATCCGCGCGGCGGACGTTAGGATCGCGCCGCTTGTTTGGCGCTTGCATTGGCGAGGTTGCGTCATGTCGTTTCTGAAAAAGCTGTTTGGTTCCGGGGACAACGCACCGGCCCGGGGCAAATCGATCGAGCACGAGGGCTTCACCATCCGTGCCGCCCCGTTCAAGAACGGCGCGCAATACCAGACGGCGGGGACGATCGAGAAAGAGGTCGGCGGCGCACTGAAGAAGCACGATTTCATCCGCGCCGAGAGCCACGCCTCATACGACGATGCGGTGGAATTTACGCTGATGAAAGGCCGGCAGATCGTCGATCAGCAGGGCGAGCGGATTTTTGGCTGACGCGGCTCAGGTCGCCGCTTTCGCCTGCACCTTGTTGTCGATCGCGGCCAATGCGTCCTGCAGGACCTGACGCGTACGCGCGGCAGCTTCGCCTTCGATCACGTCGAGATCGAGGAAGAGTTCCACACCCTTGCTCTGCTCGCTGATCACATGCGGGCGCTGCTTGACCTCATCGACGAGGCCATCGACGGAATAGGGAACGACTTCGCGGCTGATGCCCTTCATCGTGATTGGCGGCAGCGGATGCGCGCGCACGATGTCGCGTACGAGCGCGTAGGTCTCGTACGACATGACGATGCGGCCGGGCTCGGCGATCGATTGCAGGCGCGCTGCCAAGTTCGCTTCAGCGCCGATGATCGTATAGTCCATCCGGTCTTCGCTGCCGAAATTGCCGACATTGCAGAAGCCGGTGTTGATGCCCATGCGCGCCTGGAACGGCTTCTCGACGCCGCGCTTGCGCCATTCGTGAGTCAATTCCGCAAGGCGCTTCTGCATCTCGACCGCCATTTCGAGGCAAGCGCGCGCGTCTCCGGCCGGTCCCTTCGTCTCCGGGTCGCCGAAGAAAAGGAGCATTGCATCGCCGATGAACTTGTCGACGGTCGCGCCGTGGCGGAGCGCGATCGTCGACATTTCGGTGAAATACTCGTTGAGCAATGCCGTGAGATCTTCCGGCTGCAGGCGCTCGGTGGTCGCGGTGAAATCCTTAATGTCGGAGAAGAAGATCGTGAGCTTCTTCCGCTCGGTCGCGATTGCAACATCGCGCTGACCCGAGAAGATGCTCTTGTAGATTTGCGGTGACAGGTATTTGGCGATCTTCATCGAAATCGTGGCCAGGAAGTCGTTCGCTTCGGTCAATTCGCGGTTGGCGATTGCGACGGCCGCCGCCTGACGGCGCTGAACGACAATAAACGTGATGCCGACCAGCGCCGAGAGGACCAGATAGCTCAGCAGATATTTGAACGCGAAAATGTTAGCGGCAATCGGCTGATTGACCGTGATTTCCTGAATGCCGCGTACGTCGCCCACTTTCCAGTCGAGCTTCGGGCTGTCGGGATGGCTATTGTGACAATTCACGCAGGCCTGTCCCATGATCACCGGTCCGGCCATGCGGATCGTGCGATCAAAGATCGAGCCGGAAACCTCGACCACGCGCGTCTTCGGGTCCGCGCGCAACTTCGCCAGTGCGCCGCTCTCGAACGAGTCGAGCGCATGCGACTCGCGGCCCTTGAAAGGGAGGTCAGAGACGAACCGGTAGCGGACCGAATCGTTGCGGGAGGAAATGCGCTTGCCCAACTCGATCGACAATGTCGCGGGGATGGGAATGCCGCCGTCGGTGGTTCGATAATTGTGCGTCGGGATCGCGACATGTTGCGCCGCGACGCGGGCGATCACGTCGCTGGCGTAAAAATTCCGCATGTCGTCGATGATGCGGCCGACTTCGTCGGCCTGACGATGAAGAATGCGCTCCGAAAGGTCGCGCATGTCGAGCCATGCGGCGAACGGCAATCCAAGCAGGAGAAGCGCCACGAGGCCGACAACGAGGGCACCGTAACTGGATTGCTGCTTGGGGGGATTTGCAGCGATCTGCATTGCAACCAGAGGCGTGGGCCGCGTGATCGCGAAACCGCCCACGCCTGGCGGGTCGCGCATAATATTTTCTTACCGCAGGTGGTGGATTGCAGCAATCGCGTCGCGGCCGACTACACAACCAATGTCAGACGCCTCGCCGCGCGGGTCACGCCGGTATAAAGCCAGCGGTCGCGGCTTTCGGGAAAAGCAAAGCTTTCGTCAAACAGGACGACGTCATCCCATTGCGAGCCTTGCGCCTTGTGCACGGTCAGCACATAGCCGTAATCGAACTCGTCGTAGGGCTTGCGCTGCGGCCAGTCGAAATCCTCGATCCCGCCGGTGAAACATTCCGGCCGCACCGATACCTTCACGCCGCGCGCGCCATCGTCGTCCGGCAGAAGGCGCATGGTCATGACTCCGGTGCGTCGCGATCCGCGTTCCTTCACGTGCCAGAGTCCGCCGTTGAACAAGCCCTTTTTCCGGTTGTTGCGCAGGCAGACAAGCTTGTCGCCCGCGATCGGCAGCGGGTCGTCGATGTCGCGGCGTTCGCGCATGCGCATGTTGTAGGCGCGCCGCGTGGCATTGCGCCCGACAAGGACCTGGTCGGCCGACAATACACGCTCAGGTTCAAGCTCGTTTTTTGCCACTACTTGGGTGTCGCCATAGTCGCCCACGGTTACGCTGTGACCGGCGCGAATGTCCATCGAGAGGCGCACGATCGGATCGTCCTGCGCCTGGCGGTGCACTTCGGTGAGCATGGCGTCGGGCTCGGCGTCCGTGAAAAATCCGCCGCCCTGGATCGGCGGCAATTGCGCCGGATCGCCAAGCACCAAAATCGGGATGCCGAACGACATCAGATCTCTTCCCAACTCGGCATCGACCATCGAGCATTCGTCAATGATAATGAGTTTGGCCTTCGACGCCGGGGCTTCATCCCACAATTCAAAACTCGGTTGTTCATCGTCCGTGTCACGGGCGCGATAGATCAGACTGTGAATGGTGGACGCTTTCGCACAGCCCCTGTTGCGCATAACCAGCGCGGCTTTGCCTGTGAAGGCGGCGAAACGGACTTCGCCATCGACGTTTTCGGCAAGATGTCTGGCGAGCGTGGTCTTGCCCGTGCCGGCGTAGCCGAAAAGGCGAAACACCTTGCGTCCTCCGGCGCTGCCACGCAGCCAATCGTTGACCGCCTTGAGTGCGGCATCCTGCTGAGGGGTGAAAACGGGCATCGGCGTCCGGCGCGTGAATCGGAGTCACCGCTTCTATCGGCAATCCGTGCGCAAAGCGAGGCCGGTATGTCGGCACCATGCTTAACCACGAAATGGCACGCACGAAGCTGCGCATGGGTGCCATGCGGGACCTTGGCCTCACCGTCGCCGCATTCGGCCTCTTGAACGCGCGCCTTCCCAAAAACAACGACTGGAGCCGAAATGATTCGGATCACTTTCCGACGTGCAACGATTCTTGCTTTCTCCGCCTTTCTGTTTTCTTCGCTCGTTTCATCCAACGCGACAGCCGCTCAGGACAGTTCCGCGCTCGATGCGATGATCGCCCGCCATGCTGCAGCCAATGGCGTGCCGGAGTCCCTTGTGCGGCGTGTCATCGTGCGTGAAAGCCGCTACAATCCGCGTGCTGTGAATGCCGGCAATTACGGTTTGATGCAGATCAGGCTCGGCACCGCGCATGCCATGGGGTATAGCGGCGGCGCTGCAGGGCTGCTCGATCCGGAAACCAATCTGACCTACGCTGTGAAATATCTTGCTGGCGCGCTGCGCGCAGCAGGCGGCAACCATGACCGTGCCGTGCGATATTACGCGAGCGGCTATTACGCGAAGGCCAAGCGCAAGGGCTTCGAAGCCTACGCGACCGCAGGCGCTCCAGGCGCAGCCGACTAAGTCAAAAGGAAGCGGCGGGCATGGCCAGCCGTTTCTCATTTCTCATTCTGCCGCTCGCCGCATCACGAGTCGCTGCCAAAAGCGGGCAGGGTTTTCGCCGGATTGCTCTTCTTCCTGTCCGAGAGCGGCAAGCCGGCCGAGCTGGTAATAGCGGGTGTGCTCCGGCCCCGTGAGATCCTCGATCTGGCGCTGCAAGGCATTGACCATGCCGATCAATTCGGTGCGGTCCATCTCTTCAATCGATTTGCGGGTCATGACGTCCCCTCGCCATTTCGGCTGGACGAACAATGCAGGCCGCGCGTTTTGGTTCCCGATGCGGAGCCGCCGACGGCCCTGACGTGCGCCCGTCACAAGACGGTGATCGAATTGCTGCAGGCCATCTTTGCCGTTACGCTTGTGCAAGGTGAGCGGAGGCTGACATGCGCTACCTGGCCGGAATCGGAATTATCGCGATCCTCGCTGCCATTGGCGCTGGGATCTTCTTCTTCGGCGGCTATTATAATGTCGCGGCGACCTCGGCCGATCCTGCTGCAGTCGATTGGGCGCTCGTGCGCGTACGGATGGCATCAGTTTCGCGCCACGCAGAAATTACACCATCGGTGAATCTCGGCGATCCCGCGATCGTGCAGGCTGGCGCCAAAGCCTTCGCCGAGCGCGGCTGCTGGCACTGTCATGGGGGGCCCGGCGTTCAATGGGACAAATTTGCCGAAGCGCTGAAGCCCGACCCGCCCGATCTTGGGGAGGTGAGCAAGGCGCGCGAGCCCGGACAATTGTTCTGGGTGATCAAGAACGGCATCAAGATGACGGGAATGCCGGGCTTCGGTCTTGTCGGCGCGGAGGACAAGGAAGTCTGGTCGATTGTTGCCTTCGTCAAGGCGCTGCCGAACGTGAAGGATAGCGATTACAAGTCCTGGACCGGCCAATAAGTCAAAGCATAGGCCTGAGATCGGACGGCCGCGGACGCCAGACGCGAAACCGGCTGAGTCGATTGCCGTCACATCTTGACTGTCATTGAAAGCAAACGTGAAGAGGGTGGCCTCGCCAACGCGCGGAGCGAGGCGGCAGCAAAGAAGCCTCATTCGCTGTCAGAACGCGCCCGCCATCGGCGCGCGCACACTTCCCCCGCATCCCAATCATCTCGACGGCAGGACGTTCCCCGCAGGCTGCTCTCAAAGGCCGTTCTGACCCATCACGACATTTCCTTGTCGCGCTCACCCTCCCGCCGCAGGGCTGCCCGATTACGCCCGGACAAGCCGGACGATGTCGGGGCAACGGACGGAGCAGTCGTGATGCGTATGATCGTGATCGCAAGCCTTTCGGCAGCGCTGGTGGCCCCGGCCACCGCACGTGAAGTCAATCACTACCACGCCCACGCGATCAAACGGCATTCCGCCGATTATCACGTCGCCAGACATCATGTCCGATACGCGTCGCGCCACGCCTATCGCGCGCGTTACGTTCGTCTTGGCTACGACCCTTATGCAACGGGGTGGGAAAGCAGTCAGCCCGCTTACCGATCGATGGACATGACTCCCGCCTGGTCAAATGACGACGGATGGTACGGTCGCAGCAATCGCCGGAATGCCGGCTACGGGCCGGCGCTCGATGGCATAATCGCGCGGCATGCTGCCGCGAACGGCGTCCCGCTCGAACTCGCCCGTCGCGTTGTCGCGCGCGAAAGCGGCGGCAATCCGCGGGCGGTCAGCCGCGGCAATTACGGGTTGATGCAGATCCGTCAGGGCACGGCGCGCGCCATGGGCTATTCCGGCTCGGCGAGCGGCTTGCTCGATCCGGAAACCAATCTCACCTATGCGATGCGCTATCTGGCTGGCGCGTATCGCGCCGCCGGCGGCAATCACAACCGTGCCGTCGCCCTCTACGCGCGTGGCTATTATTATGAAGCCAAGCGTCAAGGCTGGTCACCATACGAGGGCAGTGGCTATGGCTCCTATGCCTCTGCGCGCTCGCCGCAAGATGAGACATACGGAGCCAACGCGGCGTGGCATCAGCCGCGTCGACATTTCGAGCGCCAACAGCAGGGGGCCTGGGCCGAATCGACACCGGGGGATTGGTGGCAAGGTCCCGACATGCAAGCCACGCCAGCGCGCATCGCGCGACCGGTTCATCGCCGCTCACGGCGCTAAGTCGCGGCCAGATCGCGTCGCGCCGAGGGCTTGAAAAGCGAATTGCGGACCCGGCTTGCCTTCGCCTAAGAAGGGCGGCCGGGCCCGTAGCTCAATGGTTAGAGCCGACCGCTCATAACGGTCTGGTTCCTGGTTCGAGTCCAGGCGGG
>CAZSAW010000348.1:0-12431 GCA_964604745.1 uncultured Hyphomicrobiales bacterium
TGTCATCGCCGATGCCGACGTTGCCGGGCTCGGCGACTATTTCGTCGGCGAACGCATCCGCGTGTGGGTGTCCGGCGGAGAACGCGACAGCGTGATCGTGCCAAGTTCCTTCATCGTCACCCGCTTTGGCGTCGATTATGCACGCGTGCGCAAGGACGATCAGACCGTGATCGATGTCCCCGTGCAGCGTGGCCGCGAGTTGCCGCGCCCCGACATGCCCGACGCCTTGGAGATCCTGTCTGGACTCCGCTCCGGCGACAGTCTGGTGCACCCGTGAACTTGGGATTATCCGGCCGGCTGACCGCGGCGACGATCCGCTCGCCGCTGACGCCGCTTTTTCTTCTGGCCGCGCTGGCGGTCGGGCTTGTCGCGCTTTTGACCATTCCGCGCGAGGAGGAGCCGCAGATCAGCGTACCAATGGTCGACATCCGCGTGAACGCGGACGGACTGAAGGCGCCGGACGCTGTCGAGCTTGTGACCAAGCCGCTCGAGGCCATCGTCAAGGGCATTGACAGCGTCGAGCATGTCTACAGCCAGACCGTCGACGATCGGGTGATGGTGACGGCGCGATTTCTCGTCGGCACGAGCGCCGACGACGCAATTCTGCGCGTGCACGAGAAAATTCGCGCCAACATCGATCGCATTCCCGTCGGCATCCAGGAACCGCTGATTGTCGGACGCGGCATCAACGATGTTGCCGTCGTCGTACTGACCCTGTCGCCGAAGCCGGACGCCGCATCGCGCTGGAACGACAAGGATCTCTATCAGCTCGCGCAGGAATTGCAGTTCGAACTGGTCAAGACCGACAATGTCGGACTGAGCTATATTTCCGGCGGCAATCCGCAGCAGATCCGTGTCGAACCCGACCCCGAAAAGCTCGCGCTCTATGGCGTCACGCTGCAGCAACTCGTCTCCAAGGTGCGCGAAGCCAATCGCTCGTTCCAGGCTGGCGCCGTGCGCGACGCCGGCGGCATGCGGACGGTGGCGGCGGGTCAGACGCTGGCGGGTATTCCGGACATCGCGCTTCTGCTCGTCACGACGCGCGAAGGCAGGCCCGTCTATGTGCGCGACGTCGCCTCGGTGGTGATCGGTCAAAGCCCGCGGGAACACCGGGTGTGGATGGACGAGCCGCAAAAGGGCGGCCAATGGGAACGTCTGCCGGCGGTGAGCCTCGCCTTCGCCAAGCGGTCCGGGGCGAATGCGGTTGTGGTGGCGGAAGACTTGCTCGGGCGCTTGGACGCCGTGCGCGGGCGGCTCGTGCCCGCCGATGTCAATGTCACGGTGACGCGCGATTACGGGGAAACCGCCAACGAAAAGGCCAACGAGCTTCTTTTCCATCTTGCTTTGGCGACGGTCTCGATCGTCGTGCTGATCGCATTCGCCATTGGCTGGCGGGAAGCCGTCGTGACGCTCGTGGTGATCCCGAGCACCATCCTGCTGACCCTCTTTGCCGCGAAAATCATGGGCTACACGATCAATCGCGTGAGCCTGTTCGCCCTGATCTTTGCCATCGGCATCTTGGTCGATGACGCCATCGTGGTGGTGGAGAACATCGCCCGCCACTGGGCGATGAAGGACGGCCGCAGCCGGCTGCAGGGGGCGGTCGAGGCCGTCGCCGAGGTCGGCAATCCGACCGTTGTCGCGACACTGACGGTCGTCGCCGCGCTGCTGCCGATGCTTTTCGTCTCCGGGCTGATGGGCCCCTACATGGCGCCCATTCCGGCGAACGCTTCGGCCGCGATGCTCTTTTCGTTCTTCGTCGCCATGGTGATCGCGCCGTGGCTGATGGTGCGTTTGCACCCGGAGAATCGCGCCTTGCACGAACATGAAGCCGCGCACGGGGAGGGCTTCCTCGGCCGGCTCTACCGCCGCTTCGCGACACCCATCGTGCGCTCGCGCCGCTCCGCCTGGAAATTCCTTATCGCCGTTGGAGTCGCAACACTCGCGGTTTGTGTCCTGTTCGTCACCAAAACTGTGACGGTCAAGCTGCTGCCGTTCGACAACAAGTCGGAGCTGTCTGTCGTTGTCGATCTGCCCGAAGGCTCCTCGCTCGAGGATACGGAGCGCACCCTGTTCGCGCTCGCCGACGTCGCGCGACAATTGCCGGAAATCCGTTCCATCGAAACCTACGCGGGCACACCCGCGCCCTTCAATTTCAACGGCCTCGTGCGTCACTATTATGTGCGTGAGCAGCCTGAGCTTGGCGAATTGCACCTCAACCTTGCGCCGCGCTCCGAACGCAGCCGTGCCAGTCACGCGATCGCGCTCGATCTGCGGGCGCGGATGAAGGGCTTGGCGCTGCCACCCGGCACCGTTGCGCGTGTGGTGGAAGTACCACCAGGGCCGCCGGTGCTGGCCACATTGCTGGCCGAGGTCTATGGCCCCGATTCCCAAACGCGGCGGGACGTTGCCGCCGAACTGAAGAAGATATTCGCCGCGGTGCCTTATGTCGTCGACATCGACGATTCGATCGGCGAGCCCCAGCCGCGCCTGCGTATCTCGATCGATCAGGATCGGCTCGAGTTCTTTGGCGTCGAGCAGCGTGACGTCTACGACACGATCGCTGCCCTGTTCGGCGGTGTGACCATCGGCTATTCGCATCGCGGTGAAGGGCGCAATCCGATCGAGATCGTCATCAGGCTGCCGAAGAAGAATCTCTCCTGGAGCGAATTGCTTGCCTCGACGCCGGTGCCAGCCAACACAGTGCCGGGAAACAAGACCGTCGTGGAACTGGGCGATGTCGTTCGTGCCACGAAAGAGATCGGTTCACCCACGATCTTTCGGCGCGACGGGCGCTTCGCCGACATGGTGATGGCCGAGCTTGCAGGCGCCTATGAAGCGCCGATCTACGGCATACTCGATGTCGATCGCGGGATCGAAACGCACGACTGGGGAAAGCTCGGCAAACCAGAGATCCACTTTCATGGCCAGCCGGATGATGAGAGCAAGGCCACAATCCTGTGGGACGGCGAGTGGGAGATCACCTACGTGACCTTCCGCGACATGGGCGCTGCATTTGCCGTCGCCATTCTGGGAATCTACATTCTTGTGGTCGCACAATTCGGCAGCTTCAAACTGCCTCTTGTGATCCTCACGCCGATTCCCCTGACTCTGATCGGCATCGTGCTCGGACATTGGCTGTTCGGTGCACCGTTCACCGCGACGTCGATGATCGGTTTCATCGCTCTTGCAGGCATCATCGTGCGCAATTCGATTCTTCTCGTCGATTTCATCCGGCACGGGGGCGGGAAGGGGAAGACATTGCGTGATGTCCTGCTGGAGGCCGGGGCCGTGCGCTTCAAACCTATTCTTCTCACCGCGCTTGCAGCCATGATCGGGGCGGCGACGATCCTGCTCGACCCAATCTTTCAGGGCCTCGCGATCTCCCTTCTATTCGGCCTCGCATCGTCGACCCTGCTGACTGTTCTCGTCATTCCGGCGATTTACGTTGTCCTGCGGGATGCGGATCGGATCGCCGCCTGACCGGCAAGGGAATGCGGCAAGGGAGCGCGGCCTCTGACGGCGCCGCCGTTGCTGCCTTTTGCGCGCTTGCGCTATAGCGATCGCATCGCGACAAAACCGCAGGACATCGTCATGTATCTCGTGAAGCCATTGCCGCCGCAAATCGAGCCGCGGCTCATCTCCCTTCTGGAAAAGGCCGAGCCGGCGACGATTGGCCATTTCCAGCATTTCGGCTTCATGGATACCGGCATGCGCGGAATCCTGTCCGACACGCGCATTGCTGGAACTGCGGTCACGGTCCGCTGTCCGGGCGCGGATTGCACGATGATCCATTACGCCCTTGGGCAAGTGCGGCCGGGCGACGTGCTGGTGATCGACCGTTGCGGCGATCATCGTCACGCGGCGACGGGAGGCGCCGTTGCCTATGCCGCGCGCAAGGCTGGCCTGAAAGGAATCGTGCTCGATGGGGTCGTGTCCGACCTCGGCGAATTGCGCCAGTTCGGCGTTCCGGTCTGGGCGCGCGGATCGTCCGTCATTACGACGAAACATCTCGACCTCGGCGGCGAATTTTGTACGCCGGTTTCTTGCGGAGGCGTCGGCGTGCGGCCCGGTGATGCGATCCTCGCCGACGAGAATGGCGTTCTCGTCCTTCGGCCCGAATCGGTCGAAGCAGCCGCCAACGAGGCGATCCGGCTGCAACTGGCGGAGAAGACCCTGTTCCAGCAGCTCGATCAGGGCCAGAAGCTGCCGGATATCAGCGGTGCAACCAAGCGCGTGCTCGCGCGTCTGGCTTCCTAGCCTAGCCGCGCATCGCGCGGCCGACGACGATCTTTTCCTTGATCGCGGGGATCGCTTTCGTCATGGCGGGAAGATACTGCTCGCGCAGGATGCTGCACGTCATCTGGCAGATGCGATCGGCGATCTGGTCGATTTCTCCCAGCCGCGTCACGAGATCGATGTGACGCGTGAAGCTCGGACCGGGAAACGGCAGGACCCGCACCTGGCTGAGCACGTCCTTGAGCTCGAACATCAGGAGCGGAGTCATGATCGCGCAACCAAGCCCGGACGCGACCATGCCAAGAATCGAGCCGGCGGATTCAAACTCGAACCGGCGAGGCACCTCGACACGCATGCGGCGCAGATGCTGCTCGATCTGAAGGCCGATGTTGGAATGCGACGACCAGCGCACCAGCGGCAGATCCTGCACCAGTCGCGGAAAGGCCGTATCGGTTGCCGTCTCATAACCTCGCGGAACGACGAGCACATACGGCTCGGTCAGGACGGGCCGGCGCGCCACGCCATCGAGGTCGTCCATCGGCGCATTGGTGATGATCAGATCAAGCTTGCGCTCGAGGAATGCCGTGCGCAACCGGTGCGCCAGTCCCGATGAAACCGAGAGATACTGAATCGACGATTTGAGCCGCTTCACCATCACCGGCACGAACGGATAGGAGAGGGAATCGACGATGCCGATGCGAAGGCGCACGGCGGATCCGCGATCGAGATTGCGTATCGCGATCGGAATTTGACGCGTGTCGTGCAGAATCTGCGCCGCCGCATCGGCGAGCCAGTGGCCTGCAACCGTAGGCGTCAGCGGGCGCCGGCCTCGATCGATGAGTGTCAGCTCGAGATCGTCCTCCAGTTGCTTGACCGCTTGTGAAACCGCTGGCTGTGTGAGGCTGAGCCGCTTGGCGGCCGCCGTCATGCTGCGTTGTTCACAAACGGCTGCGAAAATTTCCAGCGCTCGCAGGTTCAAGCCGGTCATGGGTCGCACGGAACATGCCTTATCTGGGCCACGGCAAGCCGACGACCGTAGCATAAATCCAGCTTATGTTCGTGAGAATTGTGGGCAATCGTCAAGCGCGCTCAGAAATTCAGCATAGGCGCCGAATTTCAAAGCGGATGTGAGGTCGCGCACGCCGCCAAGGCACGGATTTTCAAGCCTAAATGTCGCCCGCGAGAGTGCATTGAAAGGACGCAGGCTGGCACCGGAGATTCATTGTCGCAGGCAGGGTGCGACGGAGGCGCGACGCCGGTTTCATTGACAACACCTTTGGTCGGGCAAACGCTGCCGGTTCCGCAGGAGGAGAACCATGCGTCACGTCATCAGCTTGTCGCTCGCCGCCGGCCTGATCGGGTTTGTCGGTGCAGCATCTGCGCAGGATTTGCCGCGCACTCATTTCAAGATCGTGGGCCTGCAAAGCCATCTCAATACCTTCAAGACCGGCGAGAAGCCGCTGTGGGAAGAGGTCATCCCCAAAGCCTCGAAGGGACAGATCACCGGTGACATCACCGCGCAGGATTTGAACGGACTCAAAGGGCCGGAAATCCTGCGATTGATGAAACTCGGCGTGATCGACTTTTCGTCCGGTGTGATCGGCTACATGTCCGGAGACAGTCCGCAATTCGACGGCGTCGATCTCGCCGGCGTGTCTCCGAACATGGACACAACACGCAAGGTCGTCGACGTCTATGAGCCGGTGCTGAACCGTATCATGGAGCAGCAATACGGCGCGAAGCTCCTGATGCTGTTCCCGTCGCCGCCCCAGGTGCTGTGGTGCCGCACGCCGGTGAAAGGCGTCGCCGACCTCAAGGGCAAGAAGGTCCGTGTGTTCACCACATCGATGTCCGACCTGATCAGCGGCCTCGGTGCGACGACGGTGACGATGCCGTTCGGCGAGGTCACGACATCGCTCGAGCGTGGCGTGATCGACTGCGGCATCACCGGCACGTTGTCCGGCAATACCAACAAGATGTTTGAAGTCACGTCCTACATGTACCCGCTGTATTCCGGCTGGGCGATCCAGTTCACCGCAATCAGCAAGAAGACGTGGGATTCCCTGAGTCCGGCGACGCAAAAGTTCCTGCTCGACCAATATGCGGCGTTCAAGGACAAGGTCTGGAAGACCGTGGGCGAAGAAGAGCAGGACGGCATCAATTGCTCGATCGGCAAGGATCCCTGCAAATACGGATTTAAGGGAAAAATGACGCTGGAGACCGTTTCGGCCGACGATCTGGCCGCAGCCAAGAAGGTCGTCTCGTCGACCGTGGTGCCGAACTGGGCCAAGCGTTGCGGCAAGGAATGCGCCGACGAATGGCTTGCGACAGTCGGCAAGGTTGTTGGCATCTCATCGATCGGAAACTGAAAAGCAAACGGAAGGCGGAGATCAGTTTCCGCCTTCCGGCCTGCCGGATCACAGACATGAGTGCTATTGCCCGGATTGCGCGCGTGATGACGATCGTCGCCGGTTCCGCGTTGCTTGCAACGGCGATCCTTGTGTCGGTGGAAGTGATTACGCGGCGCCTGTTCTCGATCAGCTTTAACGCGGGCTCCGAATTGTCGAGTTATGTTCTCGGCATCGTCGCAAGCTGGGGACTGGCTCATACGTTGCTCTTGCGCGGACACGTCCGTGTCGATGCAGCGATCCGTCTCTTTCCCGAGCGCATCAGGGCCTGGGCCGACCTTGTTGCGCTCATCGGGCTTGGCGCGGTTGGCTTGCTCATTCTGACGCAGGCGTGGGTCACATTCGCCGCGTCCTGGTCGATGAATGCGCATTCGATGACACCGTTGCGAGTCCCGCTATGGATTCCACAATTCCTGTGGGTCGCTGGGCTCGCCTATTTCGTCTTTGTCCTTGTGTGGCTTGGCATTCGCGCTGCGGCTGCGCTCTTCAGAAGCGATTTCCGCCGGTCGCGGCAATTGATCGGCATCCAGGGTGTCGAAGAGGAGGCGGCCGAAGCGCTTGCGGAAGTCCGTGCGATTGTTCAGGACGCCAAGGCGGAGCCGCAGTCATGATCGGCGTCGCGCTTGCACTTCTCGCGCTGCTGATCGCGGTCAGCCTGCCGGTCGGCGCGGTTCTCGTGATCCTCGGTCTGATCCTGTCCGAATTCTATTCCGGAATGCCGTTGTGGCGTGCGATCGGCGAGACAAGCTGGAACGCGGCGACTGACACGGTGATCGTGTGCGTGCCGATGTTCATTCTGATGGGAGAGCTTCTGCTCCGCAGCGGTATCGCCGACGGCCTCTATGCGGCGATGATCCGCTGGCTCGCCTGGGTTCCCGGCGGCATCATGCACGCCAATGTCGGCGCCGCGACCCTGTTTGCGGCGACCTCGGGATCGAGCGCGGCCACGGCCGCGACGATCGGTACCGTCGCGCTGCCCGAGATGAGGCGCTACGGCTACGATCCGAAGCTCTTTCTCGGCTCGATTGCCGCCGGCGGGACGCTCGGGATTCTTATTCCGCCGTCGATCAATCTCGTCGTCTATGGCGTCCTGACACAGACCTCCATTCCGAAGCTCTACCTCGCCGGCTTCGTTCCGGGGTTTCTCCTCTCGGCCCTGTTCATGACGACGATCCTGCTGGGCTGTCTGATCTTTCCGAAGCTCGACGGCGAGAAGCGTCGTTTCGACGTGCGCGAGGCTTTCGGCGCCCTTCCAGGTCTCGTTCCGCCCGTCGCGTTGTTTCTGATCGTGGTGGGAACGATCTATGCCGGAGTCGCGACGCCGACGGAGGCGTCATCGCTTGGCGTGGTCGCGGCGCTCGTTCTCGCGGCCTTGCGCGGGCGGCTGACCTGGAATGTGCTTGTCACGGCGTTCGAAGGCACGGTCCGCACGACCGCGATGATCATGCTGATCTTCGTCGCCGCTTTCTTCCTGAATTTCGTGATCGCGACAACCGGGCTCACGCGCGCGATGAACGACGTCATTGTGCATCTGGGTTGGACGCCGCTGGAAACGATGATTGCGATCGTGATCTTTTATCTGATCCTCGGCTGTTTCATGGAAACCATGGCGATGATGATCACCACAATTCCGGTGATCGCGCCGCTGGTAACCACGATGGGCTACGATCCGATCTGGTTCGGGATCGTGATCGTCGTTTTGGTCGAGGCAGCGATGATCACGCCGCCGGTGGGCGTCAACCTCTACATTGTTCACGGCATCCGGCGTGACAGCGGCAGCCTCAACGAGGTGATCCTCGGCGCGAGTCCTTTCGTCGTCGCGATGTGTCTGCTGCTCGGGCTGCTGATCGCGTTCCCCGACATCGCGCTCTTCCTGCCTAAGGCGTTTGAATAATCCCCACCGAAACGAGGCTTGCATGATCGTCGACTGCCACGCGCACGTCATCGAAAACTGGATTGGCACGGGCGGCCATCCGACGCGCAGCATCCATGCCAAATACATGCAGCGGATGCTTGCGTTCACGGTGGCGAAGACGTTTCACGCGCGCACGGGCAAGCCTGCCGACACGAAGGCGCTGCTCGATCCGAACGACCGAGGGTGGACCGGACTTCGCGACGTTGATTTTCGCGTTGGTCGCTTCGGTCAGATGGAATTCACCGTCGATGGCGAGGACTATTACGTTCAATACATGCCGGTGAACATGCAGAATATCGAGTCGCCGCCTGACTTCATGCTCGCGCAGATGACGTATATCGGCGTCGATCACACTGTCTTGCAGGCCGGCGGCGCGTATGGCGCGATGACGTCGTATAACGCCTTTGCGCAGTCGCAATACCCGCAGAAGTTCACAGGCCTGATCCATGTCGATGAGGCGATGGGCGGAACGCCGGAATGCCTCGCGGAGATCGAGCGCGGGGCCAGGCTCGGCCTGAAGGGCATCTACTACAATGTCGATGGCTTTTCCCGGCACGGGTTCCCGTGGCTGATGGACGATTCGCGCCTCGATCCCATGTGGGACCTCATTCAGAAGCGAGGATTGATCCTGTGCGCGGAAATAAGTTCTGGACCAAGCTATGATGCGAAGGGCTATGCCTCACACATCCTGGCGCTTGGCCGTGTGCTCAAGCGCTATCCCCGGATCAAATGCCACCTCGCAATGGGCATCCCAGCGCAATTCTTCTCCAAAGGGGACCATTGGGAAATCCCCGCGGAGATCGAGGAAGTCTACAAGCGCGACAATTTCCTCATCGAGATCATGTTCCCGATCACATGGGGCGGCCGCTGGGACTATCCCTACAAGGAAGCGCAGCCGCTGATCCGCGACCTGCGCGATCGCTTCGGTGCCGAGAAGCTGATTTGGGGCTCCGACATGCCGAACGTCGAGCGCTTCTGCACCTATCAGCAGTCACTCGATTACGTCGTGCGCTACTGCGACTTCCTGACGTCGGGTGACATGGAGCTGATCCTCGGCATCAATTGCGTCAGGCTTTACAACATTCCAAGCAAGGAGGCCGGCCATGCTTGACAAAACCGACCCGCAACGCAATTCCACTGACGATCCGTTTGCACGCTACGGATTGCGCCGCCTGATCAATGCATCGGGTACGGAAACGACGAAGGGTGCGAGTCCCGTCTGCCGTGAAGTCGTCGAAGCTGTGTCGGCGCTGGTGCCGAATTCCGTCGAGATGATCGAACTGCAAAGCGTCGCCTGCGCAACGATTGCGCGCGTGTTCGGATCCGAAGCGGGTGTCGTCGCCAATTGCAGCGCGGCTGGTATTTCCATCAGCGTTGCCGCGACCATGACCGGCACCGATCTCGCGCGCATCGAAGGACTGCCCGACACGGCAGGCCTGAAGAGTGAGGTCATCCTGCAGCGCGGCCATAACATTACCTATGGCGGCTATATCGGCCAGAACATTACCCTGACGGGGGCGAAGATCGTCGAGATCGGCGCGGCGACGGAATGCGGCGCTTATCAGTTGGCCGCGGCGATCGGACCAGCGACGACGGCAGCGCTCTATGTCGTCTCGCACCACACCGTGCAGAGTGGACTGATCGAACTCGAAACGTTCTGCAAGGTCTGCCACGAGAAGGGCATTCCGGTGATCGTCGACGGCGCGGCCGAACCTGATCCGCGCATTTTCCTGAAAGCCGGAGGCGACCTCGTCATCACCAGCATGCAGAAGGCATTTGCCAGTTTCACCGCCGCAACGATCGCCGGGCGACTCGACCTCATTCGCGCCTGCTATATGCAGGAAAAGGGCATCGCGCGGCCGATGAAGGTCGCGAAAGAAGGGATTATCGCAACCATCGCCGCGCTCGAGCGCTGGGAGCATCTCGATCACGATGCGATCCGGGCGGAGCGGCAACGTCGCCTCGAACGCGCCAAGGCGAAGCTCGACGAGCTGCCCGGACTGACGGTGACGGTCGAAGTCGACAGCACGAGCAAGCTGTTTTCGCGGCTTCTTCTGCATGTCGATCCTCTCAAGGCTGGAATCACCGCAGCCGAGTTGTCACAAGCGTTGTGGAACGAGAAGCCATCGATCTTCGTGCGCAACCTGATGGCGGATATCGGGTTGCTGCAGATCGATTATCGGCGCGCCGACGATGCGCTCTCCGATCACATCACCGGCGCAATTTACCGCATTGTCAGCGCTGCCGTGGCGCGCGGACCCTCCCGCGCCGCGAACGCGCCAGCGCCCAATCTTGCCGACGCGGCGCTCACGGGAGCCTTGCGCTTCCCGCTCGCGATGGACATGGCGCGAAGATGAATACCGGTTCCCGCCCGGCGGCGTGGACGCGCGTCATCGCCGACGTTGATTTCGAGCGTGACGGCAAGCAGGCGGGGCGCCTGTTTCTGCCACAGAGCAACAATGACAGCGCCTGGGGCGCTGTCGCCATTCCCATTATCGTGGTCAAGAACGGCACGGGACCGACGCTTCTGCTCGCCGCCGGCACGCACGGCGACGAATACGAAGGCCAGATCACGCTGCTCGAGCTCGCCAAGACACTCGAAGCGTCGACCGTGAAGGGCCGAGTTATCATCATTCCCGCCTTGCATTATCCCGCCTGCGAAGCGGGCGCGCGCACGTCGCCGATCGACGGGCGCGACCTCAATCGGTCCTTTCCCGGCGATGCCATCGGCAGTTTCGCGCAGACGCTGGCGCACTACGTGACGAATATCCTGCTGCCGATGTGCGACGTCGTGATCGACCTGCATTCGGGCGGCCGGTCGCTCGATTGCATGCCCTCGACCATGTCCCATCTCCTCGACGACAAGGTGGTGATGAAGCGGACGGTCGATCTTGCGCGTGCCTTCGGCGCACCCTTTCACGTCATGAACCGCGAGGTCGATGGTTCGCAGACGTTTGCTTCGACCGCCGAAAACGTTGGCGTGATCTACATGTCGAGCGAGCTCGGTGGCGGCAATCGCGTGTCGCTCGACGGTCTGGCCATCACGCGGCGAGGTGTCGTCAATGCGATGATCTATCTTGGTATTTTGCAGGGAAACATCACGAAGCCCGGACAGCCGACGCGGACCATGATGATTCCGTCAAGCCGGGATTACGGCTTCGCGCCAGAACGGGGCATCTATGCGCCGCGGGTGCCGCTCGGCAGCATGGTGAGCGAAGGCGACCTTCTTGGCGAAATTCATCGCATCGACGATCCGATGGCCGCGGCAATCTCCATCCGCGCGCCGCGCGCGGGAATGCTGTGGTGCCAACGCGGGCAGGGCAGGATTGCCGTGGGCGACTGTTCCGCGGTTCTTGTGTCTGATCTGAGCCTGTGACGACGGCTGGCTTGGCAATCCGAGGCTTGACTTCGGCGTCCATTGCGCGGCACGGCTGGACACGTCAATCCAGCCGGAAACGCACGTGCACCACGACGAGAATCTGACAGCCGAACGACCGACTTTCGTGACGCATCTGGAATGCTCGGCGACCGGCGAGCACTATGCCGCCGACACCGTGCACAACCTGTCGCGCGCCGGAAAGCCGCTGCTGGTGCGGTACGACCTCGCCGCGCTCAGGCGATCCCTCAGCCGCGAAACGCTGGCGCGCCGGCCTGCCGATCTTTGGCGCTATCGCGAATTGCTGCCTGTGCGCCGTGTCGAGGATATCGTCAGCCTCGGCGAAGCGATAACGCCGCTCATCGCATTGCCAAAGCTGAGTGCGAAACTCGGCAGCGCCACCATGCTGGTGAAGGACGAAGGCCGCCTGCCGACCGGCTCATTCAAGGCGCGGGGGCTGGTCATGGCGGTGTCGATGGCCAAGGCTTTCGGC
>CAZSAW010000349.1:0-3270 GCA_964604745.1 uncultured Hyphomicrobiales bacterium
GCGCCCGTGCATAGGTTTCGATCGGCGCTCTGCGCCGGACGGCCTTGGTGTTGCAGCCACAATAGAGGCAGAGGGCGGCACAGAACGGAACATGAATATAGACAGAAAGCGTTTCTTCCGCGGGCAGCTCCGATAGCCACGTGGCATAGCGTCGCCCGTCGATGCCCGCATGAAAATGTGGTGCGGTCGGATAAGACGTGTAGCGGGGAACGTTGGCCTCGGCGAGGAGAAGCGGATCGCTGCGCATGTGTGCGGCCTGTCAATGCCGCGAACGAACCGGATCGGTGCCGCCGTCGCGTTGATCCAGGTCAATGCCGACGCGGCCCTTAATCTGGCCCCCTACATCAAGATGGCCGTCTTTGGCCGATGGGGCGGTAATGCATAGTGCCGAATTGGACATCGTGCGCACCTTGCCGCTTTTTGCGCAGCTTTCGGCTTCGAATCTGCGCAAATTGCTGGGAGATGCCACGTTCGAGCAGGTCGCACCGGGCGCGATTTTGATGCGTCAGGGTGATGTGCCGCGGCGCCTGTGCATCGTCGTTCAGGGCAGCGTCGAACTTTTCGCCGCGTGGAACGCGCGCGAGACGACATTGCAGGTGATCCGACCGGTCTCGTTTTTCGGCCTCACCGCGATTCGGGGCGAGACGTCCCTGCATTCGGCGCGGGCTTTGATATCGAGCCGCATTTTGAGCATCCCGGCCGAACCATTGCGCGATATTTTCGAGCGCGATCCCGGCTTTTCCCGCGCCGTCATCACCGAACTGGACGAGCGGTGCCGCGCGCTCACTTGCCTTCTGGTCGATCAAAAGCTGCGCACCAGCACCGAGCGGCTCGCCAACTGGATTTTGAAGACCGATCGCGCTGGCGGCGGTTCAGGCCGTCTCGACGTGCCTTACGAAAAACGCACGCTCGCCTCGTGCCTCGGCATGACGCCTGAAAACCTGTCGCGCAACCTGTCGCATCTGAAAGCGCATGGGGTCGTCAGCGTCGGCCGCGAAATCCTCATCGAAGATCGCAAAAAGCTCGAGGCCTTTGCCAGGCCCGATGCCCTGATCGATCGCTAATTCGCATTGCCGGGCGTGCTTTGCCGCTCTCGCAGGCGCGAGGCGACCGGGTACACACGCCCTTCATTCGCGTGTATCACTGGCTGGCTATCCCGCCCACGACCAACACAGCCAAGGACAAGCGATGAAGACCATCCGATGGGGGATGATCGGTTGCGGTGACGTGACCGAGGTAAAGAGCGGCCCGGGCTTCTACAAAGCGGAAAATTCCACCCTCCTTGCCGTGATGCGGCGGAATGGGCCGCTCGCGCAGGATTATGCCAAACGTCACAATGTGCCGCGCTGGCATGACGATGCGGACGCCATCATCAACGCCCCGGATATCGACGCGATCTATATCGCGACCATGACCGATACGCACCACGATTATGCCCTGCGATGCGCCAAGGCCGGCAAGCCGATCTATTGCGAGAAGCCCATGGCGATGTCCTATGCGCAATGCTGCGAGATGATCGGTGCAGCGAAGGCGAACGGCGTACCGCTGTGGGTTGGCTATTACAGGCGCGCCTTGCCGCGCTTTCTCAAGGTGAAGGAACTGATCGAGGACGGCGCCATCGGCGACGTCCGGCTTGTCAACACGCGCGTATTTGCGCCACTGCTGGAACTCAAGGGAAATGCCTGGGGTACGTGGCGCGTGGATCCCAAACTTAGCGGCGGCGGGCTTTTTTTCGAAGCCGCGTGCCACACCCTCGATTTCTTCGATTTCCTGTTCGGCCCGATCACCGAGGTCCGAGGCTTCGCCGCCAACAAGGCACGCGGTTACGAAGCCGAAGATCTGGTCACGGTGTCGTATCGCTTTCAGTCAGGCGTTCACGGCAACGGCATGTGGTGCTACGCAGCCGATTATAATTACGAAATGAACGAGATCGTCGGCTCCAAGGGCCGCATCCAGTATTCCACATCAACGCCGGTGCCCATCAAGCTCCTGCGCGGCGACAAGACGGAAGAACTGCCGGTCGGCGATCCGCCTCACGTGCACCAGCCGCTCATCCAGTCCATCGTCAACGAGCTCAACGGCAACGGACATTGTCCCAGCACCGGCGAGAGCGCGGCGCGAACGGCGTGGGTCATGGAGCAGGTGTTGGGCGAGTTTTACGCGAAGAACTGAGGGATAGCGCCATGAAGCTGTTCGATCTCACGGGCAAGGTGGCGCTCGTTACCGGCGGCAACGGTGGCATCGGGCTCGGGATGGCCAGGGGTTTTGCGTCGGCGGGGGCGAACATCGCCGTGGCCGCGCGCAACAAGACAAAGGCGGATGCCGCGATCGACGAGTTGAAGGCACTCGGCGCAAAGGCGGCCTTTGTCGAGCTTGACGTGCTGAACGAGGCGTCCTGCCGCGATGCCATCGGCAAGACAATGGAGCTCTTTGGCCGCGTCGACATCCTTGTCAACAATTCCGGCACGAACATTCGCAAACAGCCGGAGACGTTGACGATCAAGGAATGGCGCACGGTGATCGAAACGAATCTCACCGGCGCCTTTATCTGCTGTCAGGCGGTCTATCCTCACATGAAGAAAGCGGGCGGCGGCAAGATCATCAATATCGGGTCGATGATGTCGATCTTCGGAACGTCCTTCGCCACGCCCTATGCATCGAGCAAGGGCGGCATCGTGCAGATGACGAAAGCGCTCGCCACGGCATGGGCGAAGGATAACGTTCAGGTCAATGCGGTTCTACCCGGCTGGATCGACACCGCGCTCACGCGCGCCGCGCGTCAGGAGGTCGAGGGGCTGCACGATCGCGTGCTGGCGCGCACGCCGGCCCAGCGCTGGGGAACGCCGGACGATTTTTCCGGCGTTGCCGTTTTCCTTGGATCGGCGGCTTCGGATTTCCTCACCGGCACGGCGATCGCCGTGGACGGCGGCTTCTCGATTCAGGGCTAGTCGCCGATCAGTTCCTGTTCGAGGAATTGTCCCGCCGCCTTGAGCGCTTCATTGGCCGCGGGCAATTCGCGCGTCATGCGCAGAAAGCCATGCACCACGCCCGGCACCACGTCGAGCCGATGGCGCACGCCGGCATGGGCGAGGCGGCGGCTCATGAGCATCGTGTCGTCAAGCAGGGGATCGAGACCTGCGCAGTTGAGATAGAGCGGCGGCAGGCCCGAGAGATCCGCGCGCAGCGGCGCGGCCAGACTTGTGGTCGTTTCCGGTTCGGCGCCGAGAAAATTCCGCCAATACCAGCGCATGATGTCCGTGCTGAGCCCGA
>CAZSAW010000350.1:0-6004 GCA_964604745.1 uncultured Hyphomicrobiales bacterium
AACTTTGCGACGCGCTATCTTGTTTCCGACGCATGCTTCCTTGCAAAGAAGCCGCTCGTCACCGCCGCGGTTGGAACGTTCGACGGAACGCTGACCACCATTCGGGCCCACGAGCGCGCGCCGAGCGGCGCGCCGAACCCTACCTATCGCTGCCTGTTTCCGGAACCGCCGCCGGCGGGAACTGTTCCGGCTTGCGTGGAGGCCGGCATCCTGGGGGCCCTCACGGGCGTCGTGGGATCGATGATGGCGCTGGAAGTAATCCGTGAAATCGTCGGGTTCGGGGAAGGTCTGGTCGGGCGTCTTTTGATGTTCGACGCCCGCGCCATGCGTTTCGAAACGCTGCGCTATGAGTGGGATTCAGCCAATCCGCTATCCGGTGACAAGCCGTCCATCCGCGATCTCTCGGCTTACGCCTGACGCGCCGCCGCGACTGCTACTTCGTCCAGATCGCGACCGGCGTTGTGCCCAGCATCACCGACCATTTGTTTTCGCCCGTGACGAGACGGAAGCAGTTTGATTTCGCGCCTTTCCACGTGGTGCAGAATCCGTCGCCGGTGAGTTTCCAGGTTCCTTCGCCCTTCGCTCCCGCCTTGCCCAGCGGCTCGCGCGTCATCTTCCCGTCGGGCAAGAAAACCATCTTGAATTTTACCTTCTGCGGTGTGGATGCTGTGAAGGGTTGGCCGTTGAAGAAGGTTTCCTTGATTTGCTGTGGTGAGAGCGCGGCCGCGGATGCGCCAATGCTTGATCCGGCGAGCGCTATGGCGGCAATAGTCAATGCCCGCATGTCATTCCTCCCCCAAAGAATGAACGCAAAGCATACGCCGTTTCGGCTGGCGCGTCCCGCCTCCGCGGCCGATCATCAAAGCATCGACGGCAGCACGCGATCCGGCGGCTTGTGGCCATCGAGGAACGTCTTGATGTTGATGATGACCTTCTCGCCCATGTCGACGCGGCCTTCGAGCGTCGCCGAGCCCATATGCGGGAGCAGGACGACCTTGCCCTCGCGCGCAAGCTTGGCGAGGCGAGGATTGACCGCCGGCTCGTGCTCGAACACGTCGAGGCCGGCGCCCGCGATCTCGCCCGCCGCGATCATGCGGATGAGAGCGTTCTCGTCGATGATCTCGCCGCGCGCGGTGTTGACCACAAACGCATCGGGCCGCAGCAATTTCAGCCGCCGCGCCGAAAGAAGGTGATAGGTCGCCGGTGTGTGCGGACAATTGACCGAGACGATGTCCACCCGCGCAAGCATCTGATCGAGGCTTTCCCAATACGTCGCGTTCAGCTCTTCCTCGATGCGCGGCGGCACGCGGCGGCGATTGTGATAATGGATCTGCAGGCCGAAGGCGCGTGCCCGGCGGGCCACCGCCTGGCCGATGCGGCCCATGCCGATGATGCCGAGACGCTTGCCCCAGATGCGGTGGCCGAGCATCCACGTGGGCGACCACCCGCTCCATTCGGTATCGCCGGTCAGAATCTGCGAACCTTCGGTCAGGCGGCGCGGTACCGCGAGAATGAGCGCCATGGTCATGTCGGCGGTGTCTTCGGTGAGCACGCCGGGCGTGTTGGTCACGGTGATGCCGCGCGAGAGTGCGGTCGCCACGTCGATATTGTCGACGCCGTTGCCGAAATTGGCGATCAGCTTGAGCTTATCGCCTGATTGTCCAAGGACCGAGGCATCGATGCGATCGGTTACCGTCGGCACAAGCACATCGGCGACCTTGGCCGCCTCGACCAGCTCATGCTGGGTCATCGGCTTGTCGTTGAGATTGAGCCGCGTGTCAAACAGCTCGCACATTCGCGTCTCGACGCTGTCGGGCAGCTTGCGCGTTACCACCACCAAGGGCTTCTTGCGGGCGGGCATTTCGTCCCCTTTTCGTTGCCGGATGTCGGCGAAAAATGGCGGCCGACCCGATCTCGTTCAGCCCTCTTTAACCGTGCTGGCCGACACTGCAATGCTCATCGGCGCAGGTTTCGCGCGCGGGTGCAGTCTTACCAGATGGCCTCGGCAACACAAAGCGTCGGCGGCTGCGTAACCGCCTCTGACAAGAACGCGAGATGGAACGAACAGCCAAAGCTTCAATTTCAGTGATGGGCAAGCTGAGGGGCGCGAGCCTGCGCCTGGCGTTGCTCGGTGCCATCCTGTGCGCGGCGATGGTGGATGCCGACGGCGCGGCCGACGCGGCCGGGAAGGATGGCGGTTTGCGGGTGCCGCGGTTCGTCAGCCTGAAATCCGATCGGGTCAATGTCCGCGCGGGTCCGACCAAGGACCATGACGTGACCTGGATTTACACGCGCGCTGGGCTGCCGGTGGAGATCACAGCGGAGTTCGAGAATTGGCGCCGCATCCGCGATTGGGAAGGGTCGGAAGGTTGGGTTTACCATTCCCTCCTGTCGGGCCGTCGTACCGCCGTCGTGACGCTCAAGGCGAAGGACGACCTTGTCTCGATTCGCGAAGAGCCCGATCCCTCGAGCCCGGTCACGGCAAAGCTCGAGTCGGGGGTCATGGGCGCCATCAAGAGCTGCACGGGAACGTGGTGTCACATCGCGGGCGAACGCTTCGACGGCTGGATCGCGCAGGAGCGTCTGTGGGGCGTCTATCCGGGCGAAAAGGTGGAATAGCGTACGCCTCGTCTGCCCTGATGGCGCCGTCAAAAAAAGCCCCTCATCAGCGGGGCGGTCGCTTAATAACCAAGTTGATAGCCGGGATCAGCGCGTCTTTTTGCGCAGGCGCACGACGACATCGATGCGCGCGATCTCGTAACCGTCCGGAATATCTGGCGTCCTGTCGACGACCATCTCCGCATTCGGGATGTCGACGAGCTCGTTGTCGTCCTCGACGAAGAAATGATGGTGATCGGACGCGTTGGTGTCGAAATAGGTCTTCGATCCGTCGACAGCCACCTGACGCAGCAACCCGACGTCGGTGAACTGATGCAGAGTATTATAGACCGTCGCGAGCGACACCGGCACCTTGGCGCGCGTGGCTTCCTCGTAAAGCATTTCGGCGGTGATATGCCGATCGCCTTTGCCGAACAGGATCCAGCCAAGCGACATGCGCTGCCGTGTCGGACGCAGACCGACTTCGCGCAGTTTCGCTTTCACGTCGTGCCACGGGCAGCCGTTAAGATCGACCTGCTGCGCATCAACTGGCCGAGGCATGGGTGTCCGCTCGGCAGATGCGGCAAATACAACGGTACGCGGCGGCGTCATAGCTGTGCCCAATTGTCACGGCCGCTGACGGCCGATTGTTTCATTTGAAATTATATACGGCGTGGGGGCGAATTTGCAACCGGCTCGCAACTGGCAAGGGTCGGAGCCGCCGGGCGGCTTTGTGCGAATGCGCGGCTATGTTAGGAAATGGCGCAAGGGACCCCCAAAAAATCAATATCTTGTACGGACGGGATCGGAATGCGAGAGCGCGCAAGCCAATACAGTTTCGAGGACCTTCTGGCCTGCGGACGCGGGGAATTGTTCGGACCGGGCAATGCGCAGCTGCCGCTGCCGCCTATGCTGATGTTCGATTGTATCTCCGAGATCGCCGAAGAAGGCGGTGAGCACGGCAAGGGCCTGGTGCGTGCGGAACTCGAGGTGAAGCCAGACCTCTGGTTTTTCGCTTGCCATTTCAAGGGTGATCCCGTGATGCCCGGCTGTCTCGGGCTCGATGCTCTGTGGCAGATGGTCGGATTTTTCCTTGGTTGGCTTGGATCGCCGGGCAAGGGGCGGGCGCTCGGTGTGGGCGAAGTGAAATTTTCCGGCCAGGTGCTGCCGACCGTCAAAAAGGTCGTCTACGGGATCGATCTCAAGCGGGTCATGCGTTCCAAGCTTGTCCTCGGCATTGCCGACGGCTGGCTCTCCGCGGACGGCAACGTGATCTATCGCGCAAGCGACATCAAGGTCGGCCTGTTCAAGCAGGACGGCATAGAGCCGAGCGCGGCTTGACGCCAATCGTCAACGCGCTGTTTCCGCCTAGACGCGACTGTCGCTGACCTTGCAAGATGATGCCGCGCGGTCCACTTGTCGGGAGTGGCAGCGCGGGCCCGAAACGCTAGGATCGGGCCAGGGGCGGTCAGCTCATTGAACGAGTGAGGAAGACATGAGACGGGTCGTCGTGACCGGGATGGGTATTGTCTCGTCCATCGGCAATAACACGCAGGAGGTCACCGCGAGTCTGCGCGAAGCGAAATCCGGAATCGTGCGCGCCGACAAATATGCGGAGCTCGGTTTCCGCTGCCAGGTTCATGGCGCACCGACGCTCGACCCTGCCGAATCCGTCGACCGCCGCGCCATGCGATTTCATGGCGGCGGCACCGCTTGGAATCACGTCGCGATGGATCAGGCCATTCGGGATTCCGGTCTCGAAGAGAGCGATGTGTCCAATGTGCGCAGCGGCATCATCATGGGTTCGGGCGGTCCTTCCACGCGCACTGTCGTCGAGGCGGCCGATATCGCGCGCGAGAAGGGACCGAAGCGCGTCGGGCCCTTCGCCGTACCGAAGGCAATGTCTTCGACGGCGTCGGCGACGCTCGCAACCTGGTTCAAGATCAAGGGCGTGAACTACTCGATCTCTGCCGCCTGCGCGACGACCAACATCTGCATCGGTAACGCCGCCGAGCTGATCCAGTGGGGCAAGCAGGACATCATTTTTGCCGGCGGCTGCGAAGAGCTCGACTGGACGCTGTCGGTTCTGTTCGATGCGATGGGCGCGATGTCGTCGGGTTACAACGATCGGCCTGCGGTCGCCTCGCGTGCATATGACAAGAACCGGGACGGCTTCGTCATCGCCGGCGGTGCCGGCGTGCTCGTTCTGGAAGAACTCGAACATGCCAAGGCACGTGGCGCGAAAATTTATGCCGAGGTCGCCGGCTATGGCGCCACGTCGGACGGTCACGACATGGTGCAGCCGTCCGGCGAGGGTGCCGTGCGCTGCATGAAGCTCGCACTGCAAAACGTGAAGCCGCCGGTCGACTACATCAATCCGCACGCCACTTCGACGCCGATTGGCGACCTGAAGGAGATCGAAGCGATCCGCGAGGTGTTCGGCGCAAAGTGCCCGCCAATTTCGGCGACCAAGTCGTTGACCGGGCATTCGCTCGGTGCCGCCGGCGTGCAGGAGGCGATCTATTCGCTCCTGATGATGCAGAATGGCTTCATCGCGCCGAGTGCCCACATCGACGAGATCGACCCTGCCTTTGCCGACAT
Organism: uncultured Hyphomicrobiales bacterium; assembly: GCA_964604745.1. GTDB lineage: Bacteria > Pseudomonadota > Alphaproteobacteria > Rhizobiales > Xanthobacteraceae > Pseudorhodoplanes. The sequence continues at coordinate 5,200 of CAZSAW010000350.1, forward strand.
GCCGATCGTGCGCGAGCGGCGGGATAATGTGTCCCTTGGCTGCGTGCTGTCGAACGGTTTCGGCTTCGGTGGAACCAACGCGACGGTGGTTTTCAAGCGCCTTGATGCTTGATTGATGTCATCGCCGAAGGATAGTAGTCACCGTCATGGCCGGGCTTGTCCCGGCCATCCCCGTCTTTAGCGCGGGGCCCCGGCCTGAGGCCGGGCTGGGACGGAGAGGCTCGACATGCCGGGACTGATGCAGGGAAAACGCGGCCTGATCATGGGGGTCGCGAACGACCACTCGATCGCCTGGGGGGTCGCGCAGAAAGCCGCCGAGCACGGCGCGACCCTCGCCTTCACCTATCAGGGTGAGGCGCTGGGCAAGCGCGTGCGGCCGCTTGCGGAATCGGTCGGCTCGTCGCTGATCATGCCGTGTGACGTCGAGGACATCGCCACCGTCGACGCGGTTTTCGCCGAAATCGGCAAGCAATGGGGCTCGCTCGATTTTCTCGTCCACGCCATCGCATTCTCCGACAAGAACGAGCTGAAGGGCCGGTACGCCGACTCCACGCGCGAGAATTTCATCCGCACCATGGTGATCTCGTGCTTCGCTTTCACCGAAGCCGCCAAACGCGCCGCCGCGCTTATGCCGAATGGCGGTGCGATGCTCACGCTGACCTACAACGGCGGCGATCGCGCGATGCCGAATTACAACGTCATGGGCCCGGCCAAGGCTGCGCTGGAATCGAGCGTACGCTATCTCGCAGTCGATTTCGGTGCGCAGAAAATCCGCGTCAATGCAATATCGGCGGGACCCATCCGC
>CAZSAW010000351.1:0-16450 GCA_964604745.1 uncultured Hyphomicrobiales bacterium
CCGACCGCGGGGAACGCGGCCTTGCGACCCGCCCAGAACAGAAGCCGCTGCTCTTCCGAGCTGGAAATCTGGCACGTCGTCGCGCCGCATTCCGTGGCAATCGTCTCGACGGTCCCGATCAGATGATCGACCTCGGCCGAGGGGCCGTCGAGCTCGACGATGAGCAAGGCCTCGACATCGAGCGGATAGCCGGCATGGACGAATTCCTCGGCGGCGCGGATCGCGGGGCGATCCATCATCTCCATGCCACCCGGAATGATACCGGCACCGATGATGCGGCCGACGCACTCGCCCGCCTGCTCGGACATGGGAAATCCGATGAGCAGCGCGCGTGCGGTTTCCGGTTTTTTCAGAATGCGCACGGTGACTTCGGTGACGACGCCGAGCAGCCCTTCCGAACCGATCACGATGCCGAGAAGATCATAGCCCGAGGAATCGAGATGCTTGCCGCCCAGCCGGATGATCTCGCCGTCGATCATCACCATTTCGACGCCGAGCACGTTGTTGGTCGTCATGCCGTATTTCAGACAATGCACGCCGCCGGAATTTTCCGCGATGTTGCCGCCGATGGTACAGGCAATCTGCGACGACGGATCGGGCGCGTAATAGAAGCCGGCATGCTCGACCGCCTTCGACACCCCGAGATTGGTCACGCCGGGTTCGGCGACAACGACACGATTCTCGAAATCGATCTCGCGGATGCGGTTGAACTTCGCCATGCCGAGAAGAACGCCGTCGCCGAGCGGCAGCGCGCCGCCCGAAAGCGACGTCCCCGCCCCGCGCGGCACCACCTTGATCTTGTTGTCGTGACAATAGCGAAGCACGCGGCTGACCTGGTCGGTTGTCGAGGGGAGCACCACGACCATCGGCTGCTGCCGGTAGGCGGTCAGTCCGTCGGTCTCGTAGGGCTTCATTTCGCGCTCGGAGGCGATCACCCCCTCGCCCGGCACGATGGCGCGCAGATCGCGCACGATCTGCTCGCGCCGAGCCAGGACAGCTTCGTCCAAGGGGGGCATTTTGAGGGACATCAGGTCTCCATCCGCCGGTCAGACAATATATACAATACACGCAATGTGAGTTCAGACACACAGTTGACAACGCCGCACCGCACGGTCCGGCTCGCGATTACAGGGAGTCCATCGATGAAAATGCTGTTCGCTACGCTTGCCGCCTCGACGCTGATGGCGGCCCCGGCAATGGCGCAGGATAGCGCGGCCGGCGAGCAGTCGTTCCGGAAATGCCTGCCATGTCACGACATCGGCGAGAATGCGAAGAACAAGGTCGGCCCGATTCTGAACGGACTCGACGGCCGGCATTCCGGCTCGGTTGAAGGCTACAGCTATTCCGATGCCAACAAGAATTCCGGCATCACCTGGAACGAGGCGACGTTCAAGGACTACATCAAGGACCCGCGCGGCCGCATTCCCGGCACCAAGATGGTGTTTGCCGGAATCAAGAATGAGCAGGAGGAAAACAACCTCTGGGCGTATCTCAAGCAATTCGGCGCGGACGGCAAAAAGAAATAGGAAGGCCGCGCCCGCCCCAGATTGACATGTATCAACGCTGCCAGCGGCGAACCACGCCTTAATCCATTGCCACGCTCACGCTAAAGTCATTCCGGAGCCACGTCATGATCAAGGATATCGTCCTCAATCTGTCCCTCGAAAAAGCGCACGACCCGGCGGTCGATTATGCCGTATCGGTCGCCGAGACGCTCAATGCGCATCTCGCCGGCGTGGCTTTCGCCTACGAACCTGTCATCCCTCCCATGCTGATGGGTGGCGTCTCCGTCGACTTCATCGACGCGCAGCGCGCGCAGAATGAAAAGACGGCCAAGGCGGCCATTGCGCGATTCGACGCAGCGACCAAGCGCGAGGGCCTGTCCACGGAATCGCGCCTCATGACGGCGTCATTGTCGGAGGCGATCACCCGGTTCGGCCGCGTGGCGCGCCGCTTCGATCTGTCCATCGTCGGCCAGAACGATCCGACCAAAGCACCGGCGGAAGAATTCATCATCGAGGGCGCGCTGTTCGAATCCGGACGTCCTGTCATCGTCGTTCCCTACATCCAGAAGTCCGGACTGAAGCTCGATCGCATCGTCTGCTGCTGGGACGGCGGACGCCCGGCCGCGCGTGCGATCGCCGACGCGATGCCGTTCCTGACGCGCGCCAAGGCTGTCGATCTCGTTATCGTCAGCGCCGGCAAAATGGCCAGCGATGAGGTCCCGGGCGCCGATATGGGCCAGCACCTTGCGCGCCACGGACTGAAGGTTGACGTCAAGCGCCTCCCCGTCAGCGATCTCGACGTGCACAACGCGCTTCTTGATTATGTCGCCGACTCCTCCGCCGACTTCATGGTGATGGGCGGTTACGGCCACTCCCGCCTGCGCGAGTTCATTCTCGGCGGCACAACGCGTGGCGTTCTCGGTTCCATGACCGTGCCGGTGCTGATGTCGCACTGACGCGAAAATCCGATCCTCATCCCCTGCAAAACCGCACGCCGGAACCATCCGGCGCGCGGCGCGTTTCCTGATGCCCCCGTCGCATGGGGGCCGAAAGCCCGGCCGCAACGCGGAAAACCGGGGCTTTTTTCTCAGTACAATCAGGATTCGAGGGGCGTTGCATGGCCGAACCCTTCAGCTTTGGAATCGAGGAAGAATATTTCCTCGTCGACGCCGAGACCAAGGCCGTCGTGCGCAGCATGCCGCCGACCCTCATCCCGGCGGCCAAGGCAGCGACGGCAAATCGCGTCACCAGCGAATTCCTGCAGTCGCAGATCGAGGCGCGCACTGCGCCGCACACGAACGAAAGAGCCGCACTCGACGACCTGCGCAATCTGCGCGCGTCGATCGCCCGCATCGCGCACGAACACGGGCTCGCGATCCTCGCCTCCGGCACGCATCCGACGGCAGCATGGGAGCGATCGCGCCAGACGGAGGGCGAGCGCTACGACAACGTCATGGACGATCTGCAGATGATCGGTCGGCGCAATATGCTGTGCGGCCTGCATATCCATGTCGAACTGCCCGATGCGGATCAGCGCGTCGATGTGATGGCACGGATGCTGCCCTACCTGCCGCTGTTCATCGCGCTGTCAACCTCCTCACCGTTCTGGCGCTCGCGCGCGACGGGCCTGAAGGGTTACCGGCTCGCCGCCTACGACGAATTGCCGCGAACCGGCATCCCCGAACTGCTTCGCACGCGGCAGGAACTCGAAGCCTATGTCGATGCGCTCGTGCGCGCCGGCGTGATGCCCGATTCCAGCTACATCTGGTGGGCGATTCGGCCTTCGCTCAAACATCCGACGCTCGAATTGCGCGCGCCGGATTCCTGCACGACGGTCGAGCACGCGATCGCCATCGCTGCGCTCTATCGTTCGCTGGTGCATCGCCTCGCACGCGATACGTCGCTCAACGCCGATCATGACGCAGTGACGCGCGCCATCATCGTCGAGAACAAATGGCGGGCGCAGCGATACGGCATCGAAGGCACCTTCGCCGATCTGCACGGCAACGGGCCGATTACAGTGCAGCAAATGCTCGACGATGTTATTGCCGATATCGCCGACGACAGCGACGCGCTCGGCTGCACGCCCGAAGTGGAAAGCTGCCGGGACATCATCCGCTTTGGCACATCGGCGGATCGGCAAATTGCCATTCACGCCGAACATGAAGCCAATCCCGAATTCGCGCTGCACGCGGTGACGGAATGGATCGCGCGCACGACGCTGCAGGGAATTGAGACAGCGGCGGAAGCCGCCTAACGGACGGACTCGGCGTCGCCCGGCAGCACCGTCTGCACGACCAGACCGCGTGCCCGCGCGTCGACCACACCGAGCGCCCGCAGCGCGAGGAGCGTGAGCGATTGCGTTGCGTCCCGGCGCGCGGCAGCATCGTCGGCGGGCTGCGCGAGAGGTCCGACCGCCCCTTCCAGGAGCGCCCCCACCAACGCCGGCGCGGAGAGACCGAGATCCTGCTCCGGCAACAGCTTGCGCACGAGCGCCGCCTCGATCCGGGTGCGAAATTCGGCGGCGAGGTCCCGGCGGAAACGTACGCGCAGCGCGTCGATCTCCGCCTCGACCGGCTCCGCCATGAGCGCCCAGAGAAGTCGCCGGGCGCCGAGCGCCCTGGCCGCGAAGGTCGCGATGGCCGCCGACAGGGCCGAAAGCGGCCCGGGCGCGGCATCGGCCGCGCGCTGAACGGCGCCCACCTCGTCCTGCGCCATGGCGGCAATCAGCGCGGCCACGAGGTCGGTCTTGGACGGGAAGTAGCGATAGACAGTCCCCGCGGCGATGCCGGCCCGCCGGGCCAGGGCCGCCATCTGCAGGGTGGCCATGCCCCCCTCGGCCGCAGCCTGCCGCGCGGCGCGGAGGATGGCCTCATGCCGCGCTGCCTGCTTGCGAACGACATTGTCGGTCCGCCGGTAGGGCATTCAAGAAGTGAACCATGATTCACGACTTTCCGCAATGCGGGAATACCTGAACCTCGATCCAGCTCTTCAGGCCTTCCCGTCCGCGAGCGACTTCTCGCGAATGGCCGAGATCGTGGTCGAGGGCGTGATGGCCTCGGCATCAACCTTCAGGTGGATGATCGCAGGCTTGCCCGAGGCCAGCGCCGCCTCGAAGGCGGCCGGAAAGTCCGCTGTCTTTTCGACCGTCGCGCCGAAGCCACCGAACGCGCGCGCATAAGCCGCGAAGTCGGGATTGCGAAGCGCGGTCGCGACGATGCGGCCGGGATATTCGCGCTCCTGATGCATGCGGATCGTGCCGTACATGCCGTTGTCGACGATCGCGATGATGGCCGGGATATCGTATTGCACGGCAGTCGCGAATTCCTGCCCGTTCATGAGGAAGTCGCCGTCACCGGCGAGACAGAAGACGACGCGCTCGGGCCAGAGTTGCTTGATCGCAATCGCCGCCGGCGGCCCGGAGCCCATCGAGCCCGAGGTCGGGCCGAAGAGCGTTGCGAATTTGCGGAAGCGATAGAAACGGTGGATCCAGGCGGAGAAATTCCCCGCGCCATTGGTGATGACATCCTGCGGTGCGAGACGGCCGCGCAGCCACACCATGATCTCGCCGACATTGACGCTGCCCGGCACGTTGGTCGGCTTCTCGCTGAATGCGAGATATTCGGCGCGCGCCGCTTTCGTTTCCGCGCCCCACGCAATCGCGCTCGGCGCCTGCAAGCCCTCCAGCGCCGCAGCAAACGCCGTCGGCGATGCGTTGATCGCAAGCTGCGGACGATAGACGCGCCCCAGTTCCTCCGCGCCCGGATGCACGTGCACGAAGGTCTGCTGCGGATTGGGAATGTCGATCAGCGAATAGCCCTGGCTCGGCATCTCACCGAGGCGGCCGCCCACAAGCAGGAGCAGGTCTGCCGCCTTGATGCGCGCGACCACTTTGGGATTGGGGCCGACGCCGAGATCGCCGGCGTAGTTGGCATGCGTCTGATCGAAGAGATGACCGCGCCGGAACGTAGTGATGATCGGCAAATCGAAACGTTCGGCAAAACGCATTACGGAAGCGCGGGCCTTTTCCGACCAGCGGCTGCCGCCGAGAAGCACGATCGGGCGCTGCGCCGCCCAGAGAAGTTTCTGCAGCCGCGCCATGTCGGTGAGGCCGGGCCAGGTTTCGATCTGCTCGCTCGGCAACGCATCGGCGACGGCCGCGCGCTCGGTCAGCATGTCTTCGGGAAGCGCGATCACTACGGGTCCCGGGCGGCCGCTTGTCGCAACATAGAAGGCGCGCGACACAAGTTCCGGAATGCGCGCCGGATCGTCGATCTCGGTCGCCCATTTCGTCATAGTGCCAAAAACGGCGCGATAATTGAGCTCCTGAAAGGCCTCGCGCTCGCGCATGTCACGTGCGACCTGGCCGACGAACACAATCATCGGCGTCGAATCCTGATGCGCGATATGGATGCCGGGCGACGCATTGGTGGCGCCCGGCCCGCGCGTGACAAAGCAGATACCGGGCCTGCCGGTCGCCTTGCCGATCGCTTCGGCCATCATCGCCGCGCCGCCCTCCTGCCGGCAGACGGTGACGCGAACGTTCCGGTCGTGAAAGGCGTCGAGCGCTGCGAGATAGCTTTCGCCCGGCACACAGAAGACGCGGTCGACGCCATGGGCGATCAGCTGATCGACCAGGATTTCGCCGCCGGTGCGCATGTTGTCCTTGCCGCGCATGCTGTCTCCATCACGCCTGTTTTGATTTTCCGCGCCAGCTATAGACCATCGCGCTGTCGCCCGCGAGCGGGGCACGATCATGGCCGGCGAGGCCGGCCATGACGCATCGGGCAGGCTCAGCGTTTCAGCGGCGCAAACTTCGCCGGCACCATCAGGCGCGTGGTCTGGTTTTCCAGATACCCCGCCTCGGCGCTGAGCTTCAGATAATTCTTCCAGGCCGGATCGGCCTGCATCGCCGCGCGCCGCGTCTCGCGGTCGGCGGCGTTCTCGTAGGCCCAGAGATGGACGATGGTGTTGAGTTCGCCGGATTCGGCGAACATGTAGGCAACCGGCTGGCCGAGATGCTTCACCTGCGTGGCAAAGCCCTGCTCCTCGTAAAGCTGCAGATGCGGCTGCAAGGTGCCGGGGCGAACGCGGTAGGTGCGATGGTCGACGAGCACGTGATCCTCCTTGGATGGGCCTGACGGCGAAGGATCGAATGTCTAGCGGCCACGCACCGCCTTGTCATCGGCGCATGGCGCAGATCAGGTCGCCGGCTCGACCGAGGCGACCTTAAACGTGTGCATCTCTCCGTCCTCGTCGCGGATGGAGACATATTCGCCGATGCGGAAAGCGTGATCGCCAAAGCGATAGCCCGCCTCGTCGTCCTCCTCGGTGCTCTCGTCATAGTCGAATACCCAGCGCGCATGCTCGTTCCCGCCGGGCTTGTGCACGAGGCGGCCGACCTCATCCTCCTCTCCCGCCCAGAACCGGCGGACGCCGCAATGTTCGCGATGCTTGCGCCAGAGGTCGACGTCGATATGCCCCTTGGCGTCGAGCGGCGCTACGAATTCGTAACCATGACGCGACGAGCCATTGGGGAATTCCTTCGAGCGCGCAAGATCGAGGCGGATGCGCTTGAGCGCGTGGGGCAAGGTCGTCATCAAAATCCTCCCTCCGGGAAAATGCGGATCGGCAATCCTTTTGAACCAGCAGTTATTTCGAACATTGATAACGATCAAGGCCCGCACGGGCCCTTCCTGCTTTTGGGTTCCGGCTGGGCGAATTCATGAACCAAACGAGCGCACCGCAGGAGGCCGTGTTCCGCTTCTTGAGCGATCCGAAGACCCATGGCGATGGGGCAGTCCGCCGCATCGATACTCATGCCGCCTCCGTGTTCCTCGTGGGCGACCGGGCCTTCAAGGTCAAGCGCGCAGTGCGCTTTCCCTTTCTGGATTATTCAACGCTCGAAAAACGGAAGGCTGCCTGCGAGGCCGAGCTTGAGGTCAACCGGGCTATCGCGCCCAATGTGTATCGGCGTGTGGTTCCAATTACGCGCGGAACAGGCGGCGCTCTCGCGCTCGGCGGTGATGGGGAGCCGGTCGATTGGGCGGTCGAGATGCGCCGCTTTGACGAGACGGCAACGCTCGACCATCTGGCCGGCCGGCGCATGATCGGTCCGGCACTGGCGGACGAACTCGGCCGTCTGGTGGCGGCGATGCAGGAGCGCGAGCCGATTGTGCCGGGAGCACCATGGATCGCTGCGCTTGAGACTTATATCGGCACCAATACCCAAGCCTTCGGCGCACAACGGGATTGGTTTGCGTCCGCTGAGGTGAAACGGCTCGACGGATCGAGCCGGGAACGCCTCGCGCGTGTTCGCCCGCTCCTCGGGGCGCGCGGCGAAGCCGGACTGGTCAGGCGCGGGCATGGCGATCTGCATCTCGGCAACATTGCCCTGATCGACGGAAAGCCTGTGCCGTTCGACGCGATCGAATTCGACCCGCTGATCGCCACCGGCGACATTCTTTATGAGCTGGCCTTTCTCCTCATGGATCTTGTCGAGCGCGCGCTGCCCGCGACCGCGAACGTCGTGTTCAACCGGTACTTGGCGCAGACGCGGCGCGATGCCGATCTCGATGGACTTGCGGCGCTGCCGCTGTTTCTGTCGATCCGCGCGGCCGTGCGCGCGATGGTCACCGCCGCGCGTGCGTCCCGCGCTGAGGAAGACCGAAAGGCGATGATCGCCTCGGCGCAGCGATATTTCGAATGGGCGTTGACATTCATCGCCCCGCCACGGCCGGTGCTGATTGCCGTCGGTGGCTTGTCGGGCACCGGAAAGTCGCTTCTGGCGCGCGCGGTCGCCCCCGACTTTGCGCCGGCTCCGGGAGCCGTCGTGCTGCGCTCCGATGTCGAGCGCAAAATTCTGTTTGGAAAGGGTGAGACCGAGCGGCTGCCGAACGACGCCTATATGCCTGACGTCACGGCAAGGGTTTACGCCTCATTGAACGCCAAGGCCCGACGCGCCCTGGTCGCCGGACATTCGGTGGTGGTCGACGCCGTGTTCGCGCGCGACGCCGAGCGGGCGGCAGTTTCCGGTGTGGCGCGCGCGTGTGGTGCGGATTTTCGCGGGCTCTTCCTGACGACGGATCTCCTCACGCGGCTGGCGCGCGTCGGCACGCGCGTTGCGGATGCCTCGGATGCCGATGCCATGGTTGTCCGCAAGCAGGAAAGCTATGAGGTTGGCGCGCTCGATTGGGAACAGATCGATGCCTCAGGAACGCCGGACGCCACGCTCGCGCGTGCGCGCGCGGCGCTGCGCTAGAGTCCCATCGCGCGAGCGATCGCGACGGTCGCCAGTCCCGCCGTCACCGCGATGATATCATTGCGGCGGATCACCATCGCCGCGATCACGACCGCGACGGCAAGCATCGCCGGCAGGCCGTTCTTCACCACGATGGGCAGAACGATCGCGAACACTATCGATCCGGGCATGGCGTCGAGCATGCGCCGCACGCGCGCCGTCAGCGGCACATGCCCCATGATCCAGAAACCGCTGGTGCGCAGCAAATAAGTGACGGCAGTCATGGCGAAGATCGCCACCAGCGACGCCGCGTGGGAGGTTTCAATCGGGCTCATCGACGAAACCTCCGGCAATCGTACCGGCGATCGCGCCGATAATCATGAACCAATAGCCAGGCAGAAGATACTGGACGACGAGTGCGACCAAGCCGGCCACGCCCCAGGGGATGGCGCGGCGCGTGCCGCGCCAGAGCGGCACGAACATCGCGGTGAAAAAGATCGGCAGATTGAGATCGACCCCATAGCGCCGCGGATCCTCGATGATTCCGGCAACGGCGTAGCCGAACGCCGTCGACGCCATCCAGATCACCCATAGAAACAACCCGCTGCCGAGCAGAATGGCGGCATCACTCCCGCCATTGGCCCGATAGCGAACACCGACCATCCAGCTCGCATCCGTCGTCAGCAGCAAGGCCGGATAGACCTGCAACGCCGGTCGGTCGCCGAGCCAGGGGCGGAACGATGCGCCCATGAGAAAGAGGCGCATGTTCACCACCGTGGTCAGCAGCACGATCGTCGCGATCAGGCTGAACGTCATCGGATGCGTCCACACCTCCATCGCGACGAGTTGCACCGCGCCGCCATAGACGAGGGCGCTCATCAGCAGGGCCTCGGAGGCGGTGAGACCTTTCTGCACGGCGACGGCGCCGAAGCCCACGCCGAACAGGGCGGTGCCCGGGGCAAAAACCAGCGTATAGCGCACACCCAAGGCTATTCCGGCCAGCGTCCAGCGCGGCGGCTTCGACTCGATTGGATCGGGATGCATGGAGGACATGTCGCAGGCGAGGGCGCGAGCACTAGCAAAGCGGCTCCGGCTGGGCAATGTTCGCGCCGCCTGATCCCTCCCACCCAGCGGCGGTTTCATGTTTTCCGATCGGCGGCACTTTGCCGTCGCGCTCGCCGGATTGAGCGCCTTTCTGAACCTTTATGCACCGCAGGCGGTGCTGCCCGTCCTGGCGCACGAATTCGGCGTCGGCGTCGCCGATATCAGCCTGACCATGACGGCGAGTTCCCTGGCGGTCGCACTGACTGCGCCCTTCACCGGCGCGATTGCCGACGTGCTCGGCCGCAAGCGGGTGATATCCGTGGCCGTGCTCGCGCTCATCGTGCCGACGGTGATGGTGTCCTATGCCGGTAGCCTGGACGCGATGATCTTCTGGCGCTTCGTGCAGGGCCTGTTGCTGCCGCCGATCTTCGCGGTCACGGTCGCCTATATCGGCGACGAATGGCCGGCGGTCGAGGCCACCGGCGTCACCGGTCTTTATGTGTCGGCCTCTTCGGTCGGCGGCTTTCTCGGACGCTTCTTGACCGGCATCCTCGCCGACACGATCGGCTGGCGCGGAGCATTTCTCGTCGATGCCGCGATCACCGCCGCCTGCGCGTTCGGCATCATCATTCTCCTGCCGCGCGAGCGGCGCTTCGTGCGCGCGCCCAATCTTTCGTCCTCGCTGAAGCAGATGCTCAAGCATCTGCGCAATCCGCAATTGATCGCGACCTATGCCGTGGGCTTCGGCGTCCTGTTCAACTTCATCGCCACCTTCACCTATGTGAACTTCCTCTTGGCCCGCCCGCCGTTCAATCTGTCTCCCACTTATCTCGGCTCGATCTTCGTCGTTTATCTCCTCGGCACCGCCGCTTCGCCCCTGACCGGACGTGCGGTGCAGCGTTTCGGCCGCCGCCATTTCGTCATTGGCGCGATCCTTCTCTGGGTCATCGGAATTCTCCTGACACTGATCCCCTCGCTTTCCGCCATCATCTGCGGCCTCGCCCTCGCCGCCGCATGCGGCATGGTCTGCCAAGCCTCGTCGACGAGCTACGTTGCGACAACGGCGAAGGGCGGCGTGTCATCGGCGGTCGGGCTCTACGTCACCGCCTTCTATACCGGCGGCAGCGTCGGCGCGTTCGCACCGGGACATATCTGGGCTTACGCCGGCTGGTATGGCGCCGTCGCGCTGGTGACCGCGATGCTCGTCATCATGGGTGCGATCGTCGCGCTGGTCTGGACGCCGATGAAACGGCGCGCGCCATCGCCGGGCTGATCTGCTATAGACGGCCAAAGCCCGACGGGAGGAACAATGATTTCCAAGGCTCATGCCGATTTCCTGAAATCGATCGACACGCCGACGGTATGCAACATCGTCGAGATGGTGGCGCCGCAACGGCGCGGCTTCGGCTACACCGTCAGGCATCTGCATTGCGCCTTCCCCGATCTGCCGCCGATGATCGGTTTCGCCAAGACGCTGACGATCCGCTCCAAGGAGCCGATTTCAGGCGGCAGCTACATGCAGAAGCGCATGGACTATCTCGATTACGTCGCCGCCGAGCCGCGCCCGAGCTGGGTCGTCATCCAGGACATCGACGAGCATGTCGGCTATGGCGCGTTCTGGGGCGAAGTGCAGTCGAACATCCACAAATCGCTCGGCTGCGTCGGCACGATCACCAATGGCTGCGTGCGCGACATCCCGATGATCGCGCCCGGTTTCCAGATGCTCGCAGGCTCGATCGCGCCCTCACATGCCTTCGTCCACATCGTCGATTTCGGCGGGCCGGTGACGGTGCACGGCATGGCGGTCAAGAGCGGCGATCTCATTCATGCCGACCGGCACGGCGCCGTCGTTGTCCCGCTCGATACCCTCGACAAGCTGAAAGCCGCCTTCGACGACATTTCGGGGCGCGAGGCGCGCATCATCGAGGCGTCGAAATCCGGCGACGTGGAGAAGATCAAGGCGGCCATCCGCGGCTGAGGTGCGGATGCCCATGGATCAGTCCGCCGCCGAAGCCGGACGCCGCCACGCCTTCGACAGCCTTCGCGGCGCGATGATCGTGGCCGTCGTCCTGTTTCACGCCGGTCTTCCTTATGCGAGGCAGCAGGTCGTATTTTTCCAGGACACCCACACGTCTTTCTTTTTCGATCTGCTCGACGTCCTGCTGAACAGCTTCCAGATGCCGCTGTTCTTCGTCGCGGCGGGATTCTTCGGCGCCCTGCTCTACCGGGAACGCGGCCTGAACGAATTCGTACGCAATCGCGCCCGCCGGGTTCTGCTTCCGCTGATCGTGGCGTGGCTCGTGCTTGTGCCGCTGACCAGCGGCGCGGTCACGTTTGCGCGGGCGGCGGCCGCGACCAACGCGCTCATGCCGGCCTTCGAGTATGTGTCTCATGGCCGGTGGATCAGATGGCGACCGACCTACCACCTGTGGTTTCTCTTTGCGCTTCTGAACTTCTATCCGATCGGTCTGCTGTCGAGCTGGATCGTTTCGCGCCTTGGCGACTTTCGTCAGAGAGCAATTCACGAAACCGTCAGACGATGTCTAGCAAGTCCATGGCGGCCGCTGATGCTGGCTGTGATCCTCGGCGCACTCGGCACCGCGGCGCTTGCGGTCGCCTGCCTTTTCACTCCGACCCCATTCATTTCAAATCATGCGCTGCAGCGCGTCTTTCTGCCCGCGACAATTCCCGTTTTCTTTCTGCTTGGATGGGCGCTGTATCGGCAGACTGACGTCTTCGCGCCTCTGCGCCGTCACGCGTGGACTTACGTCGCCATCGGACTCGCGGTGCTGCCGATCGTCACATGGTCATGGCACGCGGCATTGCGTGACCCGGCGCATGAAGCGGCCGCGCTTCTCGGCATCGCTGCGGCCGGCGCCTGCATCATGAGCGCGTTCATGACATTCGGCCTGCTCGGATTGTTCCTGACCTATGGAGAAAAACCGTCTGCGGCGACGCGCTATGTCAGCGACGCCTCGTACTGGACTTATCTCGTCCATCTTCCGGTCGTCGTTTTCATTGGTGGACTTCTCGTGCCTGCCGATCTTCCGGCCATCGCCAAATGGTCGATGACGCTTGCCGTGACAATGCCGCTTGTTCTCCTGAGCTACCAGTGGTGCGTGCGGTTCACGGCAATTGGCATGCTGCTCAACGGCCGGCGCCAGGTCCGATCACGCGGCACGGCGACAGCCGGATCGGCGGCGCGCTAGGTGTCGGCGCTCGGATGCCAGAGCGGGCGATAGCCTGCGGCCAGCACGGCGACAACGCTCGGTGGTGTCAGCAGATCGGCCGACGTCTCGCGTGGCGCGCGACGCACGCATTCGTAACCGCGCGGCGTCCACCACAGCCAGCGGCCGGCGTGACGCACAAGCGCCTGATCGCCGTCGAAGGTCACCATGACGCCATCCGGCAACGTATCGATGGCCATCCGCCGGCGTTTGTTGCGCGTGCCTTCGATGCGCTCCCTGTGGATAACGCGATCCATCGCGTCGGCGCCCGGCGGTTCGGCGAGACGATGCGCGCTGGCCCATGCCTGCGCGAATGAAATCGCGTCGGCACGCCTGCATTCGAAGCAGGGTCTGTGTCCCGCGGCGAGCGCCGTGACTTCGTCAAGAAAGAAAAGCTCGGTATAGCTCCTGCTCCAGACCTGCCGACGCCGACCCTTGAAGTCGAGACGGCAGCAGATCCAGCGTTGCGACACGAAGCGGCGCGCGCCGAGCGTGCGATCGTCGCGATGAAAGCGTCCACCGCGATTGCCGAACAACGTTCCACGCGCGGAATCCGCGAACAGCCGGCCAAACGGATCGACACGATTTTGCAGCGGCATGCCGACATCGTAGCACACACGCTGCTATGTCGTGTCGTCAGCAGCGCGCGCCCTTCCAGACGGGTGGACGGCCGATCAACGCACGGCCGTAGATGATGGCAAACCCGCCGAAGGCGGCGACCCACGCGACCGCCGACCATTGAATGAACGCCAGCGAGCCGGTGAAGGCCGCGACGATGCGCAGGAACGCGGCCGCAAGCGCGAAGGCGTAGATCGCCTGCGTCGCAGGTGATGCGACAAGTCCCTGCCCGGTATGACCGAGGCTCGCGCGCGTCATGACCGCGAGCGTCATCAGGCCGATTGCGCCCGCCGTCCAGGCATGGATGCCCGCACTTGTCGGCACGGCAGCAGACCATGCGGCCGCGCCCGTGAGCAGAAAGCCGAGCGGCACGAAGACATAGCCAAGATGCAAAACGAGCACGAGGCGATCCGCAAGCGTGCGGTCGCCCGCCCAGCGCCCGAGCCGGATCGTCTGCAACACGCCGGCCGCGACAAGGAGACTGCCGGTCGCCCCGTGCGCCGGCGCGGCGACCCACGCCACCAGCGCGAGCGCGCTCACAACGATCGTCGCGCCGTCGAAACGCGAAAACGGAATGGGTAGTCGGCCCGGATTGTTTCGCACCAGCCAGTTGTTGGTGAAGCTCGGCACGATCCGTCCGCCGATCAGCATGATCAGGCCGATGACGGCAGCGATGGCGATGCGCGGACCGTATTCGGCAGCACCGTTCAGCATCACTTCGGCATGAAAGACGACATTGCCTGCGATCAGAATGCCGAGCACGATCAGCACGCGCAGGTTGCGCCAGTTCCGGCCGGCGATGATCTCGCGCGCAGCCGCCGCTGCAAGCGTGGCAAGAAAGGCGACGTCGATGACGGCCGCCGGCAGCAATCCGATTTTGGCCGACGTGAGCATCGCAACGCGGCCCGCGACCCACAGGCTGAAGAGCGCCGCAAGCGGCGCGCCGTTGATCGGCAGGCGTCCGGTCCAGTTCGGAATGGCGGTGAGCAGGAAGCCGGCGATGCTTGCGGCGACGTAGCCGTAAAGCATCTCATGGATGTGCCAATCGAGCGCAGGAAACGCCGTCGGCAGGACAAGCTCGCCGAGATATTGCGGCACCCACAGCATGATGCCGAGCGCCGCCCACGCGCCAGCGCCGAGAAAGAACGGACGGAAACCGTAAGAAAAAAGCGCAGGGCCGGAATACTCGCGGCGGCGCGACAGAGCTTCGGGAATGGGCATGCCGATCCTCCTTCGCAAAAAGGAGTATCGCGCACCGTGCGGGACTGAATGACCTAGGTCAAAGGATCGGGACCGTTTCGCCGCAAATGCGGGCCCAAGAAAACGAAATGGCCGCGACAAGCGCGGCCATGACGACATCGGTGTAACAGGCGAACGGTTACGCCTGCGGCTGCGGCTCGAGCCCGCCCGGCGCTTCGGGGCGCGGTCGCGTCTTGCCGGCCGGCGGCACCGCGGAGGAGCGCGGTGTGGATGGCTCGCTCACACCCTCGCGCACCGGCGGCTTGCCGTTAAGCAGGTCCTTGATCTCGTCGCCCGAGAGCGTCTCGTATTCGAGCAGGCCCTTGGCGAGCGTTTCGAGATCGGCGCGCTTGGCGTTGAGAATGTCCTGCGCCTCGTTGTAGCCGGCCTCGACCAGCCTTCTGATCTCGGCATCGATCTTCTGCGCGGTTGCTTCCGACACGTTCTGCTGGCGCGACACGGAATAGCCGATAAAGACCTCTTCCTGGTTCTCGCCATAGGCCACGGTGCCGAGTTCCTCGGAGAGGCCCCAGCGTGTGACCATCATGCGCGCAAGCTTCGTTGCCTGTTCGATATCGGAGGCGGCACCGGAGGTGACTTTCTCCGTCCCGAACACGAGCTCTTCGGCCACGCGCCCGCCCATCATGATGGCGAGGCGCGAGGTCATCTGTTCGCGGCTCATCGACAGCTTGTCGCGCTCGGGCAGCTGCATGACCATGCCGAGCGCGCGGCCACGCGGAATGATTGTGGCCTTGTGCACCGGGTCGGTCGCCTTCACGTTGAGCGCAACGATCGCATGCCCGCCCTCGTGATAGGCGGTGAGCAGCTTTTCTTCCTCGGTCATGACGAGCGACTTGCGCTCGGCACCCATCATCACCTTGTCCTTGGCGTCCTCGAACTCGATCTGCGTCACCATGCGCTTGTTGCGCCGTGCCGCCATCAGCGCGGCTTCGTTGACAAGATTCATCAGGTCCGCGCCAGAGAAGCCGGGTGTGCCGCGCGCAACCGTCTTCAGGTTGACGTCGGGCGCCATCGGCACCTTGCGCACATGCACTTTCAGGATCTGCTCACGGCCGACCACGTCCGGATTGGGGACGAGGACCTGACGGTCAAAGCGGCCCGGGCGCAGGAGTGCCGGATCGAGCACGTCCGGGCGGTTGGTCGCGGCGATGAGGATGATGCCTTCATTCGCCTCGAAGCCGTCCATCTCGACCAGCAACTGATTGAGAGTCTGCTCACGCTCGTCATTGCCGCCGCCGAGACCGGCGCCGCGATGACGGCCGACCGCGTCGATTTCGTCGATGACGATGATGCACGGCGCTTTCTTCTTCGCCTGCTCGAACATGTCGCGCACGCGCGAGGCGCCGACGCCGACGAACATCTCCACGAAGCTCGATCCGGTCACCGAGAAGAACGGCACCCGCGCCTCGCCCGCGACGGCCCGGGCGAGCAGCGTCTTGCCGGTGCCCGGAGGCCCGACGAGCAGCACGCCGCGCGGAATGCGTCCGCCGAGCCGCTGGAATTTTTCCGGGATCGCGCAGGAATTCGACGATCTCCTGCAGATCCTGCTTGGCCTC
>CAZSAW010000352.1:0-3110 GCA_964604745.1 uncultured Hyphomicrobiales bacterium
TTCGCGCGGCCATGCTCGCTCAGTTTGGCGCCCGCCACGCGGTTACGGCCCCGGCATTCGTAAGAGTCGAAATTGTCGATGGCACGCAGCTTTGCCCCGAACTTTGCAAGCGCCGACGTCACCTCGCTGCGCACCCAATACGCTACCGTCTCGGACATTTCGCAACGAAGCGTCGCCGGCGGATTGACGGACGCATGCGTATGGTCCGGCAGAACGATCTCGGTGAGCCGGACGATATCGCTGCCGCCGCATTCGTCCGGCCCCTCGATCGGCGGCAGGATTTCGGCAACCGCGATCTCCCCGGCGCTCATGCGCAACTGGCACGCCGACGGCTCGGGCGGCTCTTTCGGTGCCGCATCGGCCTCAGCCGGGCGCGGCCGCGGCACGGGCACCTCCTCCGCCACGGCGGGACCGGCGGCCAGCAGAACGGCAATAAGCAACAGCGGGCGCATAGGCAGGCTGTCCGGGCGGATTGCGGCTTTTCTGCGGGACTGCCGCGCTGCTCGCGCCGCCCTTCCATGCTAGAGCCTTGGTTCCATCAAGGATCAGCGCAGCATGATTTTCGACGTCGTCGTGATCGGCCAGGGCACCATGGGGAGCGCGGCGCTCTACCATCTGGCGCGGCGCGGCGCGCGCGCGATCGGCATCGAGCAATTCGAACCCGGACACGAGAAAGGGTCATCGCACGGCCAGACGCGCGTGATCCGTCTCGGCTATTTCGAGCATCCGTCTTACGTGCCGCTGGCGCATGCAGCCTATTCGCTCTGGCGTGATCTCGAGGCAGCGAGCGGACGCGAGATCCTGCGCATCACCGGCATCGCCGAAATGGGGCGGCCCGACAGCGCTCTCGTCAAAGGCACTCTCGCCTCCTCACGCGAACATCATCTGGTGCATGAAGTTCTCGAACCGCGCGAGTTCATGCGCCGCTACCCGGCGTTCCGGCTGCCGGGCGATTTCATCGTCGTCATGCAGCCCGAGGGCGGCTTCGTCGAAGCCGCGCGCAGCATCCGCGCCCATCAGGATCTCGCCAAATCGGCCGGCGCCGAAATCCGTTTCGGCGAGCGCGTGATGGCGGTCGAGCCGCGCGGCGACGGCGTGCGTGTCGTGACCGCGCGCGGCGCGATCGAGGCGGGCGCGGCCATCGTCGCCGCCGGACCCTGGGCGCGCGAGATTTTGCCCGACTTGCCGATCCGGCTGCGCCCGACGCGGCAGGCGATCATCTGGGTCGATCCGCCCAAACCGGAATTGCTCACGCCCGATCGCTTTCCCGTGTTCATGATCGATAGCGATCCGGCCATCCATTACGGCTTTCCGCTCCGCGAGGGCGAGGGCTTCAAGATTTCCAAGCACCATCACGAGGATGAGAGCGTCGAGCCCGACACCTATGACCGCACGGTGTCGGCAAAGGACGAGGCGCTGATCCGTTTCGCCCTTGAGCGTTATCTCCCGGCGGCGAACGGGCCGGTGCGGGCGCGCATGACGTGCCTCTACACCATGACCGATGACGGCGACTTCGTGCTCGATCACGTGCCGGGAAGCCCGCAGATCGTGCTTGGCTCGCCCTGCTCGGGCCACGGCTTCAAGTTTTCACCCGTCATCGGCGAAATTCTCGCCGACCTCGCTCTCAAGCGGCAGACGGCGCACAATATCAGCCGCTTCCGGCTTGCCCGCTAAAGCGTCAGCGCCGGCCCTTTGCGGGGGGCGTCCGGGGCGCTAATTTCGGGCCAACAAAATCCAAGAATACGCAAGGGGAACGCCGATGTTGGGTTTGATGCAGGATTGGCCGCTGCTGTGCCATCGCATCATCGATCATGCCGCCATCTACCATGCCGACCGGCCGGTGGTGTCGCGTTCGATCGAGGGGCCGATCACGACGACAAATTATGCCGCCATCCGCACCCGCGCGCTGAAGGTGGCGCAGCGGCTCGAGCGCGACGGCATCAAGCTCAGCGACCGGATCGCGACGCTTGCCTGGAATACCGCGCGGCACATCGAGGCTTGGTACGGCATTCTCGGTGTCGGCGCGATCTATCACACCGTCAACCCGCGCCTCTTTCCGGAGCAGATCGCCTGGATCGTCAATCACGCCGAAGATCGGGTGATGATGACCGACCTGACCTTCGTGCCGCTGCTGGAGAAACTCGCCGACAAGTTGCCAAGCATCGAACGCTACGTCGTTCTGACCGACGGCGCGCATATGCCGGCGACCACGCTGAAGAATGCCGTCGCCTATGAAGACTGGATCGGCGAGGTCGACGGCGATTTCGAATGGAAGTCGTTCGACGAAAATACCGCAGCGGGCATGTGCTACACGTCGGGCACCACGGGGCATCCCAAGGGCGTGCTCTATTCGCACCGCTCGAATGTACTGCACGCCTTCATGGCGTCGCTGCCGGATTCGAAATGCCTCTCCTCGCGCGACGTCTGCATGCCGGTCGTGCCGATGTTCCACGCCAATGGCTGGTCCCTCGCCTTCTCGACGCCGATGGTCGGCGCCTCGCTCGTTTTGCCCGGCGCGAAAATGGACGGCCCTTCGATCTACGAATTGCTCAACACGTATAAGGTCAGCTTCACCGCGGCGGTGCCGACCGTATGGCTGATGCTGCTGCAGGACCTGGAAAAGACCGGCGCGAAGCTGCCCTATCTCAAGCGCGTTGTCATCGGCGGCTCCGCCTGTCCGCGTGCCATGGCGAAGAAATTCGAAGAAGTGTATGGCGTCGAGGTGGTGCACGCCTGGGGCATGACGGAAATGTCGCCGCTCGGCTCACTCTGCACCATGAAGCCGGAATACGCGGCGCTCTCCGGCGATGCGCGGCTCGACGTGCAGCAGAAACAGGGCCATCCGCCCTTCGGTGTCGAGATGAAGATCACCGACGATGCCGGCAGGAACCTGCCGTGGGACGGCAAGACCTTCGGGCGGCTCAAGGTGCGCGGGCCCGCGGTATCCAAGGCCTATTACAAGGGCGACAACAGCATCCTCGACGACGACGGGTATTTCGACACCGGCGATGTCGCCACCATGGACCGATACGGCTACATGCAGATCACCGACCGCTCCAAGGACGTGATCAAGTCCGGCGGCGAATGGATTTCCTCGATCGACCTGGAAA
>CAZSAW010000353.1:0-1860 GCA_964604745.1 uncultured Hyphomicrobiales bacterium
CCGCGCTGCCGCCTCCGACGCGAACAGGCGCGGAACGGAGCGCATCTCCAGCCATTCGAGCGCTCTGCGCTCTTCTTCCTTCTCGCCCCGCGCAGCCCAGCTGGCGACCAAGGCGGAGAAAATGCGATCGGGCTGTGGCGGCCAGTCCGGCGCTTCGCTGTCGGGACCTATGGCGGCGAACGAGACGCCTGACAGGTATTCGACCTCAAGAATGAGACTCATTCTGGCTCGTCCCCTCCTCATCGCCACCTTCGAGCGCGAGGGCCAATTTCTGACTCTCGCGGATGATCTCGATGAGCTTGTCCTGAGGCTTGAGCTCCAGCGGTTTGCGCGAGAGGGCAAAGCCGGCACCTTCTGCAGCACGATATGCCGCTTCGTACAATGTTCGCGCCTGCGCGCGGTCGATTACGATTGCGTCAGTCGAACCGTCGGAACGCACAAGTTCGAGCGGAGCGCGTCCGTCGCAGACGAGATCGCAACGCGATCGCAATGCGTAGCCCCGCGCATCCTGCTCGGCGAGCGCGACGAGGCCGAGCGCCGCAAGCAAGCTGCGGCCCGCTACGTTTTTGTCGGAACCGCCAAAGTGCAATCGGCGCAGCGCCGCGAAACTCAAGACGAAGCTGTGCTCGATATGGTCGCAGGTGATCCCAAGAGGCTGAACCGAAGGCGCGATATTCCCATGATTGATCTCGGAGGGCCTGACCTCCTTCGCATTCTTGCCGGCGCCTGCCTTCGTTGTGCTCCAGCCGTCCTCGCCCTCGAAGACCCTGACTTTTCTGAGCACCCCCAAAGGATCAATGCGACTGCCCGTGCGCCGGCCTGAAGTTTGAATTTCGACTTCGCCGGTTCGGCGGTTCACAACCACGTCTTCGACCGGCACGTTGACACCGACGATCTCGGAGATCAGGCAGCGGGCAAATTTGGCGCCCAGACCGCCGCCCTGGCCGGTTGAGTGCCACGCACCGAACAGCAGTGCTGTCGGCGATGTTTCGAGCAGCGCCGACGCGTCCGCCGCTTTCGCCTTGGCGAGACGCTGGCCAAGATCGCTCTCCATGAAGGGAGTGCCCTTGTAAAGGCTGTCGCGCAAAATAGCGTCATAGACTCGGTGCGGCGCATCGAGCGACGTGATCTTGTCAATGCCGTCCAGTTCAGCTTCGGTAAAATCGACTTCGACATAAGGAATGGGAATGCCGTCAGCGATGGCATCGAGCAGGCATTCCTCAAGCCGATTGGCCTGAGACTGCACGCTGTCGATCAAAACGCACCAAATCTCCGCGCCATTCAGTCGCCTTCGCTCATAGACATGCCGCGGCTGTGCATTTCTGCCCTCGCCCGGATAGGTCGGCGGAAAGATCTTGTCGCCCTTGCCACCCACCGGCTGAAGCACCTGGCGACGTCGCACGGCGGCATCTTCGGCCACCATGCCATTCAACTTGCCGATATCCATGGACTCCCCCCACCTCGTACCTGCCTGAAAACTCCGTTTATTATCCGTAAATCCATCCCCTAAATACAACTCAAGGTAGCGTGTCGCCTTGGCAATATCCACAGCCAAAATGTAGGAGCGAATTTTGCGCTGATGTCACTGGCGCGTTTCGCGGTCCCGTACCCCTCACTCCCACTCGATGGTGCCGGGCGGCTTTGAAGTCACGTCATAGACCACGCGGTTGACGCCTTTGACCTCGTTGATGATGCGGGTCGCGACGTTGCCGATGAACACCATGTCGAACGGATAGAAGTCCGCGGTCATGCCGTCGGTCGAGGCCACCGCGCGCAGGCCGACCACGTAATCGTAAGTGCGGGCGTCGCCCATCACGCCGACGGTCTTGACCGGCAGCAGCACCGCGAAGGCCTGCCAGA
>CAZSAW010000354.1:0-11728 GCA_964604745.1 uncultured Hyphomicrobiales bacterium
TGATAGCACTCGGCCACCGACTTCGCGATGACACGGAACGCAAAGATGTCGGAGAGCTGCTCGAAGCCAACCGACTTGCGTTCCATCTTCCGCCAGATGGAATACGCGCGCTTCTGGCGACCCTTCACCTTGGCGACGATCCCACGATCGGCGAGTTTTTTCGTCAGTTGCCGCTCGATGTCGATCGTCAGATCCTTGTTGCGCAACCCGAGCACAAGCAGCCGCTCGGTAATGACGTTGTAGGCATCCGGGTACAGCTCGCGAAACGACAGATCCTCGAGTTCTTCGCGCAGCTCCTGCATACCCATGCGGCCGGCGAGCGGAGCGTATATCTCGAGCGTCTCCTCAGCGGTTCGGCGTCTCGCGTCGTCGGAGACGTAGTTGAGCGTGCGCATGTTGTGCAGCCGGTCGGCGAGCTTGACCAGCAACACGCGCACGTCGTCGGCGATGGCGAGCAGAAGCTTACGAAGATTTTCTGCCTGCTTGGCTTCCTTGGTGACCAGTTCGAGACGCTTCAGCTTAGTGAGGCCTTCGACCAGCGCGCCGATATCGCGGCCGAACAATTGATCGATGTCGGAGCGGGTGGCGGCTGTGTCCTCGATGGTGTCGTGCAGAAGGGCCGCCGCGATCGTCGCATCGTCGAGCTTCAGGTCCGTAAGGATGGCAGCGACTTCGAGCGGGTGCGAAAAATACGGGTCGCCGGAGGCGCGCCTCTGCTCCCCATGCGCTTTCATCGCGTACACATAGGCCCGATTGAGGAGGCCTTCGTCAGTTTTCGGGTTGTAGCGGCGGACGCGCTCTACCAGCTCGTATTGCCGCATCATCGATTGTTTCGGTGATTTCTGTTTCTTTTCAGCCACTTGCCCAACGATAGGCGGCCCGAGTTCGAGCGGCGCACGGGTCCGCGCCTGATTTTGCATGCGGGGCAATTGTGGTTTGGAGCGCGCCATAAACAGGATCCCTCGCCGGCCGAGCCGACGACCATGACAAGCATGATATCATGGCGAATTCGGTCAGCCCGCAAGAGTAGGTTAATGCGGTTGCCCAAATGCAAATGGCCCAGCCGGAGCTGGGCCATTTGAAGGGATCTGCGAACTTTATTCCTCGTCCGGGAGTTCCGGCTCGGGTTGAGCCTCAGGAGGAGCTAGGCCCTCGAGGCCTTTGAGCAATTCCTCTTCGCTCATGTGCTCGGTGGCAACGTCGGTGTCGTCCGCGTCCACTCCGGCTCCGGCCGCGCCGATCAACGGGGCCTCGGGCTCGGGCTCGTCGACTTCGACGTATTTCTGTAACGAATGGATCAGGTCTTCCTTCAGATCGCCCGGCGAGATCGTCGAATCGGCGATTTCTCGCAACGCCACGACCGGGTTCTTGTCGTTGTCGCGATCGAGGGTGATCTGCGATCCGGAAGAGATCATGCGAGCGCGGTGACTCGCGAGCAGGACGAGATCGAACCGGTTTTCGACCTTGTCGATACAATCTTCGACTGTGACACGGGCCATGGCCGCCTCACTCCTGGAAACTTGGGTTTCTGCTGGAAATTCTGGGCTTAGCTAGCCCTCCCAAACCTAAAGCGCAAGTTGAATCTTCACAGCTTTTCCGCCTGGCCGCCGTCGCCTCAGGCGGAACTAACTGCCTTTATTACGACTAATATTCCGGGACAGGTTGATGTCTGGGGGAGCCGGCGCCTTACCGGCCCGATTGCAGAAATCCCCCTCCTGCAGCTCCGGCGCGATTTTCTCGTCCTGATGCCGGACCGCGTTTGCCTGTCGGTTGATTGCGAAGGCTTCGAAGCCCATGACGACCAACAAGAAGGAAGACCATTACAATGGCTGTCCCATCGGAAAAAATTGCGCTCTTTATCGACGGCGCCAACCTCTATGCCACCGCAAAGGCGCTCAATTTCGACATCGACTACAAGCGGCTGCTGCGTGAATTCCAGTCGCGCGGCTACCTTCTCCGCGCTTTCTATTACACGGCGGTCATTGAAGATCAGGAATATTCCTCGATCCGTCCGCTGATCGATTGGCTCGACTACAACGGATATTCGGTCGTCACCAAGGCGACCAAGGAGTTCGTCGACCAGACCGGCCGCCGCAAGGTCAAGGGCAACATGGACATCGAGCTCGCGGTCGACGCGATGGAGCTTGCGGGCCATATCGACCAGATGGTGCTCTTCTCCGGCGACGGTGATTTCCGCTCGCTGGTTGAAGCAGTGCAGCGCCGCGGCGTACGGGTCGTGGTTGTTTCGACGGTTGCTACACAGCCGCCGAGGGTCGCCGACGAATTGCGCCGGCAGGCCGATGAGTTCATCGACATCACGACACTGCAGACCAAGATTGGCCGGGATCCATCGGAGCGCCCGCCACGCGAGCCGAGAGAGCCGCGCGAGCCGCGTCACACCCCTCAGTTTCTCCAACGTGACGTGCGCCAGCGCGCGGGCGCCGGAGCGGATATCGACGACGATTTCGATCAGGACTGACATTGGCTGCGGGAGAATCCCTTTATAGTCCGCTCATGCAGCCGCAGGACCGCATCGGCAGCGGGAAGCCGGGGCGCGATTGCGCGCTATGCCCGCGCCTTAAGTCATTCCGTGACGATTGGCGCGCGCGAGAGCCGACCTGGCACAATGCGCCGGTTGCTTCCTTCGGCCCGATCGATGCGCCAGCCCTTATCGTCGGGCTTGCCCCCGGTCTGCAAGGAGCAAATCGCACTGGGCGGCCTTTCACCGGCGACTACGCGGGTGTCCTTCTTTACGGGACGCTGCTGAAATTCGGCTTCGCCAAGGGCAACTATCAGGCGCGTCCCGATGACGGCCTTACGCTGACGGACGTTCGGATCACCAATGCCGTTCGCTGTGTGCCGCCGGAAAACAAGCCGACGCCAGCAGAAATCTCCACGTGCCGCCAATTCCTGAAGCAAACGATTGCCGAAATGCCACGGCTACGTGCGATCGTGGCGCTCGGCCGCATCGCCCACGACAGCGTCCTCGCCGCGCTCGATGGCAAGCGCTCACAGGCGGCATTCGGGCACGGCGCGACATCGAAGCTCAACGGCATCACGCTGTTCGATAGCTATCATTGCTCCCGCTACAATACCAATACTGGCGTGCTGACCACCGAGATGTTCCACGCGGTCTTCGCCGCCCTGCGCCGCCATCTGGATAAGTCCTGAGCTTCGGCGATTGTCGGCTTGATCATCGCTCGGCCCCGCTAACGAGCGACCGCCCTTGCCGTCCTCATCCCTTCACACGCATCAGTCGTCCGCGCTCACGCTGCCAGGAGCGCTTCTTCAGCGTTTCACGCTTGTCGTGAAGCTTCTTGCCGCGCGCGAGCGCGACCTCGACCTTGGCGCGGCCCTTCGCGTCAAAATACATCTTCAGTGGCACGAGTGTCATGCCTTCGCGCTCGACTGCGCCGACCAGCTTGTTGATCTGGCGCTTGTGCAGAAGCAGCTTGCGCGCGCGTTTGGGCGCGTGATTGAAGCGCCCGCCCTGCAGGTACTCGGGGATATTGGCGTTGATCAGCCAGAGCTCGCCATCACGCGCATCCGCGTACGATTCTGCAATCGTAGCCTTGCCGCCGCGCAACGATTTGACTTCGGTACCGGTGAGCGCAATGCCCGCTTCGAACGCCTCTCCGATTTCGTAATTGAAGCGCGCCTTGCGGTTATCGGCGATGATCTTGATCGCGCGCTCTGGTTTCGTCGCCATTCCTAATTAAGCAGACCGGCGTGGGTCATGGCTTTGCGGATTGCTCCACGCGTGGGTTCCGTCACCGGCAGGAGCGGCAACCGCACTTCTTCGTTTCCGCGGCCGAGCAGCGCGAGCCCGCATTTTGCGCCGGCGAGTCCCGGCTCAAGAAAGATCGCCGCGTGCAGCGGAACAAGGCGATCCTGAACCACCAAGGCCTCCTTGTAGTCATAAGCCAGCGATGTTTCCTGCAATTGCGAACAGAGCCGCGGCGCCACGTTTGAGACGACGGAAATACATCCCTGGCCGCCCGCCGCGTTATACGCGAGCGCCGTCATGTCTTCGCCCGAGAGCTGGATAAAATCCGGACCCATCGCCTCACGCTGCGTCGACACGCGGGCGAGATTGCCCGTTGCGTCCTTCACGCCGGCGATGTTCTTCAGTTCGAAGAGCCGTTTCATCGTTTCCACCGACATGTCGACGACCGATCGGGGCGGGATGTTGTAGATGATGATGGGAATGCCAATCGCATCATTCACGGCCTTGAAGTGCTGATAGAGCCCTTCCTGTGTCGGCTTGTTGTAATAAGGCGTGACGGACAATACAGCGTCGGCGCCAGCCCCCTGTGCGTGCTTGGCAAGCTCAACAGCCTCTTTCGTCGAGTTCGATCCTGCGCCCGCGATGACGGGCACACGTCCCTTCGCCTGGTCGATGCACCATTCGACGACTTTCTTGTGCTCGTCGTGCGAGAGTGTCGGACTTTCGCCAGTCGTGCCGACGGGAACGAGGCCTTTGGTGCCTTCGGCAATCTGCCATTCCACGTGATCGCGAAAGCCTTTTTCGTCGAGCGCCCCGTTCTTGAACGGAGTCACGAGCGCAGTGAAAGACCCGCGCAATCTCGATTTCAGGCCGGGCTGTGCAGCCATAGGGCGTTCCTCGGTTGTTGCGCCGGCTTCCTCCGGCGACCTGTGTTGGTCCGAAAACTATCGGGTCGTGACGAGCCTTAAAAGCGAATGTTTGCGGAGCCAATCATTGATCCCGCTGATCCCTTGCCCGCTTCCCGCCGCTTTCTGCTGCCATTTTTGCCGGGCGTTGGACCGGTTAGCGGTTCATCAACATAATCAACACAATAGAGAGTTGAGGCCTGACGATTCGGGGCGCCGGGGAGGACCTGACATTGGCATACAAGTCGCGACACCGTTGCTGGTTGCTGGCAGGAATCGCGGCCGCCGTCCTTCACGCGCCCGCAGCTTCGGCGGCTACCCCGAGCCCCAAACCACCGGCGGCGAGCACTGATACGGCGAAACCCGCGAACAAACCGGGTTCCAGGCCTGCTTCGTCCAAAGCTGGCCCCGCCAAGTTCGCCACTCCCAAGCCGGCCGCAAAGCCTGCGGTCTCGTCCGCCTTAGGGCGCGTACCTTTGCCGCGCCCGCGGCCCGGTGCCGCACATGCCGCATCGCCCGAGCGAACAGCCTCTCTCAGCAAGCCGGCCAAGCCGGCAGTTCCGCTCGCTTTCGCGCCGACCGCCGCGACATCACCCGCCGATCTCGCCGCGATCAAGCGGGCCATAGACCTCGCGCGCGCCGATAGGCTGACCGATGCCACAGCGCTGGCGAATACGGTGCAGGATCCACTCGCCCACAAGCTGATCGAATGGGTCATTCTGCGCAACGACGACACCGATCTCGAATTCGGCCGCTATGCCGCGTTCATCGCCGCCAATCCAAGCTGGCCCAGCCTCACCATGTTCCGGCGCAAGGCCGAGGCCGTGCTCTGGCAGGATCGCGTTGACGACGCGACGGTGCGCTCATTCTTTGCAGCGACGAAACCGCAAACGGCGAAAGGGCGTCTTGCCTTCGCGCGCGCGCTTCTGGCGCAGGGCGATCGCGCAACGGCCCAACAATACGTCCGCGAGACTTGGCGACAGGATGCCCTGTCGCGCGATCTCGAAAAGCAGACACTCGACGCTTTCGGCCCGCTTCTCTCCGGCGGCGATCACAAGGTCCGGATGGATGTGCGGCTCTACGCGGAGGACGTTGATAGCGGCCTGCGCGCGGCGCAGCTGCTTGGAGGCGCGCAGCTCGCCATTGCCAAGGCGCGAGCGGCCGTCATTCACAAATCCAGCAATGCGGGCAAGCTGCTTGACGCAGTCCCGACCGACGCACGCCGCGATGCGGGCTACATCTTCAGCCGCGTCCAGTGGGCGCGCAGGAGCGACAAGGTCAGTGAAGCGGCGCAGTGGCTGCTGTCCGCTCCACGCGAGGCTTCCGCCATTCACGACACGGACGAATGGTGGGTCGAGCGGCGGCTTGTGGCGCGCAAGCTGCTCGATATGGGCGACGCGCAGGCGGCCTATCGCATCGCCCGCGACGCCGCACCGCCGACCAAGGGCTCCAATCGCGTCGATCATCACTTCACGGCGGGATGGATCGCCCTTCGCGCGCTTAACGATCCGGCGACGGCAATGACGCATTTCGCGGCCATCGCACAGGTGACCGAACACCCGACCGGCCTGGCGCGGGCCGCCTATTGGCAGGGACGAGCGGCCGAAGCGCTCGGCCGCCGGGACGATGCCCGCGCCTTCTATGAACGCGCTTCGCATTATCCGACGGCCTATTACGGCCAACTCGCGAGGGCCCGCCTCGGGGCCGGAGAGATCGTGTTGCATCCGGCGCCCGATCCCCAGAACGGTGCGGGCCGGCCGGTTGACCGGCTCGAAATGGTGCGGGTCTTCGAAATTCTCTATGCCATCAACGAAGACGACCTTGTTGTGCCGATGGCGGCCGATCTCGCCGACCGGGCGGACCCGGCCGCGCTCGCGGCGCTCGCTTCGATTGCTGCGCAACGCAAGGATGCGCGAGTTCTTCTCCTCCTCGGAAAGGGGGCACTGGCGCGCGGGCTTCCATTCGACGTGCATGCCTACCCGATCGAAGGCCTGCCTCGCTACGAAGCGTCGGGCCCTGCGGTCGAGCCGCAAGTCGCCTACTCAATTGCGCGACAGGAAAGCGGCTTCAATCCGCGCGCAGTCTCCAGCGCCAACGCCCTCGGATTGATGCAGGTCACGCCCGCCGCCGGCAAATATATCGCCAAGAAATTCGGTCTGCCGTTCGATCAGAAGCGGCTGCTCAACGATCCCACCTATAACGTGCGCATGGGCGCAGCGGAGCTTGGCGATCTCATCGAGAGCTATCGCGGCTCCTATATTCTCGCCTTCGCGGCCTACAATGCCGGGCGTTCGCGCGTGCGCGAATGGGTGGAGAAATACGGCGATCCACGCGACCGCGATGTCGATCCGGTGGACTGGGTCGAGCGCATTCCCTTCTCGGAAACGCGCAACTACGTCCAGCGCGTCCTCGAAAATCTGCAGGTCTATCGGATTCGTTTCGGCGCATCCTCGCGGCTGCTGATCGAAGCCGACCTGCGTCGCGGCGGCACGCAGAACTAGGGCTGGCGCGTTACGAAATTCGCTCGACGCTGAAGCTCTGCGGGGCTTGGCCCTTTCTCCAAAGGTCGACCATCCGGGCATAAGCTGCTTCGATATGCCGCGCGAAACGTTGGCTGTCGAATAGCGGGCACGAGAGCCGGTTCTGCTGCAGCCTCGCCTTCAGTGTGCCGAGCTTCCCGGAATCCATCGCAAGCGCGACCGCCTGCTCCTCGCAATCCGACAGAT
The DNA here is from genome assembly GCA_964604745.1 of uncultured Hyphomicrobiales bacterium. Taxonomy (GTDB): domain Bacteria; phylum Pseudomonadota; class Alphaproteobacteria; order Rhizobiales; family Xanthobacteraceae; genus Pseudorhodoplanes. Next base: position 7,359 of record CAZSAW010000354.1, read on the forward strand.
TCGTTACGCTCAGCTCGGGCAAGCCGGCGGCGTGGAGCAGACTTCCACCCACGCGGCTCGCAAAAGCCCTGCCGGAGCAAGACAGAACCGGCACACCCATCCAAAGCGCATCACTCGCTGTCGTGTGGGCGTTATAGGGCAAAGTATCGAGAAAGAGGTCCATGCGGCGATACCGGGCCATATGGGCCGCGAAATCCGTCCTGTCGGCAAAGATCAACCGATCGCCCCTCACCCCGCGCGACTCCGCTGCGTTTCGCAGATTTTTCGTAGCCACGGCATTCGACTCCAGAAGCCACAACACGCTGCCGGGGACGCGGTTGAGAATCCGCATCCACAAATCAAATGTGGCCTCGGAGATCTTCCAGCTTGCGTTGAAGCAGCCGAAGACAAATCCGTGGTCGGGCAGCCCGAGAGCCGCACGGCTTGAGGGCTCACCGCCCATGTCGCGCTTGCGATCGTTGACCTGATAGCAATCCGGAAGATGAACGATCTTCTCCGAATAGAAAGCCTGTTGATCGAAAGGCAAAACGAAAGGATCGGCAATTACATAGTCGATGAACGGCGCGCCGGTCGTTCCTGGATAGCCGAGATATTGAGCCTGAACTCCCGCCGGTCGCGTCGTAAGGATATTTAAGCGCGCGTCATCAGTATGGCCCTTGAGGCTGACGGCGACATCGACGGACAGCGATCGGAGAAGGTTCGCAGCCGCGTCATCAGCAAGCGACGACACGTCGTGGAACACGTCGAGCCCTTGCTTGATGCGTGCGCGAATATCGCTGCCGTCGTCCGGCCCGTAGGAGATACCAATGATCTCGAACCGGCAGCGATCGTGCTGTTCGAACAATTCCGCGGTCAGGAAGGCCGTCGGATGAATATGAAAATCGGCCGAGAGGTACGCCACGCGGATCCTGTCGCGTGCGACGGGTTCCGGCCGTGGCGCCGACAAAGCGGGGGCCGCACTTCCCTGGGCGCGGCTCGCAAATTCGAAGTGGCGTTCAGGGTCATCGATCAGGCCGAGCAGGAGCAATGGCGGAATGAATTCGCCTGTCGGCCGCGACGTGGCCAGCAATTGATCGAGCCCCTCGCGAACGGACGTCCATGCGCAATTGAGGAGCCGCTGCCACATCAGCTCTCCGAAAGCTGCCGGGTGGTTGGGATCGCGCGCCAGGGCGGCGGCGAGGTCCGCCTCCGCCTGCTCCGTGCGGCCAAGCCGTGATGCGATATTTCCCCGCAAATACAGCAAGTTCGCGTCGTCAGCCTTGATTGCAAGACCTTGATCGGCGATGGCAAGGGCCTCGTTGAGCCGATACTGCATGCGCATGACAAGCGCGAGCTTTCCGTAGGCCTCGACATAGTCGGGCTTCAGCGTCAACGCCCGCTGAAAGGCGGCGGCCGCCTCCTGATATCGATGCAGGCAACGAAATGCTTCGCCGCTGTTGTAAAGCGCGATGACGTTGTCTGGTTGTCCCGTCAGCAGGCGCGCGTAATCCACCAGCGCCTCCTCGTAACGTCCCAGACTTGAGAGGACGTTGCCCCGATTGTTCAATCCATCGAGATAGTCTGGCCGGACCGAGAGCAGCTGCGTGTAGGACGCGAGGGCCTCGTCATATCGCCTCAACTCGGATAGCACATTTCCCTTGTTGTTCAGCGCGTCGATATCGGACGGCGCAAGCCGAAGAACGGCGTCGTAGGCCGCAAGCGCATCGTCGTATCGCCGCAATGCGGCGAGCGCGTTGGCTCTGTTGAGCAGCGTGCGGATGCGTCCCGGCTCAAGCGAGAGGATACGGTCAAACCGGGCGATTGCCTCATCGTGGCGCCCGAGGTTGAGCAGCGCGACCCCGGAATTGTCGAGCGCAAAGGGGTTTTGCGGTTCCTGAGCGAGGATGGTCTCGCAGGTCGACAACGCCGCTTCGAATTGGCGGCACGTAAGCTGCGCGGCAGCGAGATTGGAAAGAATATCCATGGCCCCGGGACGCGATCGGGCCGCAGCTGCGATAAGGTCGAGACCCTCGCTCGCCCGCCCCTGCTGCATCTTCAGAACGCCAAGGTAATGCAGTGCTTCGGTCTGCTCGGGTGCGCGCGCCAGGAGGGCGGCATAGAGCGGGCCGGCCTGGTCCAGGAGACCGCGGCGGTGAAAATCGATGGCTTGCGACAGAGTCTGTTCCAGATCAGGGGGAAGCACGGCATACTTCGCGATATTGACGCTTGGGGCCCAAGCGGGCACGGATATCAACTGCACTTCGGCGTCGGCCGCAAGCCTTACGTCCGGCCCCGCGCCCTGAACCCCTCCATCGCCATGAACGAGCCGTCAGCCTCCTCTGCCGTAACGAGTGAGTTTGTATCCAGCTTCGACGGCCTGAAGCTGCACGCACGCTGTTTTGGGCAGCGGCCGGGCGCGGGCCTGCCGGTCGTGTGCCTGCCGGGCCTGTCGCGCACGACCGCCGACTTCGAGGATCTGGCGACGGCCCTGTCGCAGGACATCGATCATCCGCGCCGCGTCATCGCCATCGATGCGCGGGGCCGCGGCCGGTCGGAATACGACCGCAATCCGAAGAACTACACCTACGCCATCGAGATGGCCGACGCCCTGGCAGTGATGACCGCACTATCCGCCGCGCCTGCCGTCATTGTCGGCTCCTCCCGTGGTGGCTTGCTGGCGATGGCCATGGGATCTGCGCGCCCGACCATGATAGCGGGCGTCGTGCTCAACGATATCGGGCCCGTCATCGACGCGAAGGGACTGATGCGGATCAAGAGCTATATCGGCAAGCTTCCCGAGCCAAAGGACATGGCGGACGGCGCTGCGGTGCTGCGTCGATTGTTCAGCGTACAGTTTCCGAAACTGGCGCAGGAGGAATGGCTCGCCTTTGCGCGCCGAAGCTGGCGGGAGGAGGATGGACGCCTCGTTTCGACCTACGACCCGAAGCTGTCGGCCACGTTCGAGGGGATCGATCTCGAACAGCCTTTGCCCCCGCTCTGGAACGAGTTCAATACGCTGGCGAATGTTCCGTTGATGGTGATCCGCGGCGCCAACTCCGACCTGCTGTCGGCGGCAACGGTCGAAGAGATGCGCAGGCGTCGGCCTGATATCGAGAGCCTCGAGATCGCCGATCAGGGCCACACCCCGCTTCTCGCCGATCGCGGCACGATTGCGCGCATCGCCGCCTTTGCTGTTCGGTGCGACGAGACCCTCAGGCATTAGCGCGGCATGGTGCCCTGGCCTTCGCGTCTCTTGGCGCACGTCACGGAATGAAAAACCCCCGGCAGGTTTCCCCGCCGGGGGTTCTTTAACTCAGACCGTGATCAGACGATCAAGGCCAGAAGTTACGCTGCACGCGGAAGTTCGCGGACCAGATACCCTGGTCGACGAGCGAGCGCGTGGTGGTGGTCATCACACCCGCGTTGAGCGCGGTGAGGCCGCTGTTGTTCTGGTCGACGAAGCTGTAGACGCCTTCGACGGAGATGTCGAGGTTCGGAACCGGCGTCCACACCGTACGCGAGCCCACGTTCCAGAGGTTGAGATCCGGATTGCAGGTGCCCGCGGTGAGCGGAATGCCCGAGCAGAGCGTCGCCTTCGCGGTGTCGTTGTACCGGATCGCCACGTAGTCGCCGAACAGCGACGACCGCAGAGACGGGGTCCAGTAGTGTTCGATACCGGCGATGACGGCCCACGCGCTGGTGAGTTGGAACTCGCCATCGAGAGGCCGCACGGCGTCGACGATCCAGCCCAGCGTCGCTTCAAGCGTGCCGTTGCCGGTGCCGCCGTTGCCCTTCCACCAAGCGATCGAGGTGTTGTTCTGGCCACCCATGACGGTGCCCATCACGCCCTCGGTATAGGTCGCCTGGAAGAGGAAACGGTCGCCCTTGGCCCACGGCAGATTGAAGTCGCCACCGAGAGTCGCGGCCCAGCCGTACTTCACGTCGGGAGCGCCGAAGTCGTAGCAGCCCACAGTCGTCTGACCGGGGCAAACTGTCGCTACGCTGACGTTGCCGTGATAGTAGACCGGGTTGATCTGGTGCACCAAGCCGCCAGCGAGGATCGAGCCCCAAGCCTGGTCGACACGGAACACGCCAACGATATCCGGAACGGACGTGCCGCCGTATTCGTTGTTGCCGACGCTGCCCCAACCGAGGTTGTTGAGCGCGCCAGCCGTCGTGGTCACGAACGGACCAGCATACAGGTTCATGCGACGATAGGCCTGCGGATCTTCCACAGCGAGGCTGAGGGAGAAGCCGTTGCCAAGCATGGCCGTGTAGGCTGCGAGGTTGATGCCGTTGCCGGTATCGTCGTAACCCCACAGGTTGGAGTTCGCCACAGACGCCGCCGACCACAGGTCGAAGAACGACTGCGACTTACCGAACGTGAAGCC
>CAZSAW010000355.1:0-19465 GCA_964604745.1 uncultured Hyphomicrobiales bacterium
AAATATATCGTCTGCAATGCCGACGAAGGCGACAGCGGCACCTTCGCCGACCGCATGATCATGGAGGGCGATCCCTTCGTGCTGATCGAAGGCATGACCATCGCCGGTATCGCGGTCGGCGCCACCCAGGGCTACATCTACATCCGCTCGGAATACCCGCACGCGATCGCCGCAATGAACAAGGCCGTTGGAGCCGCGCGTCGCAGCGGCTATCTCGGCGCCGCTGTCGGCGGGTCGCAATTTGCTTTCGACATCGAGGTGCGCGTCGGTGCCGGCGCGTATGTGTGCGGCGAGGAAACCTCGCTGCTCGAAAGTCTCGAAGGCAAGCGCGGTCAGGTTCGCGCCAAGCCGCCGCTGCCGGCGCACAAGGGACTGTTCGGCAAGCCGACGGTCATCAACAACGTGCTGTCGCTCGCGACAATCCCGGTCATCATGGACAAGGGCGCCGCGTTCTACAAAAACTTCGGCGTCGGACGCTCGCGCGGCACGATGCCGATCCAGCTCGCCGGCAATCTGAATTACGGCGGCCTGTTCGAGACCGCCTTCGGCATCACGCTTGGCGAACTCGTCGACGACGTCGGCGGCGGCTGCTTCACCGGCCGTCCGGTGAAGGCCGTGCAGGTCGGCGGTCCCCTCGGCGCGTATTTCCCCCGTGCGCTGTTCGATACGCCCTTCGACTACGAGGCCTTTGCCGGCCGCGATGGCCTGATCGGTCATGCCGGCGTCGTGGTGTTCGACGACACCGCCGACATGGCGAAGCAGGCGCGTTTCGCCATGGAATTCTGCGCGGTCGAAAGCTGTGGCAAGTGCACGCCCTGCCGCATCGGATCGACGCGCGGCGTCGAGACGGTCGACAAGATCATCAACGGCATCGAGCCCGAGAAGAATCTCGAAGTGCTCGCCGACCTCTGCAACACGATGAAATTCGGCTCGCTCTGCGCACTTGGCGGGTTCACGCCCTATCCGGTGATGAGCGCCATCACCCATTTCCCGGACGATTTCCGGCCCGCGCCGCGCCTGCAGGCTGCGGAATAGGAGGCACGCCCATGTCCCTCATTCACGAAACCGACTACGGCACGCCAAAATCAAAGTCGGCAAAAACCGTCACGCTGACCATCGACGGCCAGTCCATCACGGTGGCCGAAGGCACCTCGATCATGCGCGCCGCGATGCAGATGGGAACGCAGATCCCGAAGCTCTGCGCGACCGACATGGTCGATGCATTCGGTTCCTGCCGCCTCTGCCTCGTCGAGATCGAAGGCCGTGCCGGCACGCCGGCCTCCTGCACCACGCCGGTCGCGTCCGGCATGATCGTGAAAACGCAGACGGATCGTCTGCGGCAGATCCGCAAAGGCGTGATGGAGCTCTATATCTCCGATCATCCGCTCGATTGCCTGACCTGCTCCGCAAACGGCGATTGCGAGTTGCAGGACATGGCCGGCGCAGTGTGACTGCTCGACGTGCGTTACTGCTATGAATGCGAGAACCACGTCTTCGCCAACAAGAACGATGTCGCCAACGAGAAGTGGCTGCCGAAGGACGAGTCGAACCCCTATTTCACCTACGATCCGTCGAAATGCATCGTCTGCTCGCGGTGCGTGCGCGCCTGCGAGGAAACGCAGGGCACGTTCGCGCTGACCATCGCCGGCCGTGGCTTCGACAGCCGCGTCTCGCCCGGCATGCAGGAGAGCTTTCTCGGCTCGGAATGCGTCTCCTGCGGCGCCTGCGTGCAGGCCTGCCCGACAGCGACGTTGAACGAAAAGAAAGTGATCGAGATCGGCAAGCCCGAGCATTCGGTCGTCACCACCTGCGCCTATTGCGGCGTCGGCTGCGCCTTCAAGGCGGAAATGCGCGGGGAGGAGCTCGTGCGCATGATCCCGTACAAGGACGGCGAAGCGAACCGTGGCCATTCCTGTGTGAAAGGCCGTTTCGCATGGGGTTACGCGACCCACAAGGAACGCATCCTGAAACCCATGATCCGCGCCAAGGTGACCGACCCTTGGAAGGAAGTGAGCTGGGACGAGGCGATCGGTCACGCGGCCTCGGAATTCAAACGCATCCAGGCGGCCTACGGCAAGGATTCCGTCGGCGGCATTACTTCCTCTCGCTGCACGAACGAAGAGACATTTCTCGTGCAGAAGCTCATCCGCGCCGCGTTCGGCAATAATAATGTCGATACCTGCGCACGCGTCTGCCACTCGCCGACCGGCTACGGCCTCGGCCAGACCTACGGCACGTCGGCCGGGACGCAGAATTTCGATTCCGTCGAGGATTCGGACGTCATGATCGTGATCGGCGCCAACCCGGCTGCCGCACACCCGGTATTTGCGTCGCGCATGAAGAAGCGCCTCCGGCAGGGCGCGAAGCTGATCGTGATCGACCCGCGCCGCACCGAAATGGTGAAGGCCCCGCACCTGGAAGCCGCCTATCATCTCGCGCTCCGGCCGGGAACGAACGTCGCCGTCGTCACCGCACTCGCGCACGTCATCGTCACCGAGAAGCTTTACGACGAAAAATTCATCCGCGAGCGCTGCGACTGGGATGAATTCGCGCATTGGGCCGAATTCGTCTCCCTGCCGAAGAACTCCCCGGAAGAGGTCGCCAGGATATCGGGCGTTCCCGCGGAGACAATCCGCGGCGCGGCACGCCTCTACGCGACCGGCGGCAACGGCTCGATTTATTACGGCCTTGGCGTCACCGAGCACTCGCAGGGCTCGACCACGGTGATGGCGATCGCCAATCTTGCGATGTGCACCGGAAATATCGGCCGTCCCGGCGTCGGCGTGAATCCGCTGCGCGGCCAGAACAACGTGCAGGGCTCGTGCGACATGGGCTCGTTCCCGCACGAACTGTCCGGCTATCGCCACATCTCGCTCGACGAGCCGCGTCACCTGTTCGAGGAGGACTGGGGCGTCACGCTCGACAAGGAGCCGGGCCTGCGAATCCCGAACATGCTCGACGCCGCGGTCGATGGCACCTTCAAGGGCCTCTACATCCAGGGCGAGGACATTCTCCAGTCCGATCCCGACACCAAGCACGTCTCTGCCGGTCTCGAGGCGATGGAATGCGTCGTCGTGCAGGACTTGTTCCTGAACGAAACCGCGCGCTTCGCCCATGTCTTCCTTCCGGGCTCAACCTTCCTGGAGAAAGACGGCACCTTCACCAATGCCGAGCGCCGTATCCAGCGGGTGCGCAGGGTGATGACGCCGAAGAACGGCTATGCCGACTGGGAGATCACCCTGATGCTCTCGAAGGCCCTGGGCTACGAGATGCATTACGATCATCCGTCGGAAATCATGGACGAGATCGCCCGGCTGACGCCCGGCTTCGCCAACGTCTCCTACGCGATGCTGGACGAACGCGGCTCGGTGCAGTGGCCGTGCAACGACAAGGCGCCCGAGGGCTCGCCCATCATGCACGTTAACGGCTTCGTGCGCGGCAAGGGCAAGTTCATGGTCACGGAATACATCGCGACCGATGAAAAGACCGGTCCGCGTTTCCCGTTGCTGCTCACCACCGGCCGGATTCTCTCTCAATACAATGTGGGCGCGCAGACGCGGCGCACCGCGAACTCGGTCTGGCATGCAGAGGACGTGCTTGAAATTCACCCGCACGATGCCGAGCAGCGCGGCGTGCGTGATGGCGACTGGGTGAGGCTCGCGAGCCGCTCCGGCGAAACGACGTTGCGCGCGGAAATTACCGATCGCGTCGCGCCGGGCGTCGTTTACACGACCTTCCATCACCCGGACACGCAGGCGAACGTCATCACGACCGATTATTCGGACTGGGCGACGAATTGCCCTGAATACAAGGTGACGGCGGTGCAGGTGTCGCCATCCAACGGGCCGTCGCGTTGGCAGCAGGACTATGAGGAGTTCTCGCGCCAGAGCCGTCGCATCGAACCGATGGAAGCAGCCGAGTGACGATGCTGCCGACCGAACGAATCAAGCGCACGGTCTGGAAGCGGCACGTCCTGACCGCAGGCGAGCGCGCGATTCCGGAAGAGACAGCCGTCTCTTTCACCTACAACGGCGGCTCCTATGCCGTGATGATGGCGACGCCGCAGAATCTCCGGGACTTTGCCTACGGCTTCAGCCTCACCGAAGGAATCGTGGCCTCGCCGGACGAAATCGAGCGTCTGGAGGTCATCGAAGGAGAATTCGGGATCGAGTTGCGCATGTGGCTCAGCGCGCCGAGCGGCGCGGCTTACGGCAAGCGCAAGCGCCGTCTGGCCGGGCCCACGGGCTGCGGTCTGTGCGGCATTGACTCGCTGATCGAGGCCATGCGCCCGCCGCGCAAGGTCGAAAGCGACGTGTCGTTCTCGCCTGCCGACATCATGCGCGCACTCGATACGCTGGCTCCGGCCCAGGTCCTCAATCGGGAGACGCAGGCGATCCATGCGGCTGCGTTCTTCGTGCCGTCGCGAGGGCTTGTCGCCTTGCGCGAGGATGTCGGCCGCCACAATGCCCTCGACAAGCTCGCGGGCGCGCTGGCGCAGGAAAACATATCTCCCCCGTCAGGCTTTGTCGTCTTCACGAGCCGCGTCTCGGTCGAGATGATCCAGAAGGCGGCCGCGATCGGCGTTCCGATGGTGGTGGCGATCTCGGCGCCGACCGCGCTCGCCGCGCGCATGGCGGACGCAGCCGGGATCACGCTCGTCGCCATCGCCCGCCAGGACGGATTTGAAATGTTCACGCACAGCCATCGCATCCTGGAAAGAGCGCCGGCCAATGTCGCATGAAAAGTCGGCCGACAAGCTCGTCTATATGGCGAACCAGATCGGCAAGTTCTTCGCGAGCCAGGGGCGGGAAGAAGCGGTCAATGGCACGCTGACTCACATCAAGAAATTCTGGGATCCGCGCATGCGCCAACAAATCCTTGCCTACGTTGACAGCGGCGGAGCCGGCCTCGATCCGGCGGTCCGGCAAGCCGTCGAGCGGCTCGCTTCCGAACAGACCGCGGGATAAGCGGTTTTCAACACATCCCGCATGTCATAGTGCTTGCGGCGCAACCGTTAAAGGCCGACGAGGCGCTTGCCTCGGCGGTCCCTCACCGGCCGGTGCTTTGCTTGGCGGCAGCTTCCAGCGCGGCCGCAGCGCCCTTGGCAAGTTGATCGTCCTGCTCGCCCGATCCGCCGCTGACGCCGACGCCGCCGATACAAACACCTTCGATGAAGATGGGTTGGCCGCCGGGCACGGGGACGAGTTGCGCCGGATATGCGTTCAACATGCCATAGGCGCCGCCGCCCGGCGCCGTCGGCGCGCTGTAGTCGCCGCTCGCGCGCTGAAAGATCGCGGCCGTCCACGCCTTGGTTTCGGCGACACGCACGCTTGCGAGCTTCGTTCCATCCATCCGCAGCAATCCCACCGTTGTCCCGCCGCCTTCGACGATCGCAACGGTGATGGCGACTTTCATCTCGCGCGCCGCTTTCATGGCGTGGTCAATGAGAAAACTGGCGTCCGCTTGGGTCAGCGTCCACATCTGACGTGGCATGGGGAGAACTCCTTGATTGATGAATGCGGCTTGGCCCTAACGGCCAAGCAGGTGTTCAAGCGTGATGCGATTGAAGGCTTCGGGTGCCTCCACGCAGGCGATGTGGGCCGCGTCGTCGAGAACGAAGAGGCGCGAATCCCTGATTCCCGTGCGAAGGGCCTCGGCGTGCGCGATGGGAAATCCGCGGTCCTGCCCGCCCGCCACGATCAACGTGGGAGCTGCGATGGCGGCAAGATCCGGAAGAAGATTGGCCGTGCGCAGGGCGTCACAGCAGCCGACATAACCATCGACCGCCGTTTTGGCGACGATGCTGCGCAACCGTTCGAGCAAATCGGGATGTGCCGCGGCGAAGGCGGGCGTAAACCAGCCCTTCGATCCCTGCTCCACAACCGCGCGCATTCCTTCGGTCCGCGCCTGTTTGACGCGCGCGAACCACTTGGCGTCGTCATGCGGATAGGCCGACGTGCAGGCAAGCACGAGCCGATCGACACGATCCGGGTGGTGAGCGCCGACCCACATGGCGATCAGTCCGCCAAGCGAGATGCCACAGATCGACGCGCGTCCGATCCCGAGCTCGTCGAGAAGTCCGATCAGATCGCCGCCGAGATCGGCAATGGTGTAAGGCGGCGGCTGCGTCCTGGACGCACCGTGTCCGCGTTGATCGTAGCGGATCGTGCGAAAGTGCCGGCTGTAGGCCGGCACCTGCCCGTCCCAAATCGTTGCGGTCAGCCCGATCGAATTCACCAGCACGAGCGCGGGCGCATCCGCCGGACCGTCGACCGAATACGACAAGCCGTTGGCGCTGGTACGCTTCATTGCTGCAGCAGCCGATGGCAGGGCCGAACGCAAGATCGGACTCACCATCCGCCTGACGAGGTCCAGCCGCCGTCGATGTAGACGACATGTCCGGTGACGTAGGATGCCTGATCGGACAGGAGGAACCCCGTCACGCTTGCAACCTCTTCCGGCTTGCCGAGACGTCCGATCGGCATGCGCGAGATGACGCGCTCTTTCGAAACGCCGGTGCGTCCGCTTTCGAAATTGGCGCGCACCAGCGGCGTCTCGATCGTGCCGGGCGAAATCGCATTGACGCGGATGCCTTCGGGCGCCCATTCCGCCGCCAGATTCTTCGTCATGCCGATGATCGCCGATTTTGCGGTGCCATAGGCAACGCGCGAGGGCAGCCAGTGCGTCGCTGTGACGGACGACGTATTGACGATGGCGCCACGAACCTTGCGCAGGTGCGGATAGCAGGTGCGGCACATCCGGAACGGGGCATCGACATGCAGCGCAAATACCGAGCGCCAATCCTCGTCGGACGTTTCCGATGCCGGCCGGAAGAAGCCGGTGCCCGCGTTGTTCGCAAGCCCGTCGATGCGGCCGAATGCATCGACCGCGGCTTTTACGAGTTTGTCGGTGACAGCCGGATCGCGCACGTCGCCGAGCACGACGGTCGTGCGCGCGCCGAGCGCCTTCAGGGATTCCACTGTTTCGTCCAGTCCCGTCTCATCGAGGCCATGCACGGCGATATCGTAATTGTTCGCAGCGAGATGGCGTGCCATCGCCTGCCCGATTCCGCTGGTCGAACCGGTGATGATTGCAGCCTTTCGCGAGGATGTGGTCATTGGATTGCCTTTGGTTTTGCTGTTGAAGAATTGTCGGTTGAATTCGGTCCATCCGCCGCGCGCAGCGCCCGGGTGGCGTCGGAAAACGCGCGCTGCAGAACGCGGTAATCCATGTCAAGCGCAAAGATCCGGACCCCGCGCCGCGCGAAGTCGCACGCAAGCTCGATGCCCTGTTCGGTCAGCGGATAGAGAAGTGCGGGCTGTTTCCCGGCTTCGAGCGCGGCATCGACGATGCGACGCTCGACGTCGAGCACGCGCGGATGGAATTGCTGGCCGGGAACGCCCAGCGCATGCGAGATATCGGTGCGGCCGGTATGCACGATATCGACACCATCCACCGCAATGATCTCGCGATAATTGGCCATCCCCTGCTCGGTCTCGATCTGGCAGCCGACGAGAATCTCTGTCTCGGCCCAGGTCCGGTATTCGGATTTGGATCCGCCAGACTCCGGAAATGGCCGCCGCCCGCGCGGGGGATGACGCACGGCCGCCACGACATCGCGCGCCTGCGCCGGTGTATCGATCTCCGGCACGGTGATGATCTGCACACCGAGAGCCAGCAAATTCGCAATTGCAGCAGGGTCATTGGTCACGCGTGCCCAGGGCGTCAGCCGCGCGGCACGTGCGGCCGCGATCATCCCGGCGAGCACGGCGTTGCTCCAGGGATGGCGGAAGGGATCGAGCCGGATGAAATCGAAGCCCACGTCGGCGAGAACGTCGATTGCCTGCGGCACCGGCAGAGTCACATAGGTTCCGAGCGCCAGCTGCGCGGCCCGGTAACGTTCCCGAACCCTGTTGGTCGGGTACGCGGTCGAGGATTGTCCCGCCTCGTCCATTGTGCTCTGCCTTTCGGATCGCTCACGCCGCCGTACGCGCGCCGTCGATCACGATCGCCTGGCCGGACAGATGTGCCGGTGCATCCAGCAGCAGCCACACGCCGGTGCTGGCGAGTTCGTCCGGCCGCGCGAGCCGGCCGTTGGGGATGCCGGCCACGGTTGCTGCGAGGCCCTTTGCGGAATCGCCGCCGCCGCGCAGCTTCAGCATCGGCTGAATGAGTTGCGTGTCCATCGAGCCGGGACACAGCACGTTCGCGCGGATGCCCTGTTTGGCGTATTCGAGCGCCACGGTTTGCGTCAGCCCGACGACGCCGTGCTTCGAGGCCGCATAGGCGCCGAGCGTCGGCGCGCCGCGCAGCGCCGCAACCGAACCGATCGTCACGATGGCGCCGCCGCCGCCCTCGACCATCACCGGGATGGCGTGGCGCAATGCGAGCCAGACGCTCTTGAGGTTGGTGCGAATCACGTGGTCGAAAACATCGTCCGGCGTCGTATGGATGAGGCCGGCGTCGCCGTTGATGGCGGCGCCGAGAAAGAGACCGTCGATCCGGCCCCAATTCTTGACCGCCGCATCGACCATCTTCTGCGTGTCAGCCGCCGATCCGAGATCCGCGACGACGGCAACAGCCTTTCCGGAACCTTCGCTCGGCTCGTTGACGACCTGATCGAGCGTCGCTGCATCGCGATCGACACACACGACATTGGCGCCGCGCGCGCGCAGCAGCGCCACGACAATACGGCCAAGACCACCGGCGGCACCTGTGACGATGACCGCCGCGCTTTTCTTTTCCATTTTCGTTACTTCCGTCCTGAGCTTGCGGGAGAGTTTAGGCGTTCGCCGGGAAGCGGGGCTTGCGGCCAACGAGATCGTAGGACGAGCGGCCCGACACCGCGTGCGGTCCGGGTTCGCCGATCGGCACGAATTTCGGCTGCAATGTGTGGCGGCTGTCGATGGCGATGCGAATGGCGCTCGCCTTGAGGCTGCCGTCAGCCTGGCCCTTCAGGCAGAAGACGACCGTGCCGACCGTGCCGTAATGCTCGTCGTCGCGAACCGCCAGGTTGTACATGAAGGCGGTGACGTAGGCGGTGCGGCTCTTCAGATCCTCGATCACCACCAGCGGATTGTTGAAATGGTGGAATGAAATGGCCGTTCGACCGATGTCGCCTTCCTGCATGCGGCGGATCGCGTCGATCCCGACATAAGTGCCCGCCGTGTTCACCAGCACGCAGTCGGACGCATAGAGGGTCATAAGAGCCTCGAGGTCCTTGCCGTCGAAGAAATACGAATACTTCGTGATGAAGGCGCGCGCCTCCGCCTCGAGTTCAAGCCGCGCCAGCCGCTCTTCCGCCGAACCGGATGCCGGCTTGGCTGCACGCGCCGCCGCGACATGCGCGCCCAGAACCGCGACGGGAAATCTCTCAAGCAAACTTTCTGACTTGTTCTTGTTCATCTTTCACCTTTTGAACATTCACGCATGCCGACGGCGAGATCGCCTCGCGAAACCGCCGCCGATCGCCTTGCTCAATCTCCGACAAACGCCTCGGCGCGCTTCCTCCTGATCGACGGGAGCAGCACGACGGCAAGCATCAGGACTGCGATCATCAGCAGGGAGGCCGACAAGGGCCGACGCAAAAAGACGCTCCAGTCGCCGTGCGAATACGACAGGGCGCGGCGCAGATTGTCTTCCATCATCGGACCGAGAATGAATCCGAGCAGCAGCGGCGCGCCTTCGGCACCGAGCTTGATGAAGACATAGCCGATGATGCCGAACAGGCCGACGAGCCAGACGTCGAAGGTCGCATTGTTTTCCGAATACACGCCGATCGCGCAGAACAGGACGATGGCCGGAAACAGCCAGCGATAGGGCACGCTCAGCAACCGGACCCACAGGCCGATCAGCGGCAGGTTCAGGATGACGAGCATGGCGTTGCCGATCCACATCGAGACGATCAACCCCCAGAACAGGTGCGGATTGTTCGTCATCACCATCGGGCCGGGTTGAATATTGTGAATGGTCATCGCGCCAAGCATGAGCGCCAGCACCGCGTTCGGCGGGATGCCAAGCGTCAGCAGCGGAATGAACGCGGTCTGCGCCGCGGCGTTATTCGCGGCTTCCGGCGAGGTGACGCCGCGGATATTGCCCTTGCCAAGCGGAATCTCGCCCGGCTGCAAATTCATCTTCTTTTCGACGGTGTAGGCCCCGAAGGATGCGACCGTCGCGCCGCCGCCGGGAAGAATGCCGAGCAGGCTTCCGAGCACCGTGCCCCGAACCGCGGCCGGCGCCATCCTCTTGATGTCATGCCACGTGGGCATCAATCCCTTGATCTTGCTGGAGAGGAGCGTGCGATCGCTCTCCTTGGCGCCGAGATCGTGGATGATGTCGGCATAGCCGAACAGACCCATCGCGATCGCGAGGAAGCCGATTCCGTTTGTCAGTTCGGGAATGTCGAAGGTGTAACGGAAGATGCCCGAATTGACGTCGGTGCCGACCGTGCCGAGCAACAGCCCGACGAGAACCATGCCAATGGCGTTGAGCAGCGAACCGGACGCGAGCACGACCGCGGCGATCAGTCCCATCACCATCAGCGAAAAATATTCGGCAGCGCCGAAATTCAGCGCGACTTCCGTCAGCGGCACCGAGAACGCGGCAACGACCAGCGTGCCGACACAGCCCGCGAAAAACGACCCGAGAGCCGCCGCAGCGAGCGCCGGACCTGCGCGTCCGTGCCGCGCCATCTGGTAGCCATCGAGACAGGTCACGACCGATGACGTCTCGCCGGGCAGATTGACCAGGATCGACGTCGTCGAGCCGCCGTATTGCGCCCCGTAATAGATGCCTGCGAGCATGATCAGCGCCGATTCCGGCGGCAGTGAATAGGTCGCCGGCAGCAGCATCGCGATTGTCGCCGGAGGCCCAATTCCCGGCAAAACGCCGATCAGCGTTCCCAGCAAGCAGCCGATGAAAGCATAGACGAGATTGCCGGGCGTCATGGCGACGCTGAAGCCGAGCGACAGATTTGAAATGAGATCCATGGCTCTGCGCTTACCGTCCGATGAAAGCGGGCCAGATCGGGAACTGAAGCTTGAGCAGCACGACGAACCCGACATAGCTCGCGACCGTGAGAACGGTGGCGAGCACGGCAGTTTCCTTCAGGTTGAATTCGTCGCCGGCCATGCTGGCAATAAATGTCAGCACGTAGATCGCGATGATGAGACCCATCGCGGGCAGGTGGATGCTCGGCAAACCGTCGAGAAGAATGCCGAAGGCGAGATTGGCGGCGATGATGAAGATCATCGGCCGCCATGCCCACGCACCGATCTTGTCGCCGTCCTTCGCCTTGGCAACGAACGACTTCACAAGAATAATAGAGCCAAGAATGACCGTCAGGGTGCCGACCAGCAGCGGGAAATAGCCAGGGCCCATGCGTTCCGTCGTTCCGATGTCGAAACGCAGAGCGCCGAGCGCGAACGCCATCCCGATCACGACGAACATCAGACCGGAAAAGAATTCTTTTTGGCTTTTGAGGGTCATCGCCAAGGACTTCGGATACGTTGGCGGCGAACCGGCCAAGCCGGCCGGTTCGCCATTCTTTCGTCAGATCAAGGCTTGGGAATGCCGAGGGTATCGGGGGAAATCTTCGCGATACCGAGCTCGTACATCTTCCAGCTCATTCCCTTCTCGACCGCTGAAAGGATCTTCATCGACTCGTCGCCATAAGCTCCGATCAGATTGAGATTGCGATCGCTGGCGAACTTCTGCAGCGCTTCGTCCTTCATCGCCTTGACGAAAGCGGCGTCGAGCCGATCCGTCGTCGCCTTGGGCGTGTCGGCGGGAACGGCGAAACCGAGCCACTGACGCGCCGGGATTTTCTGGATGTCGGGATATTTTTCGCCGATGGCCGGGAATTTCTGACCGGCGAATTCCGTCGGCGTCATTTCGACCATCCCAAGGGTGCGCAGCCGGCCCGATTTGACGTATTCGGCCTGCTCCGACATCGAGGTAATCACTGCCTGGCTGTCGCCCGACAGAAGCGCCACGATTGCCGGCGCGCTGCCCGGATATGGAACGTAGTTGAATTTCACTTTCGCCGCGTCGGCCAGCGCCACCCACTTCATGTGGAACACGCAACCGAACTGACAATGGCTGACGTTGACCTTGCCGGGATTGGCCTTTGCGTCGTTGATCAGGTCGTCGATGGTCTTGTAGGGCGAATCCGCACGCACCGCGAGCGCGGCGGGGCCACCCGCGATCATGTACCAGCGCCAATCCTTGGTCGTGGTCTTGTGGAAGCCCATCGCGGCCGCGATCTGCATGCCCTCCGATGCGCCGAGCCAGCTATAGCCGTCGTGCGGCTGCGACCAGACGTGATTCATCGCGACGCCGTTGCCCGTGCGGTTCACCACCACGATGCTGACGCCAAGCTCCTTCTCCATCGCCTTGGCGATGAGGCGGTTGGTGAGGTCGGTGTCACCGCCAGCCGCGCCCCAAGGAGAACTCTCGATCGTGCGTGTCGGAAATTGCTGCGCCTGCGCTGCGGCTGCCGAAAAGCCCAAGCCAGCCGCCATCGCGAGCAGGACGCCGATCCGCGCCTTGCTCGTCACCCTCGAAAAAGCCTGTGATTGAAGCCCTTTTTTCATCCCTTCCTCCCTTAATCCAGGGACCAAAAACGGTCCTCTTGGTTGTATCAGCGATCGAAACGCTGTTTTAGTTAAACGTTTTATATAAACCGGCAAAAACGACGTCAAGTCATCGCACCCGTGTCGATTTGTTATTGCGACACGCGGCGCGCTGCAGCGCGGAAATGTGCGCTCGAATAAAACGGGAAAGGGCTTTGCCCGCGCAGCAACCACGATCGTTGCGTTGCCGCACGACACAAAAACATCGTTCCCCGTGGCACGAGCGGCGCGACGTCCTGCAATTCGCAACGAGGCCGCGCCCGTTCGGCATTTTTGACTTGAATCATGATTTAACTACACTGCCGGTTGCCGGCGAACGGCGTGCAAGGAGCGCCGAATGAAGGCCAAGAAGCGACGTCGCAAAACACCGCGTGCTCACGCGGTCACGATCAAGGACATTGCGCGACGCGCCGGTGTGTCGGTTGCCGCGGTTTCGCGCGGCCTGCGCGACGACCCCGGCATCAGCGTCACGACACGCAACCGGCTGAAAAAGATCGCGGCAAAGATGTCGTATACGCCGAGCCGATGGGGCGCGGCTCTCTCGTCCGGCCGCACGCGCTGCATTCTGTTCATCGTGCCTTACGACGCGACGGAGATCCCGCAGTCGAACCTTCTTTACATTCATGTCCTCGAAGGTGCCACGGAAGTACTTGCGACCGTCGGCTATTCCGTCGAGATCGTGCTGGAAAAGTCTCTCAAGTCGAGAAACGAAAGCATTCTCGAAGCCATCACCAATGCGCGCGTCGACGGCGCCATCATCGTGTGCATGAATGTCGACGATGCGTTGAGCAAATTCAGATTTCCTGTCCCGGTCGTCATCGTCAACCAGGTTTTCAAATCGAAGACGGTCGATTTCGTGGTGGCGGACGACCGGCGCGGCGCTTTTCTCGCCACCGAGCATTTGATCAAGGCCGGCCATACCGAAATCGCGCATATCGGCGGGCGGCTGCAATTTTACGGAAGCCGCGAGCGGCGCGCAGGCTATATCGACGCGCTCAAGGCCTACGATCTGCCGCTTGATCTTCAGCGAACGCGCGATACCTTCTACACGATGCAGCATGGCTACGACGCCACGGAATCGTTGCTGCAATCGGGCACGACGTTCACGGCGATCTTTTCCAGCGGCGATATCCTGACGGCGGGAATCATCGCCTCGTTGCGCCGGCACGGTTTGCGCGTCCCGGAGGATATCTCGATCGCCAGTTATGACGACGAGGTCCTTGCTTCGACCATCAGCCCTCCGCTGACGACCGTGCGCAAGCCGCGTCGGGAAATGGGACGGGCTGCCGCCGTCATGCTGCTCGATCGCATCAATCGGCATCCAACAGCGAAGGGCCGGATTACCGAGCTCAAGACCGTGCTGATCGAACGGGAATCCGTCGCGCCGCCCAAGGCCAGGCAGCGAGGCTCCAAGACCTCCGCCGCCAGCCTCGTGCCACGCGTGGTCGGCACATAGCGGCCGACGCGGGGCGGCGCATAAAAACAGCTAAATCCGGCGCCGCGATCAGGCGCCGGATTTGCGTTGGCCGGCCGATCATGCGGCGGCGCGGTTCACGCTGCTCTCGGCGATAGACGTCAATTTCTGGTCCGCCATCTTTTCCTCGTCCAGCGTCTGCTGGAGGATCGACGCACAATCGTTGCGGCCGAGTTGCTTGGCCCAGGCGACCAGCGATCCGTAGCGCGTGATTTCGTAATGTTCCACCGCCTGCGCGGCGGCGATGATGCCGGCATCGAGAACGTTCTTGTTGTCGATGTCGCCGGCGACATCTTCCGCTTCCTCGATGATCCCGTCGATGGCCGGGCAATCGATGCCTTTCGGTTCCGTGCCGTGCAGCTTGAAGACCTGTTCCAGACGGGTGACGTGGCCCTTGGTCTGCTGCAGATGGTCTTTCAAGCCGCTCTTGAGCTGGCTGTCGGTCGCCTTCTCGATCATTTCCGGAAGCGATTTCACGATCTGCTTCTCGGCGTAATAAACGTCCTGCAGCGTGTGCGCGAACAGGTCGTCCATGGTTTCGATGTCTGCGCTAAACAGGCCCATGCGGGTACCCTTTCACTCAAGATGATTTCAGTACGGGTCCAACGTGGCATCTTGGCTTCTGTTCCCCGGAACGCACGACGTGGACGATTCCCGACTGTCGGTTCCTGAATCCGACATTGCGCCATGCAGCGCCGGGGCCGACCGCAACGTGTTTGACTGGTTCACTTCTTCGACAGCGATCCGCGACCGCGCCGCTTCTTCGTCGAAGGTTTCGCGACGCTCTGCGCCGCGCTCTTTTTCAGCGCTTCGCGAAAATCGGCCGTCCGGCCATACTTGTGGAGAAGATCGCGGAAGGCTTCTTCCGTGAGTTCCTGCAGATCCTTCATCTGTTCGCGCGCCAGCAGGTCAACCGCGTTCCATGTTTCGCGATCGAACTGGAGGCGCTTGCCGACCAGCGATTCAGCTTCGGGACGCTTCGCCATCGCGTGAGCTTAGCTCCATCGCTAGAGTCTGGCGATCTGCTCGATCAGGCGCTTGCTCTCCGCATCGTCGGCGAATTCGTCCTTGAGCGACGCTGCGCGGTCGATGAACGGCGCCTTGTCTGGATAGGTGAAGGTCACGCCGATCGCCTCGCATTTCACGCGCACGTCCTTTTCGAACGCTTCCCAGAGATCGTTCATGCGATGGTAGGAAGCACGCGCCGCCTCGCGCACCATGCGCTGCTGCGCGGACGTGAAGCTTGCCCAGCGCGCGGCGCTGACGAGGAAGACGTCGGGCACCATCGTATGCTCATCGAACGAATAATGCGTCACCACCTCGGCGTGGCGGCCGACGATGAGCGCGCCGATGCTGTTCTCGGCGCCGTCGACCAGGCGCGTCTGCAGCGCGTTGTAGACATTGGCCCAGTCGAGCGCGACACCTTCGGCACCGAACAGCGCCATCAACCGCTGCATCGTCGGCGACGGCTGGATGCGGATCTTCAGGCCCTTGAGATCGTCGGGATGATCGATGGCCTTGCGCGCGTAAAAGCTGCGCGAGCCCGCCTCATAATAAGTGAGACCGACCAGGCCCTTCGTTTCGGTCGAGGCGAGAATGCCCTCGCCGACGTTGTTCGTCGCCACCGCGCGCCAATGCGTCCGGTCGCGAAAGACGAAGGGCAGATTGAACACGCGATAGGATGGGCCGATGCGTTCGACGACGCTTGCGCTCGCCTTGACGAAGTCGAGCTTGCCCGCCTGCGCCTGCGACAGCAGGTTGACTTCCTGGCCAATGACGCCGTCGGGAAAGATCGTGATCTCGAACGCGCCGCCGGATCGCGCGCGCAGGTCGTCGGCGAAGAACTGCATGGCCGCGTGCACCGGATGGGTCGCGGGCAACCCGTGGCCGATGCGCAGCTGCATCGGGCCTTGCGCGCGCACCACCGCCGGACAGGCAAGCATGGCCGCTCCGCCTGCGAGCAGGCGGCGTCGCGTCAATCCGGCTGCTGGCTTTTTGCGCCGCATCTCTCTTGCTGCTTTGGGACGGGGGTCGCGCTGCCTGCACCGGCAGTCTCGGCTAGCTCATTACATATGGCGGCGCGGCGCAGCAAGATGTGCGGCAAATCGGCGCCTTTGGAACAGCACAAAACCATGCATTGACGGGCAGGCACGGCCGCCGCGATTTGGGATCGCGCCCGTCCTGATGCTAGTGATTGAACCCCTCGCCGCCGGCCCCCACCGATGAATAAAGACAGGGAGAACGAGATGGCTCGCAGGCTTCGTTGGTGCGCGCTCCTGCTGGCGACCGCGCTGGTGCCGGCGGAACCGGCCGCGTCGCAACAGGCGCAGCCGGTCGAAGACGCCCTCGTCCTCATCACGCCGGTCGCGCGAACGCTGACCGATCCGGCCGTGTCGGAATTCGTCAAATTCGCCAAGGAAAAATGGAACGTCACCGTCAAGGTGACGGCGCTCGCCGCGGGCACGCCGGTCGCCTACGGCCAGATCGTCGAATGGAAGGGCCGGCCCGGTGCCGACATTTTCTGGGGCGGCGAAAGCGCGCTCTATGACAAGCTCGCCGAGCAGAAACTTTTGATGAAGCTCGATCTGCCGCCAGCGATCACCGATGCGATCCCCGCGAGCATCGGCAAACCGAAGCTCATTCCATTGAAGGACCCCAAAGGCTTCTGGATCGGAACGGTGCTCGAACCGTATGGGCTCGTTTATCATCCGAAGATGCTGGAAGAACTCGGCGTGCCCGAGCCGAAGGACTGGGACGATCTGCTGCACCCGAAGCTGAAGGGACAGATCGCGCAATGCGCGCCGACACGCTCGAGCAGCAGCCACGCCACCTATGAAGTGATCCTGCAGCGTGACGGCGACGAAAAGGGATGGGACTTTCTGAAGCAACTCGGCACCAGCACCGGCACGTTCACCGCGCGCAGCCGCGACGTGCCGTCCGTCGTCGCCAAGGGCGAATTCGCCGCCGGCTTTGCCGTGCCGAGCTACATGGCGTTCGAGGACCGGCTCGCCGGTTTCGACATCCGGTTTGTCGCGCCGAAGACGGCCTGGGTCACGCCTGAGCCGATTGCCGTGCTCGCCGGCGCGCCGCATCCGAAAGCCGCGCGCGCCTTCATCGAATTCCTTTTGTCGGAGCGCGGCCAGCGCGTCGCGATGGAACGCGGCGTGTTTCCGATCACGCCGAAATACCGCGTGCAGGGCGAGCCGGGCTCGACCGCCGAGCTGGCGGTGGAATTCACCGGCGGCCTGCGCTCGTATTTCGATCGCGACGTGACGAACATCTACGACGACGAGATTGCGCAAAAGCGCTACGAGAAGGTGAACGCGCAATTCCGCAAGGACGTCGAGACCGTCTGGGACGAATCGAAGAACAAGCGCTGAGCCGATCGAGGGCGAAAGAGTCGAGGCGACCTCAGCGCTCGATGCAGCTTCCGCCGACGCCCGCAACCGACGCCATGCATTGCTGCCGGCTGGTGAATCCGCAGGTGCGGTTGAGCGCCTGGATCTGGCACCATTCCTGACGTCGCGCCGGCGCGCCGGTGACGATCCCAGCTCCGCCACCCGCACCGGCCGCTCCGCCGGCCTGCGCGGCGGCCTTGGCCTTGCGCCGCTCGGCGGCGGCACGACGCTCGGCTTCGCGTTTCTCCGCCCTCTCCTCCGCGCGGCGTTCGGCTTCACGCCGTTCCGCCTGCTCCTTCTTGGAGTCGCGCTTCGTTTCGGTCGATGTCTCTTTCTTCGGCTCGGCCTTCGGTTCCGGCTTGGCGGCACTGGGCGCCGTGCCATCGGTCACCGTCACCGTGATGCGATCGGAGAACACGGGCGGTGAATGCGGCACGTGATCTGCATCGCCAAGCAAAAGTTGCAGCGTGTGCTTGCCCGGTTGCAGCGTGACCGTCGCCTCGGACTGGCCTGCACCGAAATGCAGATGGTTGAAGTCGCTCGGAATCGGCTCGTTCATCGCCGGCAGATCGGTGTCGATCAGCAGGTGGTGGTGGCCTGAATTCGGCCGGTCCGATCCGGCCGGCGCCAGACCCATGTTGCGCAACCCGAATTGCACGGTGAACGTGCGCGGCAGCGTGTCGCCATCCTTGATGTTGATGAAATAGACGCTCGCGCCTGCCGGCGACGCCGTCGGTCCGCCGCTGGTGGTCGTCTGCGCGCGGGCCGGGACCGCAGCAAGGAAGGCCGCGGCCATGAAAACGGGAACCAGGGATGTGAGCCGCACAGCCTCTCTCCACGTGCTGATCAAAGCGACGCTACCAATCCAACCGCTGGAGGCTCGCTGGTACGAATGGGTCGCCCGGAGCCGTGGATCGGTTCATCGTCTCCTTGGAATGAACCTGTAGCATGCGCCTTGCGACTGCTCCAGCAGGACCCGCCCCGCATCGGGTCTAGCATGTTGCCAAGATTTGACATTTTGGGGATCATGGCCGCATGGCGCGGACCCGAGAACTCGAATAAAGTCCGCGATGTTCCTCCAGGATATCAGCATCATGGGGCTGCCATGCTCGCGCGTTTGATTTTTTGCCTGGCCCTCATTTTGACCCTGGCGGGACAGGTAGCGCCCGCCGCGGCGCAGCAAGGCGGGCAAAAACTCGCGCTTATCATCGGCAACGCCAATTATCCCGATGCCGACCGGCCCGTCGCCGTCGCCATCAAGGACGCGCGGGTGCTCGCCGAGGAACTCACGCGCAGCGGTTTTACGGTCGAGCGCAGGGAAAATCTGACCAAGGAGTCGATGAAGTCGGCCATCGACGGCTTCACCAACAAGATCAAGAACGACGCCGTCGTCTTCTTCTATTTCAGCGGCTTCGGCATCCAGGTGTCGCGGCAGAATTACCTGCTGCCGGTGAACGCGCAGATCTGGAGCGAGTCGGACGTCCCGCGCGACGGCATCAGCATCGAATCGGTGCTCACGGAACTGCATCGCAAGGGCGCGCGCGTGAAGATCGTCGTGCTCGACGCCTCGCGCCGCAATCCGTTCGAGCGCCGCTTCCGCCGCACCTCGATGGGGCTCGCCACCATCGACGCGCCGTTCGGCACGCTTGCGATTTCGTCTGCCGCGCCCAACCGCCTGGTGAATGACAGCAGCGGCGAGAACAGCCTCTTCGTCAGCGAACTGATCAAGGAAATCCGCTCACCGAATCTTACGGCAGAGCAGGTTTTTAACCACGCGCACATCGGCGTCGCGCTCGCCTCGAAGGACGAGCAGGTGCCGTGGGTCGGCTCGACGCTGGTCGAGGATTTTTCGTTTACGCAATCGTCAAAGCCCGCCCCCGCCCCCGGCCCGGTCGCGCGCCCGGCGCCGCCGCCGGAGCCCGCGCCGATCTCGCGACCGACACCGACGCCGCCGCCCTTGC
>CAZSAW010000356.1:0-8279 GCA_964604745.1 uncultured Hyphomicrobiales bacterium
CGGAGTAGCCGTCCGAGCCGCCGCACTGCAACGCGAGCGTCACTTCGGAGGCCGGCCGCGTTTCACGTTTTGCTTTCGTCGCGAGCGGCAGCATCGCCTTGATGCGCTCGACGCCTTCGGCGACCGTCTTTTTCGTGCCGCCGGTCGCCTGGATCGTCATGGTCTGGAAGTGATCGCCTTCGACAAGGCTGTATTCCTCCTTCATGCGGTCGATCTGGAACACCTCGCAGCCGAGCCCGACCATCAGCGCGCCGCCGAGATTGGGATGCGTCGCGTAGCCCCATTGCGTACGCCGCAAGAGATCGAAGCCCTCGCCATACGCCGCCATGCCGCAGCCGGTGCCGTGCACGAACGGAACGACGCCGTCGATCTCGGGATAATCGTCGAGCAGGTTCGAGCGGTTGAAGGCCTCGGCGATAAATTTCGCCACCGAGGCCGAGCAATTCACGCTGGTCAGGATGCCGATATAATTGCGCGTGCCAATCTTGCCGTTCTCGCGCACATAGCCTTCGAAGGTCGCGCGCATCTCCGGCGGCAGCATCTCGTCGTTCTTCGCGCCTTCGGCGAATTTATAGTCGCGCGTGAAGTCGTGCAGCGTGACGTTGTGCGTATGCACCCAGTCGCCCGGCGCGATCGGCTTCGAGGCGAAGCCGATGATCTGGCCGAATTTCTTCACTGGCTGGTCCTGCGCGATCGGCATTGTCGCCATCTTGTGGCCGCGCGGCACGCGCTCGCGCGCGGCGATAGTGGCGGCCGTGGCGCCGGGCGTGATCTGGTCGACCGCGACGACGACGTTGTCGTCCGGGGACAGGCGGATGGTACGGGGCTGGCTCATGCTGGCTTTGGCCTCAAGGAAACACGGAACGGATGAGGCGAGCCTAGCACATCACTTCACCAGACCGAACATCCGCGGCAGCCACAGCGTCAGCTCCGGAAGGAGCGTGATCGCGATCAGCGAGCCGAGCAGCGGGATCAGCCAGGGGATGATGGCCATGGTCGTCCGCTCGATCGAGAGCTTGGCGATCCGCGACAGCACGAACAGCACCATGCCGAGCGGTGGATGCAGGAGGCCGATCATCAGATTGAGCGTCATCATCACGCCGAAATGCACCGGATCGATACCGACCTTCAAAATGATCGGCATCAGGATCGGCACGAGGATGCTGATCGAGGCGATCGGCTCGAGGAAGCAGCCGACCACCAGCAGCAGGATGTTGATAAGAAGCAGGATGACGTAGCGGTTGTTGGTGAGTTCGAGCAGCGCGGTCGCCCCGACCTCGGTGAGCCGCGTCGTCGTCAGAACCCAGCCGAACAGCGAGGCCGCCGCCACGATCAGCAGAACGCCCGCGGTCGTTTCCACCGTGTCGAGCGACACCTTGTAGAACTGTTTCCACGACATCGAGCGATAGAGGAAGACGCCGAGGATCAGCGCCCAGGTGCAGGCCGCGATCGCGGCCTCGGTCGGCGTGAACCAGCCGAAGGTCATGCCACCGACAATCAGCGCCGGCGTCAGGAGGGCGGGCAGCGCGGCGATGAAGGTCGTGCCGAGCACGCTCCAGCTGAACGCCTGATCGCGTCCGAGATTGTATCTGCGCGCGCAGTAGTAAACGTAGGACATCATGAACAACGTCATCACCGCGCCGGGAATGAAGCCGCCGAGGAACAGCGCGCCGATCGAGACATTCCCCATCATGCCGTAGATGACGAATGGCAGCGATGGCGGGATGATCGGGCCGAGCGTCGCCGATGCTGCCGTGACGCCGACGGAAAATTCGATGTCATAGCCATGGTCGCGCATCGCCTTGATCTCGATCGTGCCGAGACCGGCGGCATCCGCGATCGCTGTGCCCGACATGCCGGCGAAGATCACCGAGCCGAAGATGTTCACCTGGGCGAGACCGCCGCGCATCCAGCCGCAGGTCGCCACCGCGAAATCGTAGATGCGGTTGGTGATGCCGGCGGAATTCATCAGGTTGCCGGCCCAGATGAAGAACGGCACAGCGAGCAGCGGGAACGAGTCGATGCCGCCCGCCATGCGGTGCAGGATGACGAAATCGGGAATCCCGGCGATGAGATGCGTGTAAAGCAGCGACGACGCCGCAAGCGCGATGAAGACGGGCACGCCGACGAAGAGCGCGAGAATGAAGATCACGACGATGATGGTCATGGCGCGGCCTTCTCAGTCGGCGGGGATCTGCTGGGTGACGTCGTGCGGGCGGCGCCAGCCGTCGCGCGCGTTGCACCAGACGATATAGGCCTGCCGGAACAGCATCAGGAAGCAGCCGAGCCCGACGCCGGCATAGACGTAAGACATCGGCAGATCGAACACCGTCATGCGCTGATAGTGCATGCGGCTGATGATGGTGACGGAGAAATAGGCGAGCAACGCGATAAAGCCGAGCTTGACGAAATCGACGAAGGCAATGAGCGCGCTGCGCAGAGGTCCCGGCGCCATCACATTCGAGAGGAGCTCGACCGCGATCTGCGTGTTCTTGCGCGTGACGACGGCGCCGCCGATGAAGGTCAGCCACATCAGGCCGTAGCGCGCGATCTCCTCGGTCCACGACAGCGAGTCGTTGAGCACATAGCGCGTGAAGAATTGCAGAAAGACGATGAAGGCGAGCGACCAGAAGATGACGAGCGCGGCCCAGTCCTCCGGATGTCGCTCGACGACAACCTCCTGATCTTCGGCGACGATCAGATGAACGTTGTCCGCCGGCTCGCTCTTGACGATGCGTTTCTTTGCGCCTGGCTTGCTTTTCCTGGCCATTGCGTTGCCTTCCCCCGTTCCCGTGCTACAGCAATCGCGACGCGGCGACGGACCGCGACGGAGAATTCGTAACATGACGAAAATCGTGCGCGTGGACATTCTGCAGGTGGATCTGCCGCCCAAAGTCGTGCGGACCGACGCGATCCAGTCGTTCGTCACGCAGGAAACGCCGATGGTGCGCGTCATCACCGACGACGGTCTGCAGGGCACCGGCTATGCCTACACCATCGGCACCGGCGGCTCCTCGGTCGTCGCGCTGATCCGCGATCACCTCGCCCCGCGCCTGATCGGCCGCGATCCGTTCGAAACCGAGGCGATCTGGAAAAGCCTGTTTTTTGCGACGCACGCGACCGCGATCGGCGCGATCACGAGCCTCGCGCTCTGCGCCATCGACATGGCGCTGTGGGACATCCGCTGCCTCGCCGCCGGACGTCCGCTCTGGAAGGAAGCCGGCGGCGCGCAACAGGCCGTGCCGCTCTACTCCACCGAAGGCGGCTGGCTGCATGTCGACGCCAAGGCGCTCGTCGACGATGCGCTCGCCGTGAAAGCGCAAGGGTTCGGCGGCACCAAGATCAAGGTCGGCCGGCCGCATGTCAGCGAGGACGTCGCGCGGCTGTCTGCCGTGCGCGACGCCGTCGGGCCCGCCTTCGAGATCATGACCGACGCCAATCAGGCCTTCACCGTCTCGGAGGCGATCCGCCGCGCGCGTCTCTATGAGCCGCTCGATCTCGCCTGGTTCGAGGAGCCGCTGCCGGCCGAGGATCTCGGCGGCCATGTTCGCCTCTGCCATTCGACCTCGCTGCCGATCGCGGTCGGGGAATCGATGTACCACCCGAGCCATTTCCGCGAATATCTGCAGCGCGGCGCCTGTTCCATCGTGCAGGCGGACGTCGCGCGCGTCGGCGGGATCACGCCGTGGCTGAAGATTGCCCACCTCGCCGAAACCTTCAACGTGTCGATCTGCCCGCATTTTCTGATGGAAATTCATGTCTCGCTTTGCGCGGCCGTACCGAACGCGGCCTGGGTCGAATGGATTCCGCAGCTCGACGACATCACCACAAACCGCATGACGGTATCGCGCGGGAAAGCGGTGCCGCCTTCGGACGCCGGTGTCGGGATTGCGTGGGATTGGCAGGCCATTGCCAGACGGCAGTCATTCACGCCGCTCGCGATCCAGTGAAAACGGCCGCGGCGGTTTCATCCGCCGCGGCCCTTCGCATCACTTCAGCGCCTGCAGCGCGTCGTATTCTGCCTGCGTCCAGCCACCGCTGCCGTCCATATGCAGCGGCAGCGCCGCCTTGCGGAAGGCATCGCGATCGACTTCGACGACAGTCTTGCCGAGCTTGCGGAATTCATCCGCGAGCTTCTGCTCCGAGGCGCGGATCTGGTCGGTCGCCTTGGCCGCGGCCTGGATCAGGACGTCGTTGAAAATCTTCTTTTCATCATCGGTCAGCTTCGACCAGACATGCGAGCCGACGATGGTCAGAAGAGATTCGGTGATGTGCCCGGTCAGCATGATGTGCGACTGCACTTCGTAGAACTTCTTCGCCATGATGGTCGGCAGCGGATTTTCCTGGCCGTCCACCGTGCCCTGCTGCAGGGCGAGATAGACTTCGGCGAAGGCGATCGGTGTCGCGTTGGCGCCCACCGACTTCGTGAACATGAGGAAGAGCGGCGCCGGCGGCACGCGCAGCTTCATGCCCTTCATGTCCTCCGGCTTCTTGATTTCCTTGTTCGCCGTCACATGGCGCTGGCCGTAATAGGTGAGCGCGATGACCTTGTGCTTGGTCTTGTCCTCATAGCCCTTGGCGATGTCGCGGAAGACCTTGCTCTCGCGGTAGGCCTTCCAGTGATCGAAATCGCGCAGCACGTAAGGCGCGTTGGTGATGGCGAGGGACTTGTGGATCGAGCCGGCAAAGGCGACGCCGGTATAGATGATGTCAACGGTGCCGAGACCGAGCCCTTCGTTGATCTGGTTTTCGTTGCCGAGCTGCGAGGCCGGAAAGACCTGGATCTCGTACTTGCCGTTGGTGCGCTTCTTGATTTCCTCGGCCGCCCACAATGCTTCAGTGTGATACGGCTCGGAGATTTCGTAGACGTGCGCCCATTTGAGCTTGGTCTGTGCGAAGGCCGGGCCCGCGAGGCCGGCCAGTGCGATGGTGAAAGCGGCGCCGAGTGCGAGACGGCGCGTGCAAAGCTGCATGGTATCCTCCCGTTGCTTCTTGATTGGCGGCGCTCGGACGTCTTCCGCGTCCCTGGCCAAGCCATGCCTCAGACATGGCCTCTTCAGTCCGCTAACATGTTACGATGGATTTGCGCAATAGGACCAACGTGCTGTCCCTCGCTTGTGGCGAAGAAAACAGCAGGCTTGCGCCGAACCTGACGAAGGAACCGGCGATCAGACGACCATGTTGGTCGCCGGATCGATCAGGTGCATGTGGTCGAGATTGGCGTAGAGCGGCATCGGCTGGCCGGGTCCGGTCGCCGCGGTCGGCTCCACGCGGCCGCAGACTTCCGTCCCGTGGATGGTGAAGAACACCATCGTCTCCATGCCCATCGGTTCCACCACGTCGAGCGTCACGGTGAAATCGCGCCCGTCATTGCGCTCCGGCCCGCGTCGCTCGGTGATGTGCTCGGGACGCAGGCCGAACAGCAATTCCTTGCCGGCAAGCCCGCGATAGCGCGCCGCGCGCGCCTCCGGCACCGGGAAGGACAGCTTGTCGGACAGCCGCGCTTTCAGCCCGGTGCCGTTCTGCTCCAGCCGGCAGGGAATGAAATTCATCGCCGGCGAGCCGAGGAAGCCCGCGACGAAACGCGTCTTCGGGCTGTGATAAAGCTCGTGCGGGGTTCCGATCTGGTCGATGCGGCCCTGGTTCATGACGACGACCTTGTCGGCGAGCGTCATCGCCTCGACCTGGTCGTGCGTGACATAGACCGTCGTGGTCTTGACCTTCTGGTGCACGCGCTTGATCTCCGTGCGCATCTGCACGCGCAGCTTGGCGTCGAGGTTCGACAGCGGCTCGTCGAACAGAAACACCTTCGGGTTGCGCACGATGGCGCGACCCATGGCGACGCGCTGGCGCTGGCCGCCGGACAATTGCTTCGGCCGCCGGTCGAGCAATTCGGTGATGTCGAGGATGCGCGCGGCATTGTCGACGCGCTGCTTGATCTCGCTCTTGGGGACTTTGCGCAGCTTCAGCCCGAACGACATGTTCTCGAACACCGTCATGTGCGGATAGAGCGCGTAGTTCTGGAACACCATGGCGATGTCGCGGTCCTTGGGCGGCAGGTCGTTGACCACCTCCCCGCCGATCGCGATCTCGCCCGAGGTGATTTCCTCGAGCCCGGCGATCATGCGCAGCGTCGTCGACTTGCCGCAGCCCGAAGGCCCGACCAGGACGATGAATTCCTGGTTCGGGATATCGAGGTTGATGCTGCGGACCGCTTCGACTTCGTCGTAGCGCTTGACCACATTGCGTAACGCGACTTCGGCCATCGTTCTTGTTCCCGCTCTTCTGAATGTCTTGTCCCGCTCCGTTTCTTCTTGTCGTTTGCGCCTTTGCGGCGCTTACCCCTTCGTTGCCCCCGCCGTGAGACCCGCAATGTAGTAATCCATGAGGAAGGCGTAGATGACGAGCGGCGGCGCCGCGGCGAGCAGTGCGCCGGCCATCAGCATCCCCCACTTGTAGACATCGCCGCGGATCAGGCTCGTCACCGTTCCGACGGTGAGCACCTGCTGGTCGGACGAATACAGGAACGCCATCGGATAGACGAAGGCTGCCCAGGATACCGTGAAGGCGAAGATCATCGCCGCGATGATGCCGGGCAGCGCGACGGGAATGAAAATCTTCAGGAGCATCTGCATGTGCCCTGCCCCGTCGATCAGGGCCGCCTCGTCGAGCTCCTTCGGGATCGACTGGAAATAGCCGATCATGATCCACGTGCAGAACGGCACCGTCAGCGTCGGATAGACGAGCACCATGCCCCAGTAGGAATTCACGAGCCCGAGCGATTTGACGATCTGGAACATCGGGATGAAGAGCAGCGTGTCCGGCACGAGGTAGGTGAGGAAGATGCCGGTCGCGAGCATGCCCGAACCCCAGAACTTCATGCGGCCGAGCGAGAACGCCGCGAGCACGCTCACCACCATGGTGATGACGACGACACAGACCGTCACGATCGCGGTGTTCTTGAAGAAGATCAGGAAGTCGGTGTTGTTGAGCAGGATCCGGAACTGGTCGAGCGTCACGCCGTCATAGATGAACCACGGATTGGTCGCGAGCCGCGCCATTTCCGCATCGCTCTTCAGCGCCGTCACCACCATGTAATAGGGCGGCGCGAGGAAGAAGATCGCGAACAGGATCAGGAAGAAATAGGACGCGAACAGCGCCCAGCGGCGGTTGCGCCGCAGGCTCGCGCCGGCGCTCGTGCGCCGCGTCGCCGGAACGGTGGCTGCCATCGTGCTCATCCGATCTCCCTCCCGCGCTTGCGCACGCCCCGCAGAATGAAGACCGCCGAGATGGCGAGGATCGGAAACATGAAAAGCGACGTCGCGGCGCCGAGCGGCAGATCGCCGGAGCGGATGCCGAGCAGGAAGGCGTAGGTCGCGAACACGTGCGTCATGTTGCGCGGCCCACCCGCCGTCATGATCTGCACGATGTCGAAATTCGCGAAGGTGACGATCATCGAGAACAGCACCGTGATGGCGATGATGTTGCGCATCATCGGCAGCGTGACATGCACGAAACGCTGCCAGGCATTGGCGCCGTCGATGGCCGCGGCCTCATAAAGCTGCTCGGGCACCGATTTCAGCGCGGCCAGATACATGATGAGGAAGAACGGCGCGCCGTACCACACGTTGACGAGAATGACCGAGAAGCGCGCCCAGTAAGGCTCGCTCAGCCAGGGAATGCCGTCAAAGCCGAGGCTGCGCAGCGTGTAGTTGAAGGCCGAATTGGTCGGATCGAACATCCACCACCAGCCGAGCGTCGACAGCGCCAGCGGGATGACCCAGGGCACGAGCAACATGCCGCGCCACTTGCGCTGGCCCTTGACCGGCAGGTTATTGACGAGATGGGCGGTGATGAGCCCGATCAGCGCCTTGAAGAAGACGGCGGAAAGCGCGAACACCGCCGATTGCCACACCACCATCCAGAAGGTGTCGCGCGACATCAGGAAGCTGAAATTGGCGAGGCCCACGAACCGCGTCTGCGCCTTGTTCAGCATCGCCAGATAGATCGAATAGAAAGCCGGATAGACGATCAGCCCGAGCACGATGAGGATGAGCGGGGTGCACATCAGCAGCGCGATTGTCGAGCGCTGATGCAGGAAACGGCTGAAGCCGGATCGCCTCGTCGGCGACGCGGTCAGCGCCGGCGCATTCCACGATTGCACGGTGTCGGCCATGGTCGATCTCGCGCTAGATGTTCAAGTCACGTCGCGGGGGGGGCCCCCCGCCCCCCCCCCCCGCCGGAGGGGGGCGGAGGCGAGCGGGCCGACGCGCACCGCG
>CAZSAW010000357.1:0-15237 GCA_964604745.1 uncultured Hyphomicrobiales bacterium
ACGCCGGATTGACTGGCGCGCCTGCCGCACGGCTTCGCCGGTGACGGCGCAGGTGTTGACCACCACCGCGTCCTCAATGCCGGCAGATTGCGCCTCGCGCCGGATCACCTCGGATTCGAAGGTGTTGAGACGGCAGCCGAAGGTGACGATGTCGACGCTCATGACGACGCCGATGCCGCTGCAAACAGCGCCGGATCGAAACGGCCTTCGAATTCAAATGCGACCGGCCCCGTCATAAGCACATGGTCGTCGCTCTCGCGCCATTCGATGTCGAGATCGCCGCCCGGCAACGTGACGCGCACCTTGCGGCCGGCACGCCTGAGCCGCGCGGCGGCGACCGCCGTTGCGCACGCCGCTGAGCCGCAGGCTTTGGTCAATCCTGCGCCGCGCTCCCAGGTGCGGATGACGATGTGTTCCGGCGATTTGACCGCCGCGAGCGTGATGTTCGCGCGCTCGGGGAAGATCGGATGATTTTCCAGAAGCGGTCCGAACTTGTGCAGCTCGTAACGCGCAGGGTCGTCAACCCAAAAGATCGCGTGCGGATTACCCATGTTCACGACCGAAGGCGAATGCAGCACCGGCTTGTCAATCGGCCCAATCTGCAATTCGATCCGACGCGTATCGTGAAATTCCTCGGCGAGTGGGATTTCGTTCCAGGCGAAGCGCGGCTTGCCCATGTCGACCGTGAAGCGCGTGCCGTCCGCGCTCTTCCAGCAATTGATCAGGCCGGCCGCGGTTTCGAATGTCAGTGCATTCTTGCCGGTCTCGGCGAAGAGAAGCGACGCGATACAGCGCATGCCGTTGCCGCAAGCGCCCGCTTCCGAACCGTCATTATTGTAGATGCGCACGAAGGAATCTGTGCCCACGTGCCGCGGCGGATAAAGCGCCATGAGCTGGTCATAGGCGACGCCGGCGGGCGCGGCGACGGCGCGCGCCTCGGCTGCCGCGATGACATCCGGCTTGGCGCGCATGTCGACGACGACGATCTCGTTGCCGATACCGTTCATCTTGACAAAAGCGTGATTGGCGAGCGCGGCCATGACGTTGCCTTATATGGTGAAACAGCGCCGCTTGGCCAGCAGGCGCGCGCAGAGTCTGCCCGCACTTTCGGCGTCCGTACCCGGCGCCATCATGCTAATCTCGATCGCAACCGGATTCCTTTCAGCCCAGAGGGGCGCATGACCCGTGCATTGTCCGCTTTCGTTATAGCCGCCGCGCTTTGGCTTGCGGTGCCCGCATGGGCGCAAACGCCAGCGCCTGCCGCGGACGCCTTCGGCGTCGAAGTGACGCTGACGCCCAAGACCATCGTCTACATGTCCGGCACCGGCAAATGGGAATCGGCCTTCGACACGATCCTTGAGGCCTTCCGCAATGTGTACGGTTTCCTCGACAAGCAGGGCGTCAAGCCATCGGGCGACCCCTTACTCATCTATACCTCTGCCGACGACGACGGATTTCAATTCCAGGCTGCCGTTCCGATCGCCGAGGAATTGAAGGATCCCCCCAAGGGCGACATCGCCATGGGCAAATCGCCGGAAGGCAAGGCGTTCAAATTCGTGCATCGCGGCTCATACGACTCGATGGACAATACCTACGAGGCGATCGCGAATTTCTTCGATCAGCAAAACCTCGATGCCAAGGAAACCTTCATCGAGGAATACCTCACCGACCCGCGCACGACGCCGCAGGACAAGCTCGTGATCAACGTCTTCGTCCCGGTCAAATGATCGCCACGAAGATGCAATCCGGTGCGCCTATGCTGAAATTGATCGTGCCGCTGCTTGGTCTTTTCGCTCTCGCGCTGCCCGCGCGTGCGCAGACCATCGACACGCCGCTGCCCTCCGTGACAGTGACGGGCGAAGCGACCCTGAGCGTCGCACCCGATCGCGCCATCGTACGGGCCGGTGTCACCAACGAAGCAAAGACAGCTGCCGAGGCCATGGCCGCCAATTCGCGTCAGATGGCGGCGGTGCTGACAGCGCTCAAGGCCGCCGGGATTGCCGAGGTCGATATCCAGACCACGCGGGTCAATCTCGACACCGTGGTTTCCCCGGGTGGCGGTTCGCACATCGTCGGTTTCCGCGCCTCGAACCAGGTGACGGTGCAGATTCGCGACATCGCCCGGGCGAGCGACATCCTCGACCGGCTGGTGACGGCCGGCGCCAACACGCTGTCCGGCCTCGATTTCATCGTGTCCGATCAATCCAAGGTGCTCGACAAGGTGCGCGCCGAGGCCATCGCCGATGCCCGCCGCAAGGCGCAAATCTACGCCCAGGCAGCCAATGTCACGCTCGGCCGCCCCCTCTGGATCACCGAGGAAGGCGCCCCGGTCCGCCCCATGCTGCGCATGACGGCTGGCGCGGCCCAAGCAATCCCGATCGCCCCGGGCGAGGAGCAATTGCGGATTTCGGTGACGGTCAGCTTCGAATTGATGCGGTGACCGCCCGTCCGGCCTTGCCTTGACTCTGCCGGACCCCGCCCCTAGTTTCCGCCCACTTTTGCAGGAAACTGACGTCGTTTCTTGATCGCCGACCGGTCCCGGTGAGGCCGGAGGCTCCCGCCCGACAGCGCGTTGCGCCCTCGGGCGTCACATGCGTTTGGATATGGCGATGTTCGACACATTGTCGGAAAAGCTCGGCGGAATTCTCGACAAGCTGACCCGGCGCGGCGCGCTGTCGGCGGCGGACGTCGATGCCGCCTTGCGCGAGGTGCGCCGTTCGCTGCTCGAAGCAGACGTCGCGCTCGACGTCGCGCGCACCTTCATCGACCGGGTGCGGGAGCGCGCAGTCGGCGTCGAAGTCATCAAGTCGGTCACGCCCGGCCAGATGGTGGTCAAGATCGTCCACGACGAGCTCGTGGCGACGCTTGGCGCCGATGCGCAGCCGATCGATCTCAACGCGCCCGCGCCGATCGCGATCATGATGGTCGGCCTGCAGGGCTCGGGCAAAACGACGACGACCGCCAAGGTCGCGAAGCGCCTCACCGATCTCAACAAGCTGAAAGTTCTGATGGCCTCGCTCGACACGCGCCGTCCTGCGGCGATGGAGCAACTGGCCGTGCTCGGCACGCAGGTCGGGGTCGAAACGCTGCCAATCGTGACGGGGCAAACGCCGGCGCAGATTGCGCAGCGTGCGCTGCAGGCGGGCCGGCTCGGTGGTTACGACGTCGTGCTTCTCGACACGGCCGGCCGCACGACCCTCGACGAAGCGATGATGACGGAAGCCGCCGACGTGAAGCGTGCGGCGCAACCGCATGAAGTGCTTCTCGTCGCCGATGCGCTGACCGGTCAGGACGCGGTCAATCTCGCCCGCTCCTTCGACGAGCGCGTCGGCTTGACTGGCATCGTGCTCACGCGCGTCGATGGCGACGGACGCGGCGGCGCCGCTCTGTCCATGCGCGCCGTCACCGGCAAGCCGATCAAGCTGATCGGCACGGGCGAAAAAATGGACGCGCTGGAAAGCTTCGATCCGGCGCGCATCGCCGGACGCATTCTCGGCATGGGCGACATCGTCGCGCTCGTTGAAAAGGCCGCGGCGACCATCGATGCGGAGCAGGCGCGCCGCGCCGCGGAGAAGATGCGCAAGGGCGCGTTCGATCTGAATGATCTGCGCGATCAGCTTTTGCAGATGACGAAACTCGGCGGCATGTCCGGCCTGATGGGCATGCTGCCCGGTGTCGCCAAGATGAAAAGCCAGATGGCGAACGCCAATCTCGACGACTCCCTGCTCAAGCGTCAGGTCGCGATCATCAATTCGATGACACCGCAGGAGCGGCGCAACCCGGACGTTCTCAAGCACAGCCGCAAGAAGCGTATCGCTGCGGGCTCCGGCACCAAGGCCGAGGACATCAACAAGCTCTTGAAGATGCACCGGACCATGGCCGACATGATGAAGGCGATGGGCGGGGCAAAGCGCGGCCCGATGGCGCAGCTTGCCGCGGCGATGGGCATGGGCGGCGGACCGTCGCCGGAAGAGCTTGCGAAACTTGCCGAGACCATGCCGGGCGGCTTGCCCGGCGCCGGTCAGCTGCCGCCGAATTTTCCCGGCCTTCCACCGACATTTCCCGGCGCGCCGAATTTGCCGGGATTTGGTGGCAAGCCGCCGCTTCCAGGACTCGGCGGCTTTCCCGGTCTGGGAAAAAAGAAATGAGAAAACTGAAAACCGAAATCGCAGTCACTATCGAAAGGAAGACCTGACATGTCCGTCGTAATCCGCATGTCCCGTGCCGGGACGAAGAAGCGTCCCATCTATCATATCGTCGTCGCCGACTCGCGCAGCCCCCGCGATGGCCGCTTCATCGAGCGGCTTGGCTATTTCAATCCGCTCCTGCCCAAGGACAAGCCGGAGCGGTTGAAGCTCGACCTCGACAAAGTCAAAGCATGGATGGCAAAGGGCGCGCTGCCGTCTGACCGCGTGTCGCGTTTTCTCGACGCCGCCGGTCTGATGAAGCGCAAGGGGCGCAACAATCCGGAAAAGGCGGTGCCGCGCAAGGAGCGCAAGGCGAAGGCGGAAGAAGCCGCCAAAGCCGCAGGCGCGGCTCCCGCGCCCGCTGCCGCTCCGGCGAGCTAACGCTTCGTGGCCGCGCGTCCGACCGACGGGCGCGAGCAACGAGTCTGCGTGGCGCAGATCGGCGCCGCGCATGGACTCAAGGGCGAGGTTCGCCTGTGGTCCTTTACGCAAGAACCTGAGGCCATCGCCCGTTACGGCGCACTGGAAAGCAAGGACGGCACGCGGCGCTTCACGATTGAAGCCCTGCGTCCCGCCAAGGATCACTTCATCGCCACGCTGGATGGCATCAAGGATCGCGACGCGGCCGAAGCGTTGCGCAATGTCGAGCTTTACGTCGCGCGCGGCCGGCTGCCCGCAACCGGGCACGATGAATTCTATCACGCCGATCTCATCGGACTTGCCGCCGTCTCCGCGCGTGGCGAGCCGCTCGGCAACATCGTCGCCGTTCACAATTTCGGCGCCGGCGACATTCTCGAAATCCGGCCGACCGGTCGCGCAGCAACGGCGATGCTGCCGTTCAACGACGCGATGGTGCCGAAGGTGGACATGGCCGCGAATAGGATCGTCATCGATCCGCCGGCCGACTGGCTCGATGAGCGACAGCGAAGCGATGCAAAGCCATGACGTGGCGCGCGAGCATCCTGACAATCTTCCCGGAGATGTTTCCCGGTCCGCTCGGCATGAGCCTCGCGGGCAAGGCGCTGGCGGCAAAGATCTGGTCGATCGAGACAATCGACATCCGAAATTTCGGCATCGGCGTGCATCGCTCCGTTGACGATACCCCGGCCGGCGGTGGACCCGGCATGGTGATGAAGGCCGACGTGCTCGCGTCCGCCATCGATTCCGTCGCCGACGACCGCCCGCGCCTGCTCATGAGCCCGCGTGGCGCTCCGCTGACGCAAGGGCGCGTGAAGGATCTGGCGCTGGGTCAGGGCGCCCTCATCGTCTGCGCCCGCTTCGAGGGGGTGGACGAGCGCGTCATCGCGGCGCGCGGGCTCGAGGAGGTCTCGGTCGGCGACTATGTGCTCTCGGGCGGCGAGATCGCTGCCCTCGTCCTGCTCGATGCCTGCGTCCGCCTTCTGCCCGGGGTCATGGGCAAGGACGCCTCCGGCACGGAAGAAAGCTTTGCCGAGGGCCTGCTCGAATACCCCCATTACACCCGGCCACAGGTCTTCGAGGGCCAGCCGATCCCGGACGTCCTGACCTCCGGCGACCACGGCAAGGTCGCCGTCTGGCGGCGGTCCGAGGCCGAAAGGATCACGCGGGAGCGCCGCCCCGACCTGTGGCAGGCCCATTCGCAGGGGCGGTCCAAAAATCCCGGCCCGAAAGGGTGACAAACCGGCCCCTTTGCATTAGAACCCGCGCCGAAACCAGACAGACCCGGCAGGGATCGCAGCGCCAGAGCAGGCCGCATGGGCGCGCGGAACAATGGAGATTTCGCCATGAACCTCATTCAGGAACTCGAAAAAGAGCAGATGGCGAAGCTGTCCGCCAACAAGGACATCCCGGATTTCGAGCCGGGCGACACGGTTCTCGTCAACGTCAAGGTGGTGGAAGGCGAGCGTACGCGCGTGCAGGCCTATGAGGGCGTGTGCATCGGCCGCTCGGGCCGCGGGCTGAACGAAAACTTCACCGTCCGCAAGATTTCCTATGGCGAAGGCGTCGAGCGCGTCTTCCCGCTCTATTCGCCGATGATCGATTCCATCAAGATCGTGCGCCGCGGCAAGGTGCGCCGCGCGAAGCTCTATTACCTGCGCTCGCGCCGCGGCAAGAAGGCCCGCATCACCGAGACGCAGGCGCATCACGGCGGCGAGCAGGGCGAAGCCGCGCCGGAAGTGGCGGCGGCTGCGAATGAATAATCGCGCAACGCCAATGCGCCGATGCAAAAGGCCGGGCAACGCCCGGCCTTTTTCGTTGCGCCGCGCGTTCGTTGCGGCACTTCTTTGGAATTGATATATGCAAGCCATGATCAAGAGTTGGTCGATGATCAACGCACGTAGCGCGCGCATTCCGCGCCCGATCCGGCTGCAGGATCATGTGCGTCTGCCCTGGCGCTTCTTCGGCCGCCTGACGGCATCGGCACAAGCCGGGCTTTGACGCGGCGTCGCCGCCGCGCGCGAAAGCGCGCGCTTCGCCCGTCATTTTCCGCTCCCCGTTCAATGGAATCATCGTCATGAAACCGCGCACCCTCTACGACAAGATCTGGGATGACCATCTGGTCGACGAACAGCCGGACGGCACCTGCCTGATCTATGTCGACCGCCATCTCGTGCATGAAGTGACGTCGCCGCAGGCCTTCGAAGGCCTGCGCACGGCCGGCCGCAAAGTGCACGCGCCCGACAAGACGCTCGCCGTCGTCGATCACAATGTGCCGACCACCGACCGGCGGCAGAAAAACCCCGACCCGGAAAGCGAGACGCAGATCGAGGCGCTCGCCAAGAACGCGAAAGATTTCGGCATCGAATATTACGACGAGTTCGACAAGCGTCAGGGCATTGTCCACGTCATCGGCCCGGAGCAGGGCTTCACGCTGCCGGGCACGACGATCGTCTGCGGCGACAGCCACACCGCCACCCATGGTGCGTTCGGCGCGCTCGC
Organism: uncultured Hyphomicrobiales bacterium; assembly: GCA_964604745.1. GTDB lineage: Bacteria > Pseudomonadota > Alphaproteobacteria > Rhizobiales > Xanthobacteraceae > Pseudorhodoplanes. The sequence goes on from CAZSAW010000357.1 coordinate 7,107, forward strand.
CTACGGCATCGGCACGTCGGAAGTCGAACACGTGCTGGCGACGCAGACCCTCATCCAGAAAAAGTCGAAGAACATGCGCGCGGTGGTCGACGGCAGACTCCCCACCGGCGTGACGGCGAAGGACATCATCCTCGCCATCATCGGCGAGATCGGCACCGCCGGCGGCACCGGCTATGCCCTGGAATATGCAGGCGAGGCGATTCGCTCGCTGTCGATGGAAGGCCGCATGACGGTCTGCAACATGTCGGTCGAAGGCGGCGCGAAAGCCGGCTTCATCGCACCGGATAACAAGGCCTTCGCCTATCTGAAGGACAAGCCGAAATCGCCGAAGGGCGCGGCGTGGGATCAGGCGATGCGCTATTGGGAAACGCTGCGCTCCGACGATGGTGCGCATTTTGACCGCGAGATCAGGCTCGATGCGGCAAAGCTGCCGCCGATCGTGTCCTGGGGGACGAGTCCGGAGGACGTAATTTCCGTCACCGGCGTCGTTCCCGATCCGGATGCGATTCAGGACGAAGGCAAGCGCGAATCGAAGAAGCGCGCACTTCAATACATGGATCTCAAGCCGGGCACGAAGATCACCGACATCAAGCTCGACCGCATCTTCATCGGCTCGTGCACCAATGCGCGGATCGAGGATCTGCGCGAGGTGGCGCGCATCGTCAACGGCAAGACGGTGAATGCGAATTTGAATGCGATGATCGTGCCGGGCTCGGGCCTCGTGAAGGAGCAGGCCGAAGCCGAAGGTCTCGACAAGATTTTCGTCAAGGCCGGTTTTGAATGGCGCGAACCGGGCTGCTCGATGTGTCTTGCGATGAATCCAGACAAGCTGAAGCCGGGCGAGCGTTGCGCCTCAACGTCAAATCGAAACTTCGAAGGCCGCCAGGGCTACAAGGGCCGCACGCATCTCGTGTCGCCGGCGATGGCGGCGGCGGCGGCGATTGCCGGCCACTTTGTCGACGTGCGCGAATGGGCGTGAGCGATTGAAAGACGGATGCGCGGGTCGAACTCGTGCACGGCAGAGAACAATAAAACAAAAGGCCCGCATCGCTGCGGGCCTTTTTCATTTCGGTCATCGTTTGCCGGTCACCACCACGGCGCCGGGAAGAAGGGCCACGGACCGGGCCGGTAATAGCGCCGGTAATACGGATAAGGATATCCGAACGGATAGCCGTAATAGCCGCCATAATAGTAAGGCGACGGATAACCAAAGCCGAGATACGGACGCGGCGGATAATAGTAACGGCGCACGTAATAGCGGCGCACATGGCGCCGATGACGTTTCGCCGCGCTGAGATCGATTTGCTCGCTCTTGCGAATGCCGTCCGTCGCCGAGGCAGCGCGCGCCGGCAACGCAAACATCACGGCCACTCCGATCACGGCCAGAACCGCCAGAATCTTTGACATTGCTTGTCTCCTGCTCACTCGCCGCCACCCCCGCATCACGATGAAAGCAAATGCGGATCGCCTGACCGCAACCATGATCTGAATCAATTGCCGATCGGTTACCCGCGCACCCAGCGGCATCGCATCTGCGGCGTGATCACCGTGCCGCTCGGCCGGTATTCCTGTGCGAGCCAGCTCACGCATTCGCGCACCGCGCCGGCGCCGGGCCAGGACACGTCGCCCGGACGCGGATAGTCCCACGCCGCCGGCTGCTGCTGCCGGTAAACGCGCACGCGCGGCCGCGCGCGGCGCGCTTGAGCCGGCTGCTCAACGGTTGCCTGCGCGGTCGTTTGCGCGTGGCGACCGTCCTGGGCGCCGGCTCGGTCGGCAGAACCGACCATGGCCGCGCCAAGCACGCACATTGCGAGAAACGCCGGTTTCACCATGCCACTGTCCTTGCCCAAGTATTACGCTTGCGCATCCATTCCCGGGCGTCAACCGGCCCGCTGATCGAACCGGTGGCCGTCGCGCGCGTCCCGGCCTATGCTTCCATGATGAATGCCGAACGCGAGAGCGAAGCGACCGCACGCAAGACCCTGCGCGACCTCGAACACACGGAGAATGTCTTCACTGGTTCGCTCGGACCGACTCTCAATCGCATCCGCACGCATTTCTCCGGTCAGGGCGATAATTCCGGCGACGCCATGGAGCTTTGGGGCAAACGCATCGGCCGCAGCCTGAGCCTGATCGGCGTCGTGGTGCTGGCCATCTATCTTTACGTTTCCTATTTCAGATGAACGCGTTCGCCTGAACCGGAAGGACTGCGCGTGAGCAATGACCCCCTCGCCGATCCGCTCGCATGGCGACCGCTTAAGGCGCCCTCGCTCGACGAACTGGAAGCCATCGCCGTCGCCGTTTTCGAGCGCCTGCCGCAGAAATTCCGCGCCAGTTGCGATGGGCTTGTCATCCGCGTCGATGACTTTCCTCCGGATGACGTGCTCGACGAATTGCAGGCGGAAAGCGAATTCGACTTGCTTGGTCTGTTTCAGGGCGTCGGCCTGCCGTTCCAGTCGGAATCGGCACCGACGCATATGCCGAACATGGTCTGGCTCTATCGCCGCCCGATCCTCGATTACTGGGCGGAGCATGACGAAACGCTGGGCGCGATCATCACCCACGTCCTTGTGCATGAGATTGGCCATCACCTCGGCATGTCGGATGCCGACATGGAAGCAATCGAGGCGCAGGCTGGATAGCCCGGCGCAGCACCAGTTCAGCAATACGGGACGCCGGCGTCCTTCAATCCGTCGCCGAGCCGGTCGAGCATCGCCGGCGTAAAGGGAAGCGAGTCGCGCGCGCCCTCGACCGTCAAGCCGGGATCCTTGCGCAGGAGCTGCCGCGCGATCCGGCGTGATTCGTCCCGTGCGCCGTAATGTGCTGCGGCCGCGACCGTGATCCGATCGGCCCAGAAGGATTGCGGATGCGAATCGACGCCTTCGCGAATCCAGCGCACCGTGCGGTCATAGCGGCCGGCTGCGAAATGCGCGCAGCCGATGCCGATATAGGCGACATGCGTCATCGGCTTGAACGGCGACAGATAGAAGGCTGTGCTCAATTCACGGATGGCGCTGGCGCTGTCGCCGAGATAGGCGGAGATCCAACCGCGCCGCACCCAGTTCAGCGACGACCACGGATCGATGGCGATTGCGCGCTCGATCAGCCGATCGGCTTCGGTCAGACGATGTGCGAGCGCCATGGCGCCGCTGCAGGCATTCAGCGCAAGCGAATCGTCCCGGCCGAGCGCGGCCGCTTCACGCGCCGCCGCGGCGACACGATCGCGCGCATCGGCGCGCACGGATTCGAAATTATGCGCCAGGCGCTGGCCTTCGCACCACGCGCCGATCGCCTTCGGCAGCGCGTATTTCGGGGCAATCTCTTCCGCGCGCGCCACGTCGTCGAGCGCATTGCGGCATTCCTTGGCGGCGACGGTGTAGGCGGACGCAAGCGCGCGCCACGCGAGGAACATGGCCTCGTCTTCCATCTCGTCGTGCGCCTGCGATGCGCCGTTGCGCGCGCGCAGTCGCGTCTGCGACGGGGTTTCGCCGAACAGCTCGCGGTATTGCACGGAAAAGCGTCCGAGCTGGCTGAAGCCGCTGGCCGTGGCGACTTCCGTCACCGTACCCGCTTCGGCAAGCAATTGCTGCCGGGCGTGGTTGAGCCGCATGCGCCGGACCCAGCCGAGCGGCGTGGTACGCAGATAAAGTTTGAAGTGGTTTTCGAGCGTCCGTTCGGGCGCGCCGGCAATGGTCGCCAGCGCCGCAAGATCGACCGGCTCGGAGATATGCACCTTGAGCCAGTCGAGGACGCGGACAAGGTCTCGCGGCAGCGGCGCATAGCCACTGCGGAGATCGTGGAGGCTCCCGCTCGGGTCAAATCGGGCCATCTGCATTGGTCGCTCCGGAGCGCAATCCGGTTCAACGCTGATTTTGGCGCTTTTCGCATAACGCTGCGGAAAGCGAATAGTCGCACCCGGCGTTTGCGCGCAGGGTCGGCGGCAGCGGAAGGCTGCCTGGCAGCACCGCCTACATCACACATTCAAGGAGAGATCATGTCCGCTCAAGCAGCAGCACTTGCGACCCCGCCCGTGACCGGGCCGGATCTGAATGCCGTCAAGCAACGCCAGCAGGCTGCGTGGTCGTCCGGCGACTACGCCGTGGTCGGCACGACGTTGCAGATCGTCGGCGAGGAATTGTGCGAGGCCCTGAATCTTCGCCCGGGCAGCACGGTGCTCGATGTCGCCGCCGGCAACGGCAACGTAACGCTCGCGGCCGCGCGCCGCTGGTGCGATGTCACCTCGACAGATTATGTGCCCGCGTTGCTCGAACGCGGCCGCGATCGCGCCAAGGCGGAACGCCTCGACGTCACCTTCCGCGAAGCCGATGCGGAGGCGCTGCCGTTCGCCGACAACATCTTCGATGTCGTGGTTTCGACCTTCGGAGTCATGTTCACCGCAAACCAGGATCAGGCCGCACGCGAACTTGCGCGCGTCTGCAAGTCCGGCGGCAAGATCGGCCTGGCGAACTGGACGCCGGACGGCTTCATCGGCCAGGTGTTCAAGACGATCGGCAAGCATGTCGCCCCGCCGGCCGGCGCCAAGTCTCCGGCCTTGTGGGGAACGCGCTCCCGCCTCGATGAGATGTTCCGTCTGCAGGCCGCCAACATCATCGCGGAACCGCGCATGTTCACCTTCCGCTACAAATCGGCGGATCACATGCTGGACATCTTCCGCACCTTCTATGGCCCGATGCTGAAAGCCTTTGGCGCACTCGACGCCAAGGGCCAGACGGCGCTGGCGGACGATCTGCTCAAGCTCATGGGTGAATTCAACCGCGCGCAGGATGGAAGCCTCACCATCCGCAGCGAATATCTCGAAGTCATCGTCACCAAGAAATAAGTGACATCGCACGGTCTCTGCGGGACAATCTCCCGCAGAGACATCGATGCGGGCCTCCTCCCCGAAAGTCGTCATCTGCGGCGCCGGTATTGCCGGTGTCGCAGCCGCCTATTCGCTCGCTGTCGATTACGGGGTCGAAGACGTCACGCTGGTCGAGCCGGGCAATCCGCTTTCGCTCACCTCCGACAAATCCACGGAGGCCTATCGCAACTGGTGGCCCGGTCCCGACCGCGCAATGACGGCCTTCATCGACCGCAGCCTCGACCTGATCGAAAGGATCGCACGAGACACCGGCAACCGCATCAATCTCAACCGCCGCGGCTACCTGTTCGCGACTTCTGACAAAGCCAAGATCGACTTTCTCGCCGGCATAGCACGGCTTGCCGAAGAGCGCGGAGCCGGCGCGGCGCGCTTTCACGATTCACCGTCCAGCGTCTATACACCGTCGCCCGAGCGCGGATTCGATTTCGCCCTGACCGGAGCGGACATCATCACCGACCGCGCATCGATAAAAAAACATTTTCCCTATGTCACGGTTGAGACGATTGCCGTGGCGCATGCGAGGCGCGCTGGTTGGCTTAGCGCGCAGCAGCTCGGCGCCGTGATGCTCGAGACGGCGCGTGCGCGTGGCGTGACACTTCTGCGCGGCACGGTCGTCGGCATTGCCGACGGCGCAAACGGACGCAAGGTCGAGATCGAACACAACGGCGAGCACCGCACGCTTGACGCGACACATGTCGTGCTTGCCTGCGGTCCAATGCAGAAGACTATGGCCAAAGCGCTTCTCGACATCGACCTGCCCATCACGGCCGAGCGCCACCACAAGGTGAGTTTCGCGGATGCGCAGAGCGCCGTTCCGCGCAACGCTCCGATGATGATCTGGCTCGACGAGCAGCATCTGCCCTGGAGCGAGGAGGAACGCGCTGCGTTGATGGAAGACGACGACGCGCGCTGGCTGCTGCAGCCCTTTCCTGCCGGTGTGCATGGCCGCCCGGACGGCGCGCATGCGACGATTGTCCTGTTCAATCACCATGGCGACGCGGTCGAGCCGGTTTTTCCGCTGCCCGAGCCGCCGCCGCATTACGCCGAGATCGCATTGCGCGGCATGTCGACGATGGTGCCCGCCTTACGCGCCTATCACGGGAAACCCTCACAGCCCTATATCGACGGCGGCTATTACGTGCGGACGCGCGAAAACCGGCCGCTGATCGGGCCGGTGGCAACCGACGGCGTTTATATTTCCTGCGCTTTTGGCGGCTTCGGCGTGATGGCTTCGTGCGGCAGCGGCGACCTCATCGCGCGGCACATCACCGGCAAGCCGTTGCCCGACTACGCGCCCGCCTTCCTGCTCTCGCGCTATCACGATCCGGAATACCAGTCCCTGCTCGAACGCTGGGGCGACGGCGGCCAGCTCTGACTTGACCTCGCCGCGGCGCGAGGCCATGAAACGCGGCAAGCGAGGATCATCCGATGGAAAAGTTCACAACGCTCGAGGGCGTCGCCGCGCCGATGCGGCAGGTCAATATCGACACCGACGCCATCATCCCGAAGCAATATCTGAAGACCATCAAGCGCACCGGGCTCGGCAAGGGCCTGTTCTCTGAGAAGCGCTACAAGGACGACGGCAGCGAGAACCCGGATTTCGTGCTCAACAAGCCGGCCTATCGCAAGGCAAAGATCCTCGTCGCCGGCGACAATTTTGGCTGCGGATCGTCGCGCGAGCACGCGCCGTGGGCGCTGCTCGATTTCGGCATCCGCTGCGTGATCTCGACCTCGTTCGGCGACATCTTCTACAACAACTGCTTCAAGAACGGCATTCTGCCGATCCGCGTGTCACACGAGGATCTGGAAAAGCTGTTCGACGACGCCGATCGCGGCGCCAACGCGACGCTCTCGATCGACCTCGAGACGCAGGAAATCCACGGCCCCGATGGCGGCACGGTGAAATACGAGAACGACGAATTCCGCAAGCATTGCCTGCTCAACGGCCTCGACGATATCGGGCTGACCAAGGTGAAGCAGCCGAAGATCGACAGCTACGAAGCCAAGAGCAAATCCGAGCGTCCTTGGCTGTAATGGCCGGACAAACCAGCGTTTGCCCGGGTTGCGGCGCGCACATTCGGCTGGAGACTCGCTATCCAAAGCGCGTTGGCGATGAGTGCGTTGCGGGCGCCACCAACCGCGATGGCAACGCTGTCCGGCTCTAAAACCACGACGGTCTCGGTCACGGACTTCTGATCGTTGTTGCAGGCGGCAGAGAAATCCGCGACCTGGAGGACGAGCAATTCCCGATATTCGTGCGCGGGATCGAATGCCGCGCGCGATCTCGGTTTCAACGGCACGGTCGTGGAGCCGCTGTCGCGCTAGTCTAGCGCCGCGATGGCGTCGGCAATGGCCACCGTCTTGCGCGCCATCTCGGCGTGCAGCCGCTCAACCATGCGGCCGTCGATCGACACGACGCCTTTGTCCTTGTTCTCCGGAAGATCGAAGGCGCCGATCATCTTGCGCGCCATCGCGACCTCGTCGGCCGTTGGCGAGAAAGCCGCGTTGCATGGGTCGATCTGGCTCGGGTGAATGAGCGTCTTGCCGTCGAAACCAAGATCGCGCGCCTGCACGCATTCCTGCGCAAAGCCCTCCGCATTGCCGATGTCATTGTAGACCCCGTCGATCACGACGAGTCCGTTGGCCCGCGCGGCGGCGAGGCAGATCGACAGCCATGCGAGCATCGGCGCGCGGCCGGGCACGATGCGTGCGCCCGTTTCCTTGGCAAGATCGTTGGTGCCGAGCACGAAACCGGACAGGCGCGTTTCCGAATCGCGCGCCGCTTCGGCGATGTCGCGGATGTTGAGGATCGCGAACGGCGTCTCGATCATCGCCCAGATGCGCGTCCTGTGATCGACCGCCATGTCGAGCAGCCGCCGGCCGAGCAGTTCCAGCTGATCGGACGATGAAATCTTCGGCACGAGAATGCCGTCCGGCGCCGCGCCGCTTGCCGCCTGCAGATCGTCGGCATGCCAGGGCGTGTCGATACCGTTGATGCGGATGAAAACCTCGCGCTTCCCGAAGGCACCCGCCTTGACCGCTTCCACCACCTGCTTGCGCGCGACGTCCTTGGCATCGGGCGCCACGGCGTCCTCGAGATCGAGAATGAACGTGTCAGCGGCAAGGGTGCGCGCCTTTTCCAGCGCGCGCGCGTTCGAGCCGGGCATGTAGAGCATGCTGCGGCGGGGTCGGACAGTCATCGGGAATGGCTCCGGGCGAGGCGAAACGGCAATGTCCGATGACCGTAAC
>CAZSAW010000358.1:0-2060 GCA_964604745.1 uncultured Hyphomicrobiales bacterium
CCCGGCGCGGCGCCCCGGCGCGGGGGGGCGGCTTTGGGGGGGTTCGTGGGGTTGTGCCCCCGCGCGGCGCCGCGCGGAAACCTGACCGAGATCGACGCCGTCGAAGCGCTGGAATCATTCCGGCGCGACACCGGACTGCTGAAGGACGTGTCGTTCCCCACCATTGCCGGCGCCGGCCCGAACGGCGCCATCGTGCATTACCGCGTCACGCGCAAGACCAGTCGCCGCATCGCGCCGGGCGAACTCTTTCTCATCGATTCCGGCGGCCAGTACGAGGACGGCACGACCGACGTCACCCGCACGCTGCCGGTCGGGCCGACGACGGCGAACATGCGCGCGCATTTCACCCTGGTTCTGCGCGGACATATCGCCATCGCCACCGCCGTATTTCCCGAAGGCGTAAGCGGCGCGCAGCTCGACAGCTTCGCGCGGCAATATCTCTGGCAGCACGGCCTCGATTTCGATCACGGCACCGGCCACGGTGTCGGCAGCTATCTGTCGGTGCACGAAGGGCCGGCGCGCATTTCCAAGCTCGGCACGACGCCGCTCAAGCGCGGCATGATCCTGTCCAACGAGCCCGGCTATTACAAAACCGGCCAATATGGCATCCGTATCGAAAATCTCGTCCTCGTCACCGAATGCCCGCCGCTCCCCGGCGCGGAGAAGAAGCTCAACGCCTTCGAGACGCTGACCTTTGCCCCCATCGACCTGCGCCTGATCGATCCGGTCCTGATGACGCAGGAGGAAATTGACTGGCTCAATGCCTACCACACACGGGTACACGAAACGCTGTCGCCGCTCCTGGACGCGGACACGAAAAGCTGGCTGACACAGGCGACACGGCCGCTCCGATGATTTGTCACGGCTTGGCTTGTCCCTGTTCGTGACGACAGAAGCTACGCGGCCGCCGGCCTGTCATGAAATCAGCTTCAGCCACTCGTCTTCGGTGAGGACTGTCACGCCGAGCTTCTGCGCCTCGGCGAGCTTCGATCCCGCGCCCGACCCGGCGACGACATAGTCCGTCTTCTTCGAGACCGAGCCCGCCGCCTTGGCGCCGAGGCGTTCGGCCATGGCCTTTGCTTCCTCGCGCGTCATCTTTTCCAGCGAGCCGGTGAACACCACCGTCTTGCCGGCGACGGCTGTGTTCTTCTTCGGCTTCTCGGCATCGAGGATCGTCACCTGCTTGGTGAGACGCTCGACGATGCCGCGATTGTGGCTTTCGCCGAAATAGGCGGCGACCGCCTGAATGACCGTGTCGCCGATCTGGTCGAGCGCATCCATCTCCGCGACGGTCTCCTCGTCGCCTTTGGCGACCTTCAGGCAGGCATCGTGGAAAGCGTCCCATGAGCCATAGCCTCGCGCGAGCGCGAGCGCCGTCGTCTCGCCGACATGACGGATGCCGAGTGCGTAGATGAAACGGTCGAGCGCAATTTCGCGGCGATGCTCAATGGCGTTGAACAGATTGCGGACCGACGTTTCGCCATAGCCCTCCTCGGCCAGAAGGTCGTCCTTGTGTTTCTTTTCCAGCGTGAAGATGTCGGCCGGCTCCTTCACCCAGCCTTTCTCGAAGAACAGCTCCACCTGCTTTTCGCCAAGACCGTCGATGTCGAAGGCACGGCGCGACACGAACAGCATGAGATGCTGGATCTTCTGATAGGGGCAGGCGAACTCGCCGGTACAGCGGGCCCGCGCACCCTCCTCGCCGGTCGCCGTCTCCTCGCGCACGACATCGGTATGCAGCGGGCACGGGCATGTCGTGGGAAAGTGATACGGCTTCGCGCTTTTCGGCCGCTTGTCGATGACGACATCGACCACCTGCGGAATGACGTCACCGGCGCGCTGAACGATCACGGTGTCGCCGATGCGGATGTCGCGTCCTTCGCGCAATGCCTCGCCGTCCCCGCCGATGCCTTTGATGTAATCCTCGTTGTGCAAGGTAACGTTCTGCACGATGACGCCGCCGACGCCGACCGGCTCGAGCTTGCCCACCGGCGTCAGTGCGCCGGTGCGGCCGACCTGGATTTCGATGTCCTTGAGCACGGTGGTCGCGCGCTCGGCGG
>CAZSAW010000359.1:0-10954 GCA_964604745.1 uncultured Hyphomicrobiales bacterium
GATCGCCCAATCCTCGCGCGCATCGCCGGGCGGGAACGAGGCGCGACCGGCCATCTGCGCGCGGCCTTCGGTATTGACGTAAATCGCCGACTTTTCCGGATAGGCCGCGCCCGGCAGGATCACGTCGGCGCGATGCGCGCCGTTGTCGCCATGCGTGCCGATGTAGACGACGAAGGCGCCCGGCGCGACGTCGATCTCGTCGGCGCCGAGAAGAAACAGCACGTCGAGCGTGCCAGGCTCGGCCATCTGCCAAGCGGCGCGGCCCTCGTCGCCCGGGGTGAAGCCGAGATCGAAGGCGCCGACGCGCGAGGCGGCATGGTGCAGCATCGCGTACCCGGTCCAGCCGTCCTTGACCGCACCGAGATCGACCGCGGCCTTGGCAGCGAGCGAAGCGATCCGCGCGCCATCGGTCCGCGTCAGCGCATGCTGGCCGATCAGCACCAGAGGCCGCTGCGCGCCCTTCAGGATGCCGGCATAGTCGCCCTTGCCGGCGGCAAGTTCCGCCAGCGTTTCCGGGCCAGCACCCAGATAATGATACGGATATGTGAGATCGACGCGCTCGCCGATCAGCGCAATGGGGAAATGACCCGCACGCCAGCGCTTGCGGATACGCGCATTAAGGACAGCCGCTTCCTTGCGCGGATTGCAGCCGACGATGAGAAGCGCGTCTGCCTGCTCGATCCCGGCGATCGTCGGATTGAACAGATACGTCGCCCTGCCCCAGCGCGGATCGATCAGCGAACCGTCCTGGCGCGCGTCGATGTTCTTCGAGCCGAGCCGCGTCATGAGATCCCTGAGCGCGAAAATCTCTTCCACCGCGGCAAGATCGCCCGCGATCGCGCCAATCCGTTCAGGCTTCGCCGCCTTCACCTTCTTCGCGATGACCTCGAAGGCCTCGCTCCACGAGGCCGCGCGCAAACGTCCGTTCTCGCGGACGTAAGGTGAATCGAGCCGTTGCGAGCGCAGGCCGTCCACGACGTGGCGGGTCTTGTCGGAAATCCATTCCTCGTTCACCGCTTCATTCACGCGCGGCAGAATGCGCATCACTTCGCGCCCGCGCGTATCGATGCGGATGGCGGAGCCGACCGCATCCATCACGTCGATGGATTCGGTCTTGCCGAGCTCCCACGGCCGCGCCGCGAACGCATAGGGCTTCGAGGTCAGCGCGCCGACCGGGCAAAGATCGACCACGTTGCCTTGCAATTCGGAGGTCATCGCCTGTTCGAGATAGGTCGTGATCTCCATGTCCTCGCCGCGCCCGATTGCGCCAAGCTCGGACACGCCCGCCACTTCGGTCGTGAAGCGGATGCACCGCGTGCAATGGATGCAGCGGTTCATGATCGTCTTGACCAGCGCGCCGACATACTTGTCCTCGACCGCGCGCTTGTTCTCCTGATAGCGGCTGGTGTCGACGCCGTAGGCCATCGCCTGATCCTGCAGATCGCACTCGCCGCCCTGATCGCAGATCGGGCAATCGAGCGGATGGTTGATCAGCAGGAATTCCATCACGCCTTCGCGTGCCTTCTTCACCATGGGCGTCTTGGTGTTGACGACCGGTGGTTCCCCGTTCGGTCCCGGGCGGCAGTCGCGCACACCCCAGGCGCAGGACGCGACCGGCTTGGGCGAGCCCTTCAGTTCGACAAGGCACATGCGGCAATTGCCAGCAATCGACAGACGCTCGTGGAAGCAGAAGCGTGGAATCTCGGCTCCGGCCGCCTCGCACGCCTGCAGCAGCGTGTAGTCCGGCGGGACATCGACCTCGATGCCATCAACGACAAGTTTGGTCATGCTGCATGCCCGTTGACGCTCATGCCACGCGCGGTCTTCCACACCTGCGCTGCGGCGACATTGTTCCAGAGGAAGGCGTCCGGGCTCGGACCCTCGGCCTTGAGCCGATCGAGCCGCGCCACGCCTTCGTCAAGCGACGGCCGCTCGCCCGGCGCGACCCACCACAGGACGAGCGGCGTCTCAAGCGGCTCAAACCAGTCGGTCCGGCGCTGATAGAAGCGGTTATGCGCCGTTTTCCAGACAAAACGCTCCAGGGCGCCGATGTTTTCCCACACGGTCAAATTCGGCAGGATGCGCGGATCGTCATAGACACGCATGTTCATGGCATGTCCGCTTTCGTCCTGCAGGCGCCAGACAAAGCCCTCGATCTTCTCGGCAAGTCCGTTGATGCGCTCAACATTCTCGACGAATTCCTTCATCCGCGGATCGTCGAGCGGATAGCGAACGCGCGCGATGTTGAACTGCGCGAGATGCCGCCCGGCCCCGTCGCCCACGTCAAGCGCGTTGCCACTGCCTGTCTCGCTCTTTGCTACGTCCGGTCCCATCGACGCCGTCTTTAGAAGCTCGCCTTGAAATCGCGTTGCACGAATTCGCCGCACCAATCGTCCTTGGCGACAATCGCCCAAGCCGGTCTGCGCGTCGTGCCTACGTCCGGCTCGCTTGCGCCGACAAGATGGGCCGGTGGCGCGTAGCGCCGACACTGTCCCCGCAGCGACTTCTCGCGGCTCGCGGGTGCCCCCGCATGCGGCAACGGCCACCAGAACTTGCATTCCCGGCACCGCAAGCTGGGCGTGTCGAAGGACATGGATCACTCCGCTGCCTCCGGAACCGGACGAGGCACGCTCCGGTCGGCATTGCGCGAATAGTCGTCGATGCGGCGCTCGATCTCGCCGCGGAAATGACGGATCAGACCTTGAATGGGCCACGCTGCTGCGTCGCCCAGCGCGCAAATCGTGTGACCTTCGACCTGGCTCGCGACATCGAGCAGCAGATCGATCTCCCGCTTCTGCGCTCGGCCCTCTGCCATGCGGCTGACCACGCGCCACATCCAGCCCGTACCCTCGCGACAGGGCGTGCACTGACCGCAGCTTTCGTGCTTGTAAAAATAGGCGACGCGCGCGATCGCACGGACGATCTCCGTCGATTTGTCCATGACGATCACGGCTGCGGTGCCGAGGCCGGATTTCAGACCCTTCAGGGTGTCGAAATCCATGAACCTGTTGTCATCGCATTGCGACGCCGGCACGCAGGGAACCGATGAGCCACCTGGAATGACCGCAAGGAGATTGTCCCAGCCGCCGCGGACGCCGCCAGCGTGCTTATCGATGAGCTCGCGGAAGGGAATGCCCATCGCCTCTTCGACGTTGCAGGGCTTGTTCACATGACCAGAGATGCAGAAGAGCTTTGTGCCGGTGTTGTTGGGACGGCCGATGCCCGCGAACCACGCCGCGCCGCGCCGCATGATGTCAGGCGCAACGGCAATCGATTCAACGTTATTGACCGTCGTGGGGCAACCATAAAGGCCGACATTCGCCGGGAACGGCGGCTTCAGCCGCGGCATGCCCTTCTTGCCTTCGAGGCTTTCGAGCAGCGCCGTCTCCTCACCGCAGATATAGGCGCCGGCGCCGTGATGAACGTAGAGATCAAAATCCCAGCCGTGAATGTTGTTCTTGCCGATCAGCTTCGCGTCATAGGCCTGATCGACTGCGGCCTGAAGGCGCTCGCGCTCGCGGATGAATTCGCCGCGCACGTAGATGTAGCCAACATGCGCACCCATGGCGAAGCCGGCGATCAGACAACCTTCGACGAGAAGATGCGGATCGTGCCGCATGATCTCGCGGTCCTTGCACGTGCCGGGCTCGGACTCGTCGGCATTCACGACGAGATAGCTCGGACGGCCATCCTTGGACTCTTTCGGCATGAACGACCATTTCATGCCGGTCGGAAATCCGGCGCCGCCGCGCCCGCGCAACCCCGACGCCTTGATTTCGTTGACGATGGCGTCGCGGCCTTTTTCCACAATGCCCTTGGTGCCGTCCCAGCTGCCGCGCGCACGCGCGCCTTCGAGGCCCCAGTCGTGCAGGCCGTACAGAGTCTGAAAGATGCGATCCTTGTCAGCGAGCATTATTTCTTCCGCCGCTTGTCGGAGGAATCCGCGACCGGTGGCTTCGGCACCGCCGCTTCGTGCACATTGGCTGCCGCACCGGGCCGCTTGGCGTCAGAATCGGTCAAGGATTTCTTTCGGCCTTTCGACGGAGCCGGGTCCGCCCCCACGGTCACAAGCGTCAGCGGACCGCCTTCGGGTGCCGAGAATTGCCGATCGATTTGCGGCCCGGGCTCAACGGTCTTTCCGGCCGCGAGATCGTCAAGAAGCCGGCTGAAGCTCTCAGGCGTGAGATCTTCGTAATAATCGTAGTTGATCTGGGCCATCGGCGCATTCACGCATGCGCCCAGACATTCCACCTCAATCCATGAGAAATTGCCGTCGGCAGTCACGTGATGCTGCTCGCCGATGCGGTGATGGCAAATCTCCTTCAGTTCTTCAGCACCACGCAGCATGCATGGGGTCGTGCCGCAAAGCTGAACGTGATGGCGGCCGACCGGTTCGAGATTGAACATCGTGTAGAAGGTCGCGATTTCCAATACGCGGATATACGCCATGTCGAGAAAGTCAGCGACATAGCGGATCGCAACTTCCGGCACCCAGCCGCCCGCCTGCTCCTGCGCGCGCCAGAGGAGCGGAATGACGGCGGACGCCTGACGGCCATCCGGATATTTCGTGAGCTGCTTGCGCGCCCAGGCGAGATTGGCGTCCGTGAACGCAAATTCCTTCGGCTGCAGCACGGCGGGAGCGAGACGACGGACGGCCATCAGCGATCGACCTCCCCGAACACGATGTCAAGCGAGCCGAGAATGGCGGAGACGTCCGCGAGCATGTGGCCGCGGCACAGAAAATCCATTGCCTGCATGTGAGCAAATCCGGGCGCGCGAATCTTGCACTTGTACGGCTTATTTGTGCCGTCAGCCACGAGGTAGACCCCGAACTCGCCTTTCGGCGCTTCGACCGCCGCATAGACTTCGCCCGCGGGCACATGGAAGCCCTCGGTATAAAGCTTGAAGTGGTGAATGAGCGCGTCCATCGAGCGCTTCATCTCTCCGCGTTTCGGGGGAACGACCTTGTTGTCGGCGACAGAGACCGGTCCCTTGCCTTCCGGCGCGCGTAATTCCTTCAGGCACTGCTTCATGATGCGGATCGACTGACGCATCTCTTCCATGCGGATGAGATAGCGGTCGTAGCAGTCGCCGTTCTTGCCGATGGGGATGTCAAACTCCATGTCGGCATAGCATTCGTAAGGCTGCGCCTTGCGCAGATCCCAGGCCGCGCCCGAGCCGCGCACCATCACGCCGGAAAAACCCCAAGCCCACGCGTCTTCTATCTTCACGACGCCGATATCGACGTTGCGCTGCTTGAAGATGCGGTTGCCGGTGAGCAGCTTGTCGAGATCGTCGACAACCTTGAGGAACGGATCGCAAAACGCGGCCATGTCGTTGAGCAGTTGCGGCGGCAAATCCTGATGCACGCCGCCGATACGGAAATACGCGGCATGCATGCGGCTGCCCGACGCGCGCTCGTAGAACACCATCAGCTTCTCGCGCTCTTCAAAGCCCCAGAGCGGTGGCGTGAGCGCGCCGACATCCATCGCCTGCGTCGTCACGTTCAGGAGATGAGAGAGAATGCGCCCGATCTCGCAGAAGAGAACGCGGATAAGCTGCGCGCGGCGTGGCACTTGCAGCTCAAGAAGCTTCTCTGCCGCGAGACAGAAGGCGTGCTCCTGATTCATCGGCGCGACATAGTCGAGACGATCGAAATAGGGGATCGCCTGCAGATAGGTCTTCTGCTCGATGAGCTTCTCGGTGCCGCGATGCAGAAGGCCGATATGCGGATCGACGCGCTCGACGATTTCGCCATCGAGTTCGAGCACGAGGCGCAGCACGCCATGCGCCGCCGGATGCTGCGGTCCGAAATTGATGGTGAAATTGCGCAATCCGGTTTCGGCCATGATTTCTATGCCTGCGCCAACGCGGCCTTCGCCTTTTCGGCAACGCGCGCGTTGAATTTGTCCCAGGTGACGACGGCGCGCTGATGCCGGCCTTCGCCAATCACATCGAGACCGTCATGACCGCGCACATAAAAGGCGACGCGCTTGCCGTTCACTTCCGTGCATTCAGCATCGACGGTGATGGTCAGTCCGGGCGGAGTCGCCGCCGAATGGCTGAAATCGACGTGGATGCCAAGCGAGCCCTCGCCGGGATCGAGATGCGGGTTCAGCAGCTCGATGCAGGCCCATTCCATCAGCCCGACCATGTAGCCGGTCGCGAAGACGGCAGGCATCGACTGGAAGTCGTCCGCCTCGGGATAAAGATGCGGCACCGTCTTGTTGGCGGGAACACGGTAGGTCAGGCGATGGGTGAGACCTGGCTTGAGGCTGGGCTTCATCGTCAACCGCCCTTGCCGTTGGCCGCTTTCTCGTCGCCCGGCAGCCGATATTCGCTGCCTTCCCAGGGAGAGAGAAAGTCGAAATTCCGGAATTCCTGCGTGAGCCGCACGGGCTCGTAGACGACGCGCTTCTGCTCGTCGTCCCAGCGCACTTCGACAAAACCGGTGAGCGGAAAATCCTTGCGCAGCGGATGACCCTCGAAGCCGTAATCGGTCAGGATGCGGCGCATGTCCGGATGGCCGGTGAACAAGACGCCATACAGGTCGTAAGTCTCGCGCTCGAACCAGTCCGCGCCGGGGAACACTTCGATGATCGAAGGCACCGGCGTTGCCTCGTCGGTCTGCACCTTCACGCGGATGCGCTGGTTCTTTTTCGGCGAGAGAAAATGATAGACGACGTCGAAGCGCTGATCGCGCGCCGGCCAGTCGACCGCGGTGACGTCGATGATGTTCCAGAACAGGCACTCGGCGTCGTCGCGCAGAAAGCGCACGACCTTGACGATGTCGCCTGCAACGGCAGTGACGGTCAATTCGCCGCTTGCAATCGATTGACCGGTGACGGCACCTTGCAGCGCGCCGCCAATCCTCTGTCCGATCTTTTCGAGCGCTTCGGTCATGCCGCCCTGCCCGCTCAACGCTCGATCGTCCCGATGCGCCGGATCTTCTTCTGCAGCAGCATCACGCCGTAGAGCAGCGCTTCCGCCGTCGGCGGGCAGCCGGGGACATAAATGTCGACCGGCACGATGCGGTCGCAGCCGCGCACGACGGAATACGAGTAATGATAATAGCCACCACCATTCGCGCACGAGCCCATCGAGATCACGTAACGCGGCTCCGGCATCTGGTCGTAAACCTTGCGCAGCGCCGGCGCCATCTTGTTGGTAAGCGTGCCGGCGACAATCATCACATCGGATTGGCGCGGCGAGGCGCGCGGCGCGAAGCCGAAACGCTCGGCGTCATAGCGCGGCATCGACATCTGCATCATCTCGACGGCGCAGCAGGCAAGGCCGAACGTCATCCACATGAGCGAGCCGGTGCGCGCCCAGGTGATGAGATCGTCGGCGGCGGTGATGAGGAAGCCCTTGTCGGAGAGTTCGCGGTTGAGCCCGACATAGAATTGATCGTCCGCTCCAACCGGCTTGCCGGTGCGCGGATCGAGGATGCCTTTTGCGGCCGGAGCGGTGACCGGGTTCATGCGCTCGCTCGTCAATCCCATTCGAGCGCCCCCTTCCTCCACTCGTAGATAAACCCGATCGTCAGCACCGCAAGAAACACCATCATCGACCAGAAGCCGAACAGGCCGAGCTGGCCGAAGGCCACCGCCCAAGGAAAAAGAAAGGACACTTCGAGGTCGAAAATGATGAACAAAATCGCGACAAGGTAGAAACGCACATCGAACTTCATGCGCGCGTCATCGAAGGCGTTGAAACCGCACTCGTAGGCGGAGAGTTTTTCGGGATCGGGCTGCCTGTACGCGACGATGAACGGTGCGATCAGGAGCGCCAGGCCAAGCACCGTCGCAACCGCGATGAACACGGCCAGCGGAAGATAATCCTGCAGCAGCTCGATCATGACCTCGCCCGTTCGCGCAGACCTCGGTGTCCCGATGCCCGCACCTCGTCATGCGCAAATATTGCGCAACCCCGTCCTCGACCGTCTGGCCGGTCGGGCGGCGCCGGCACGATTGATGGAAAAAATCGCGATTAGGCGACGCGGCGGGAACACGCGAGCCTTAGCGCAGCGTATAGGAGGTGGCAAGCGGCGGGCGGCGGGCATCGGCCGGGAGGAAAGTATCATGGCATCTGTTGCAAATTCGCAATGGCGTGTTGTCGCCTCGCCCCGAATTTGGGGATGGGGCCCGGTGCGAATTGCCATGCTGGCGAAGCTGTTCCAACATCGCGCCATGCAATTTGTGCCCCATCGTCCGACCGTCCTCGCCCGGCTCGCCCGCGCTCTTCTGGCCGCCGTCATCACGTTGTCATTTGCCGTCGGCCCGTCGCACGCGCAGAGCGCCGCGCCGCGCAAGAAAGAGAGCACCACGACGAGCGCCAAGCCGGCATCGGCCGCCCGGAAGAAAACTCCGGCCCCGAACCGTGCAGCGAAGAAAGAGGAGCCTGCATCCAAGGGACCGAAGATCCCGCCGCGCGAATCGTTCACGGCTGCAGAGGCTGCCGCGGCCGTCATACCGGGCATTGCCGACGCGCGCTTCTGGGGCGATTCCGAGCAGGACTTCGAGCGCGCATTGCCGACGGTGAAGGGACCGTGGCTCGCGCTTTCAAGTGGTGGCGCCGACGGTGCCTTCGGGGCGGGTGTGTTTGTCGGCTTGAGTGCCGCTAACCAGCGCCCCGAATTCTCGCTCGTGACCGGCGTCAGCACCGGCGCATTGATGGCACCGTACATCTTTGCCGGCGCCAAATACGATGAACAGCTTCGGTCGGCCTACACCAGCATCAATGCCGGCGACGTGTTCGAACTTGGCAGCCAGGGCAGCGAAAGCTTTTTCGACACTTGGCCGCTGCGCGAACTGATCGCAAAACTCGTAACGCCCGAGCTGCTCGCCGATGTCGCAGCCGAGCACCGCAAGGGCCGGCGACTTTTCGTCGTGACGACCGATGTCGATGCCGAGCGACCCATGGTCTGGAACATGGGTGCTATTGCAGCAGCAGGAGGCGAAGACGCGTTGAAGCTTTTTCGCCAGGTTCTGCTCGCGGCCGGCAGCATTCCGGGGGCGTTCCCGCCGGTGCTGATCGAAGTGGAATCCGGCGGCAAACGCTTTCACGAGATGCATGCCGACGGCGGGATGTGCGCGCAGTTCTATGTAGCGCCGGAATCGCTGCTCGCGGCAACGCGTAACTACACGCTGCCCGCCACAGAATTGTATGTGGTCATCAACACCCAGTTGCGGCCGGATTTTCAGGTCACGGAACGCAGCCTGATCGGGATCGTGGGGCGCGGCGTTTCGACCATTGTCAAGACTTTGACCCGCGTCATGTTGCAGCGCGCTTATGTCGTCGCCAAACAGAGCGGAATAACCTTCAATGTCGCGACCATCCCGTCCACGTTCAACGAACCTAGCCGTGGCGCGTTCGACACCGCATATATGAAGGTGCTGTTCGACGTCGGATTTGAGCAGGGCAAGGGCGGATCGGCGTTCGCGCATGAACCACCGGCGCTCTTTAGTACACTGAACGCAGTGACCCGGTGATTCCCCACTCTATGGAGCGACATATGACGAGCTTTTCCCAAAGATTGATTGCTGGCGCGGTTTTCGCCGCCTCGTTTGCCGCCTTCCCCATTGCAGGTCACGCGGCCGGAACCGACGGGCTCTGGAGCGTGCTGGTGATCACCGAGAAGGGCACATGCGATCGCGGTTATCGCTATCCTGTTCGCATCGCCCGAGGCGTGGTCAATCACGCCAATCCGGAAAACTCGTCATTCAACATTCGCGGCCGTGTCGGCGCAGGCGGCGCAGTGCAAGTCACGATCAGCCGCGGCGATCAAAGCGCGAGCGGTTCGGGTCGTCTCGGCGCATCGAGTGGTTCCGGCATCTGGAAGACGAAATCAGGCGAGTGCTCTGGTGTGTGGACGGCCGAACGGCGCGGCTGATGGCGCCAAAGTCTCGCGCCTTGACTTGGATAGGAGCGGCATTTAAGTCCGTGCCACTCCCGCGGGGGCGTAGCTCAGTTGGTTAGAGCGCTGCCCTGTCACGGCAGAGGCCGCGGGTTCGAGTCCCGTCGCTCCCGCCACCCCGCGAAAACCCCGCCCTGCGGAATATTTTCCCAACGATTCGTTGCGAAATAACTTTAACGCGTAAAACAAGGCGTTTCCGGCCCTCCCCGAATCGTCTAAACGCCACAATCTATGTTTTTTCGTAATTCTGCCTGATGACAAGGAGGGCCACCCCATGGCTGACAAGAAGCCGGCGACACCCACGGTGACGGCGAAGCATCTCGCGGCCCAGCTTGCGGAGAGTCACCAGCTCTCCAAAAAGCAGGGCGAAGCAATCATGAACGACTTGGTGACGGCGATTACCAAGCACCTGAAGAAGGGTGACCGGATCCGCATTGGTGGATTGGGCATCCTGCAGGTGCGCAAGCGCGCGGCCCGGATGGGACGTAACCCCGCCACCGGCGAGCAAATTCAGATCAAGGCGAGCAAGAAGGTTGCCTTCCGCGCCGCCAAGGAACTGAAAGAAGCGGTCTAGCGGCCCGGCTTGCAGCCCTTGGGGAGAGCAGGCCCGTCTCGCGACCAGGGCGCGTCAGCGGCTACGCTGGCGCGCCTGATTTTTGATGCGACCGCCCTTCGGCGGCCGTCGCTTTAAATTTGTGTGGAAATTGGTGGGCGGTGACGGGCTCGAACCGCCGACCCTCTCGGTGTAAACGAGATGCTCTACCAGCTGAGCTAACCGCCCCCTCGCCTCCATATCGCCGCGGATGCGCCCCGGCAAGCGCCGGGCCCTGCGTCTTCGCTCCGACAACGAAACGGCGGCGCCGGAGCGCCGCCGTCCGAAACCAGAGCCGCCCCGACGAAGCGTCAGTGCGCCGTAAGGCCGGCGTTGTCGTCCTCGACGGGAGCATCGACCGTCGCCGCCACGGGCTTTTCGTCCCACGTGATCGGCTCAGGCGGCCGCACCAGCGCGCGCGCCAGAACCTCATCCATCCGGGACAC
>CAZSAW010000360.1:0-4963 GCA_964604745.1 uncultured Hyphomicrobiales bacterium
GGCGCCGACATTTTGCGCATGTGGGTCTGCGCGTCCGACTATGCCGACGACATCCGCATCGGCAAGGAAATCATCAAGACGACGGTCGAGACCTATCGCAAGCTGCGTAACACCATCCGCTGGATGCTCGGCAATCTCGCCCATTTCCGCGAGGAAGACCGCGTTGCGCTCGACAAGATGCCGGAGCTGGAGCGGCTGATGCTGCATCGGCTCGCCGAGCTCGATACGCTGGTGCGTCAGGCTTACGCCGAGTTCGACTACAAGCGCATCTTCGCGCAGCTCAACGCCTTCATGACGAGCGATCTCTCGGCTTTCTATTTCGATATCCGCAAGGATGCGCTCTATTGCGATCCGATTTCGTCGGTGAAGCGCAAGGCGTGCCTCACGGTGCTCGATCATCTGTTTCATTGCACGGTGACGTGGCTTGCGCCGATGCTCTGTTTTAGCGCGGAGGAAGCCTGGCTGTCGCGTTATGGCGCGTCCGCGCCCTCGGTGCATTTGCAGCTTTTCCCCGAGGTGCCAGCCGCATGGCGGGATGACGCGCTGGCCGAGAAGTGGCGCAAGGTGAAGCTCGTGCGCCGTGTCGTTACCGGGGCGCTCGAGCTCGAACGCGCCGGCAAACGCATCGGCTCGTCGCTTGAAGCGGCGCCGGTCGTGCATGTCTCCGACGGCGACCTGTTCGCGGCGCTTGTCGATATCGACCTCGCCGAAGTCTGCATCACGTCGGGCGCGCTGCTGATGGAAGGCGAGGGCCCGGACAATGCCTTCCGTCTCGACGATGTGAAGGGTGTCGCCGTGGAGCCGATGCGCGCGGAAGGAAAGAAGTGCGCACGCTCCTGGAAGGTGCTGACCAATGTCGGCTCCGATCCCGATTACCCGGATGTCTCGCCACGCGATGCGCGGGCGCTGCGGGAATGGGAAGCCATGCGCAAGGCGGCGGAATAGCGCCCCATGATGTGGGGTCCGTTGAGCCGGATCGGCGCCATGACCGCGGCCGTGATCTGCGCCGCCGATCAGGCGATCAAACTCTGGATGGTCTATGTCTACGACCTGCCCGGCAAAGGGTCGGTGCGCGTGCTGCCGTTTCTCGATTTCGTGCTGACCTGGAACAAGGGGATCAGCTACGGCCTGTTCCAGCAGGAGGGCCCCTATGGCCGCTGGGTCCTGCTGGCGTTAACCGCGATCGCCATTGTTCTTCTCTGGATCTGGCTGGCGCGGGCGCATTGGCGGCTTACGGCGTTCGCGCTCGGGCTCATCATTGGCGGCGCCTTGGGCAATGCCATCGACCGTCTGCATTGGCCGGGGGTGATGGATTTCGTCCTGTTTTTCATCCGCACGGAAAACATCAATTTCAGCTGGTACGTCTTTAACCTCGCCGATGCAGCCATCGTTGCCGGGGTGGTCGGCCTGTTGTATGAATCCGTCATGGGCGGTGACGCCGCAAAAGCGCCCTGATTGGTGCGCTTAAACGGCCAGAAGGGCCGACGTTCATCGGCATGGAGCAGACCTTGCCTCACCTGACGATGCAGACCGGCGAGACATCTCTGAAGCGCCTGCTTGCCGTCGCGCTGGCGGGCGTCGTGGTTGTCGGACTGACATTCGGCGCGGCCTCGAAGGCGATGGCCGGCGACGGCGAGGACGACGACGAGCCGTTCGAAACCAAGATCCTGAAAAGCATTCTCGGCGGCGACCGCCCGAACATCGACTATCGCGAGCGCTCGCCGCTGGTCGTGCCGCCAAGTTCGACATTGCCGCCTCCGGAAACGACGGGCGCCGTGCCCAATCCGGCTTGGCCGAAAGACGCCGACATCCAGCAGGCCAAAATGAAGACGCGGGTCGACCCGCGCGACCTCGATCCGCGCACGCGTTACGATCCCGGCCGTCCGCTCAATCCCGACGAACTCGCCGGCAAGCAGGCGGGTGCGGGTGGCGTCGGTGCGCCTTCGTCGCAGGAGAACGCCACGCACGGACGTGCCCTGCGGCCGAACGAACTCGGCAGCAAGGGCAATATCTGGAGCAGCATCTTCTCGTCGTCGAAGGATGGCACCGAGACGGCGCCCTATCCCGGCGAGCCGCCGCGCGTGAGTCTGACCGACCCGCCGACCGGCTACATGCAGCCGTCGCCGAATTATCCCTATGGGCTCTCTGCCACGCGCGAGGCTCCGAAGCCGTTCAAGGTCGAGGATCAGGCGGTCGGGCGGCAGTGATTGTCGCCGCGCTTGCGGTATCTAGGCGACATGGGTGAGGGCAGGCGGCATAGGCGGTTGAGCCGTGCCTCGGCCTGACATTGGTCGGCGCGAATGCGCCACAGAAAGACGGCTCTCGGTGCAAAATGTCATCCTGAAATCTCTCGCGGTGCTAGCGTTTCTTGCCGGCGGCGTGGCCGCCCACGCGCAAACGGCGAACGGCGTCGACGTCTCGCATTTCTTTCTCAGCAACGGTCTTGAGGTCGTGGTGATCCCCGATCATCGCACCCCCGTTGTCACGCACATGGTCTGGTACAAGGTCGGCGCCGCCGACGAGGAGCCGGGCAAATCCGGTATCGCGCATTTCCTCGAGCATCTGATGTTCAAGGGGACGGCAAAGAATCCGGCCGGACGCTTCTCGCAAGTTGTCGCGACCATCGGCGGCCAGGAGAATGCATTCACCTCGAGCGACTACACGGCCTATTACCAGCGCGTCTCGCGCGACAAGCTGAAGACGCTGATGGAGTTCGAGGCCGATCGCATGACCGGGCTCGTCCTGACCGACGACGTGGTCAAGCCGGAACTGAAGGTCGTGCTCGAGGAGCAGAACCAGCGCGTCGCCAACAATCCCGGCGCGCGGCTCGGCGAGCAGATCGAGGCGGCGCTCTATCTCAACCATCCCTACGGCCGGCCGGTGATCGGCTGGCGGCACGAGATCGAGAAGCTCGACCGCACGCTGGCGCTGGATTTCTACAAACGCTTCTACACGCCCAACGACGCGATCCTTGTCGTTGCCGGCGACGTCACGGGCGACGAAGTGAAGCGGATGGCGGCCGAGACCTACGGCAGGGTGCAGCGCCAGTTCGACGTCCCCCCGCGCGTCCGGCCGCATGAGCCGGAGCCGAGCGCCGTTCGCTACGTGACGCTCGCCGATCCGCGCGTGACGCAGCCGAGCCTGCAGCGCAGCTATCTTGTGCCCTCGAATTCGACCGCGAAGCCCGGCGAGTCGGAAGCGCTCGAAGTTCTGGCTCACATTCTCGGATCGGGCTCAAACAGCCGCCTCTATCGTACATTGGTGATGGAGAAGAACATCGCGGTCGGCGTCGGTGCCTGGTATCAGGGCGCGGCGCTTGACGACACGCGCTTCAGCGTCACCGGCACGCCGCGCCCGAACGTCACCCTGCCGCATCTGGACGACGCCATCGACGACGTGATCGCCGAGCTCGTCGAGCACGGCGTCACGGCCGAGGAACTTGACCGCGCCAAGACCCGTCTCGTCGCCGATACGATTTTCGCGCAGGACAATCAGGCGACGCTGGCACGCTGGTACGGCACGGCGCTGACCACGGGTTCGACCGTCGAGGATGTGCGCTCGTGGCCGAGCCGCATCAGCGCCGTCACCGCCGACGCCGTGCGCGATGCCGCGCGGCGCTGGCTCGACAAGAAGCGATCGGTGACCGGCTATCTGGTCAAGCAATACGGCCGCGCGGAGGACAAGCGCTCGTGACAATGACAGGACAATCCATCTTCCGCCGCGGCTTCGTCGTTGCAGCGGCGGCCGCGCTTGTTTGTTTCGCAGCACCGGCGCAGGCGACCAAGATCGAGCAGGTGACGAGCCCGGGCGGGATCCGCGCCTGGCTCGTGCACGATTCCTCCGTGCCGCTCATCTCGGTCGAATTTGCGTTCGGCGGTGGCGCCAATCAGGATCCGGCCACCAAGCCGGGCGTCGGCTATTTCACCGCGTCCATGCTCGATGAAGGCGCGGGCGAGCTCGATTCAAAGACCTTCGGCCAGCGGATCGAGCAGAATGCCATCGAGCTTCGCTTTCGTGCGCAGCGCGACCATTTCTACGGTTCGCTGCGGGTTCTGCGCGACCGCAAGGACGAAGCCTTCGATCTGCTCAAGCTCGCCCTGAGCGCACCGCGTTTCGACGCGGACGCGGTGGAGCGCGTGCGGGCGCAGATCGTGACCTCGCTCAACCGCGAGACGACGAGCCCGAGCGATATCGCGACGAAACTCTGGTGGCGCACGGCCTTCCCCGATCATCCGTACGGGCGTCCGCTGAACGGCACGCTGGAATCGGCGCCACTGATTTCGGCGGACGATCTGCGCGACTACACGCATCGCGTCTTTGCGCGCGACAATCTCACTGTCGGCGTGGTCGGCGATATCGATGCTGCGACGCTGGCGGCGTCTCTCGACAAGATTTTCGGCAGCCTGCCGCAAAAGGCCAATCTGCATCTCGTTCCGCCGGCCAAGATCGAGGCGCTCGGGCGCAGCATCTCGGCCGATCTCGATGTGCCGCAGGCGGTGGTCAATTTTGGCGGCGTCGGCATTGCCCGCAAGGACCCGGATTTCATCCCGGCCTTCATCGTCAATCACATCCTCGGCGGCGGATCGTTCTCGTCGCGCCTTTACAAGGAAGTGCGCGAGAAGCGCGGTCTCGCCTATTCCGTCTATTCATATCTGCTGCCGCTCGACCGTGCGCCGCTGGCGATGGGAGGCACGGCGACACGTTCGGACCGGGCGCAGGAATCGCTCGCGCTGATCAAGGCCGAGATCGCACGCATGTCGAAGGACGGGCCTGATGCGGATGAACTGGCCAAGGCGAAATCCTATCTCAAGGGCTCCTACGCACTGAATTTTGATACGTCCTCGAAGATCGCGGCGCAACTCGTGCAGATCCAGCTCGACGATCTCGGCATCGATTATATCGACCGGCGCAATGGCCTGATCGACGCCGTGACGATCGACGACGTCAAGCGCGCCGCGCAACG
>CAZSAW010000361.1:0-3740 GCA_964604745.1 uncultured Hyphomicrobiales bacterium
AGCGCGCCGACATCGCTCTTCATCTGCTGATAGCTGTCGTTCAGCGCCACCAGCTCCCGCTTGATGCCGCTGACGTCGCGCAGGCGCAGCACCGCGCGGCCGCCGATGGCGCGGCCTTCGGCCTCAACCGGCCGTCCGCCGATTGTCACCAGCGACATTGAGAAGCCCTGGCCCTTGCCGCGCAACGCGTCGACGGCACGCTCCATGCTTTGCGCCTTGTCGGCCTCGAGCCAGGAGCCGAAGGCAAGTACGCGCTGTGGCATGGCTGCCGGCGCGACGATGGTAATATCGCCGATAATATCGGGCTCATCGCTTGCCGCCGCCCAAGCCACGACGATTTGCGGGTCGGAGAGCAGCAACGCATGGACGCGGTCGACCTCCGCCGTCAGCGTCATGACCTGCTCGCGATAGGCGGCTTCGTTGTCAGCCGCCCGCACCCGCGTACGCACCAGCAGGATGGCGGTCACCGAGGCGAAAAACAGAATCCCCAGAAGCAGAGCGAGCGAGACGATCTCGTGCTGGTCGAGACTCACAATCGCCTGCCAGTAGCGGTCGAGATCGGAAAGTACGGTGCCCTCGGCGGCAAAGGCGGGGCGCGGGGCGGCAACAACGACCGATGCGAGTATCGTCAGGAATCCGCCTTGCAGCGGATTGGCGCGGAGCCGACCGCTCGTCGCCCGGACCATGCTCGAATACCCATGCCCCTCGAGCCGATCCAGCTTCCGCTCGAAGGATTCGCTGTGCCGGCCGGATATAGTGGAAGATGGTGGACGCGACCCCGACGCGAGGCGGCGCTTATGGCGCACCCCGCGAATCAGTTGACTTTAACCCCAAGGGGAGTCGCGCCGGAAGAGTCCAGATCGTGAACCTGCAGCGTGCGCAGACTATGCGTGCGCTTATGCGCCGAGCTTTGCGCTCTCGGCGCGGCGCACAAGCGCTTCGACATTGATTTCGGCAAGCGCGGCTGAAAATCTTTTCTCGGCCTGCGCGACCGCCGGCAAGACAACCTGACCGACGAGAGCGGAGCCGGGAAGATGCGGATCTGAATTGTCGTCGACCGTCCCCGCCGCGCGCAGGATTTCATCGGCCGTGATTGCCTGCTGCTCGCGGCCGAGCTCATAGCCGCCACGCGGGCCGCGCACACCCTTCAGAATTCCCTCATGCACGAGCGCCTGCAGCACCGGTTCGAGATGCCGCGGCGGCAATCCATGACGCACGGCCAGCGCCTTCGCTGACACCGGACGGTTTTCGGAATGAAGAGCGACATCGATCACCGCGGCGATCGCAAGGATGCCCTTTCGAGAAAGCAGCATGCGGTGACTCAGCAGAGAGTGCGGACGTTATGGCGTATAACGCTAGTATATATAAACGCTCGCTTGGTCTAGCGTTTCCTGCCGATGTCCTCGCTCGGAATGCCCGGTATGCCCGTTGAGCCGAACCCACCTGCACCGCGCGATGTCTCGTCCAATCTTTTCACCGCATGTAACTGTACATAAGCGACAGGAGCGATGACCAATTGCGCAATACGCATGCCGCGCGACACGCTGAATGCTTCGCTTCCGAGATTGATCAGCAAGACATTGATCTCGCCGCGATAATCCGGATCGATCGTACCGGGAGAATTGAGCACCGTGACGTTGTGACGCGCTGCGAGTCCCGAGCGCGGCCGCACCTGACCTTCGAAGCCTTGCGGGATTGCCATCGCAATGCCGGTCGGAATCATCGCGGAGTGGCCGGGCGCGATGACAATCGATTCTAATACAGCAGCCAGAAGGTCGAGGCCCGACGCGAGCGCGCTCTGGTAGGCAGGAAGCGGAAGATCGGCCGCGTGCGGGAGCTGCACGACTTCGATGTCGATGCGAGTCACTGACCGGCCCCGAGCGCCGCTCCGATTCTCGCAATCAACATCCGCGCCACGTCATTTTTCGATTGCGGCGGCCATGACTCCACGCCCTCGGCGGTGACGAGGTGCACCGTGTTGCGGTCGCCGCCCATCACGCCGGTTTCAGGCGACACGTCGTTGGCGACGATCCAGTCGCAACCTTTGCTCTTCAGCTTGGCCTGCGCGTGCGCGACGACCTGCTCGGTTTCCGCCGCGAAGCCGACGACGAGCTTGGGCCGCTGCGTCTTGCGGTGTGCGATCGTCGCGAGGATGTCGGGATTCTCCACGAGCGACAGTGACGGCACGCCGGTTTGCCCTTTCTTTATCTTCTGGCCGGTCGGATGATCGACCCGCCAATCGGCTACGGCGGCAGCGAAGATTGCCGCATCCACGGGCAGCGACTGTTCGACTGCCGTCAGCATCTCGCGCGCGGTCGCGATCCTGATCACCTTCACGCCCACCGGGTCCGCAATGTGCACGGGACCGCTGATGAGCGTCACCTCGGCACCGGCCGCCGCCGCAGCAGCGGCAAGAGCATGGCCCTGCTTCCCGGACGAGCGGTTGGCGATATAGCGGACGGGATCGATCGGTTCTTGCGTCGGGCCGGACGTAATAAGGATGCGCCGTCCGGCGAGCGCGACGGTGGCCGCGGGCCGCGCGAACAGCCCCTCGATCATGGCGACGATTTCCAGCGGCTCGGCCATGCGGCCGACGCCGGCTTCGCCGTTTTCCGCCATCTCGCCTTCGTTCGGGCCGACAAACTGGATGCCGTCCGATTGCAGGAGCTTCACGTTGCGCTGCGTCGCCTTGTGCGACCACATGCGCGGATTCATGGCGGGCGCGATCAGCACCGGCTTGTCGGTCGCGAGCAGGACGGTGGACGCAAGATCATCGGCATGGCCGCCCGCCATCTTCGCCATCAGGTCGGCGGTCGCCGGGGCGACGACGATCAGGTCGGTGTCACGCGCGAGTCGGATATGGCCGATGTCGAACTCGCGGTCCTGATCGAACAGGTCGGTGAAAGGCCGTTCGCCAAGGAGCGCGCCAACCGAGAGCGGAGTGACAAATTCGGAGCCGGCCCGGGTCATGACGCAGCGGACCTTTGCGCCGCGTTCACGCAGGCGCCGGATCAGGTCGAGCGCCTTGTAGGCGGCAATGCCGCCGCCGATGACCAGGAGAATGCGCTTATCCGCCAGCATGGCCGCAACACGAAGCCCGGAAAGGGCCAACCCTTTGATGTCCTTGGCGCAAAGTCTATCCCAACGCCGTGGAGATGGTTAACGCGGGTCCCGGTCAGAGGACCGCAACCACGATATAGGCAAGGAGGGCCGCGATCGCCCAGAGCGCGCCGGCGATCCAGCGATTGCGCCGCGCCTCGGCCCGGCCGATCGCCGCCACCGTCTCCGGGGCAAGTACGAGACCGTCACGGGTGATGAGGTCGAGCTGTGTGACAAGAGCGGCCCCGCGCGACAGCAATTCGGGCACCCCGGCAACGACACGGCCGATCTCGGCAACGCCTTCCGCGGCATCCTCGACCCGGCCGACCGGGCCCAGATTGCGCTCGATCCATTCGCGCACGACCGGCTCGGCGGTGGTCCACATGTCGAGCTTCGGGTCGAGCGAGCGGGCTACGCCCTCGACCACGACCATGGTCTTTTGCAGCAGCAGCAATTCCGGGCGCGTGCGCATGTCGAAGAGACCGGTGACCTCGAACAGAAGCGTGAGCAGCTTCGCCATCGAGATGTCTTCGGCCGTGCGGTTGTGGATCGGCTCGCCGATGGCGCGGATCGCCTGCGCGAAACTTTCCACCGAATGATGCCGCGGAACATAACCGGCCTCGAAATGCACTTCGGCCGTG
>CAZSAW010000362.1:0-3886 GCA_964604745.1 uncultured Hyphomicrobiales bacterium
CGCGATTTTCATCCCCTTTCACGTCAAGCCCGAGGGGTTGAAGGATTTCTTCGCCGGCGCGCGACGCGTCCTCAATCTCGACGGCATGACAATTACCGTCCCGCACAAGATCGCGGCGGCGGAATATGTCGCCGATCTGACAGACCGGGCGCGTTTCCTTGGCGCCGTCAACGTCGTGCGCCGGCAGGGCGAAGGCTGGACCGGCGACATGGTCGATGGCCTGGGCTTTGTCGGCGCGCTCGAGCGTCATGGCTATGACCCGCGCGGCAAGAAGGCATTGATGGTTGGAGCCGGCGGTGTCGGATCGGCGATCTCGTTTTCGCTCCTCGACGCGGGCATCGCCCGACTCGCCATCCACGACATCGAGACCGGACGGCGCGATCGATTGATCGAACGCCTGCGGGCGCGCAAGCTGTGCGATGTCGCCGCAGGCACGCCCGATCCGGCGGGCTTCGATCTCGTTATCAATGCATCGCCGCTCGGCATGGCGCCGGATGACCCGCTGCCAATGGACGTCGGGGCGCTGCATTCCGGGATTTTCGTTGCCGACGTCGTCCCAACCCCGCTAATGACGCGGTTCCTGATCGAGGCAAGCCAGCGCGGATGCAGGATCCAAACGGGCGGTGACATGTTCAACGCGCAAGTTGAGTTGATCCTGAATTTCCTGCTGGGACACGACCGGCCCTAGGATCGGGCAACCGATGGAAGGAGAAACTGGAATGGGCGCCGATTCTCATCTGGTGACGACGATCGAGGCGCTTGAAGCGCTCTACGGCGCGCCGCGACCGCCGGCGATCTTCAAGGAGATCGATCGCATCAACGATGGATACCGGAAGCTGATCGAAGCGGCGCCCTTTGTGGTCATCGCAAGCGGTGCTCCGGAAGGCTTCGACTGTTCGCCCAAGGGCGATGCTCCCGGCTTTGTCCGTATTCTCGACGACAGAACGCTCGCTATTCCCGACCGGCCCGGCAACAACCGCATCGACACGTTTCGCAACGTCATCCGCGATCCGCGTATCGCGCTTCTGTTTCTCATCCCCGGCATTGGCGAGACGCTGCGCGTGAACGGAGACGCGGCCATTTCCGTCGACCCCGAGCTGATGCGGAGCTTCGCCGTGAATGGCAAGCTGCCGCGCAGCGTGCTCGTCGTGCGGATTGCGACCATCTATTTTCACTGCTCGAAAGCGATTGTGCGGTCGAAACTCTGGGATCCGGAGAACCGCGCCGGGCCGGGCCGATTGCCCAGCACCGGTGCCCTTTTGGCCGAACTCAGCAATGGCGAATTTGGCGGCGAAGCCTACGACCGGGAGGCACCGGAGAAGATCAAGGCGCAGCTGTATTGAACGCTGGCCGCGGTCGAGGGCCATATCAGGAATTTGGAGCGGGTGAAGGGAATCGAACCCTCGTCATCAGCTTGGAAGGCTGTTGCTCTACCATTGAGCTACACCCGCGTTCGCCGGCAAGATAAAGGACAATGCGGCGCGATGAAAACCGCGCCTCTCTCGCCCTGCCAGAACGGAACTCACCGCACGGCCAACGGCGCGCGGCGCGACCGTCTCCATCCCATGGCGCAGCGGCTGGCGCAAGTTTCTTGCGCAGGCGCGCAATCGCCGGATTGACGGGCATATCCAGGCCGGATCGCTATCGGCTCCGGGGGCTGTGTGATATGACTCACAGAGCCGGTGTCACTATACTATTATCGCTGTGGATCGTCGCGGGTCGATCATCCCGCACCATCCCCAACGCCAAAAGGAGACTAGTCATGTCGGGGAAAGCCAAGACGTCCCGGATCGGCCTCGTATGCGCAAGCATCGTCGCCGCTCTCGCCCTGTTCGCGGGCACGGGACTCTCTCTCGCCGGAGACGTACCGTCCGAGGAGCAGCTGCTCAACGCCCTGAAGCCGAAGAAGCTCACGCGCAGCATGTCGGTTTCGCCGGCTGACGCGGCCAAGACGGCGGAAGAGCAGAAGTTCGTCGATACGCTGCGCACGACGCGGCGGACGCGGTCGCTGTCGAGCGGCGAGCGCGAGAAGGTGTCGGAAATCGCCAAGGACAAACCGAACGTCGATATCGACATCCAGTTTGCCTACAACTCGGCGGATTTGAGCCCCGAGGCGCGGCCTGCCGTCGACAATCTCGGGCGCGTCATGTCCGAGCTGAAGGACAGCGTCTTCCTGCTCGGTGGCCACACCGATGCCAAGGGCGGCGAGGACTACAACCAGGGGCTCTCCGAGCGCCGCGCGGAAACTGTGAAGCGGTATCTCATCGAGAAGTACAAGCTTCCGGCAGAGAACCTGCTGACCGCCGGCTACGGCAAGTCGCAGCCGAAGATCAAGGACAACCCGATGGCCGACGCGAACCGCCGCGTTCAGGTCGTCAACATGAACAGTCAGTAGCTGCAAAGCGAAGCGCCGGGCCTCGCGCCGGCAGCGTAGCGATGTGACGACAC
Source organism: uncultured Hyphomicrobiales bacterium (assembly GCA_964604745.1). Taxonomy (GTDB): domain Bacteria; phylum Pseudomonadota; class Alphaproteobacteria; order Rhizobiales; family Xanthobacteraceae; genus Pseudorhodoplanes. The sequence goes on from CAZSAW010000362.1 coordinate 2,449, forward strand.
GGCCGGACCTTTGGGTCCGGCCTTTTCTTTTGCCGAGGGCACGTGCCCCTCGCGCCGTCTTGGCGCCAAAAAGAAAAGTGCCCCGCCGCTAGGGCGAGGCACTTGCTCGAGACGATCGGGCCGAAGCCCGGAATTTACTGCACGTGACGCTTGGAACGGCGCCCGTGGCGGACAGAGCCACCGTCGAACATCGACACCATGGTGGAGATCATCTCCGGGTTCATCATGGCCGACATACTGTTCATGTCGAAATTGCCGCCACCGAAGTTGCCGAAGCCGCCACCATTCATCATGTCGCCGAAATTGCCGAAGCCGCCGCCGCCCTGCCCGTCCATCATGTTGCTCATCATCGGGCCCATGGTCTGCATGAGTTTGGCGAAGCGCTTCTTGCCGAGCTTCTTCTTCATCATTTCCAGCATGGGAGCGAACTGCTCCATCTGCTGGAAGCCGCCATCGCCGCCGCCCCCGAATTGCGCATGAGCGGCACGCGGCGTCACCGCCAGCGCGAACCCGATCGCGAGGATCGGCACTGCAAATTTCAAGGCGCGGTTCATGTCTGATTCTCTTCCGTCTGGTTGCGCGATTAAGGACAGCCCATAGCCGAAGCCTGCGACAATTCGAGGCCGAAAATGCGACGGCCGGGAACTCTTCGCAGAACTCGGCGGGAACAGATCCGGTTCCTCATCATTGGTCGCCGGTAAAAGCCGCAAGGTTCGCGTGAGGCAGGAAATAGCATGGGCCCGAACGCTTCGATAGCAGCACCCGGAGCCGCGGTGTGTGATCCAGGCCACATTGCCAATGCGCTGGGCGGCACTACAAGATCGCCCTCGTCGCCTCGAGTCGCCCGCCGGCCGGGGAACACAAAACGGAGACGGTCATGACGAAAGCTATGAAAGCCGCGGCCATCGCAGCTTTGCTGGTCGCAGCCGGGTCGGTGTGGCCGGCGGCCGCTGAATATCGTGGCACCGCCGCCCAGCAGGCGGCCTGCCGCCCCGACGTTTTCCGCCTGTGCGCCGGCGATATCCCGAATGTGCGGGCCATTACCGCCTGCCTGCGCCGCAACCAGACAAAGCTCAGTCAGGGTTGCGCCGCCGTATTCGCGGGCGAACTGCGCTAGAAATCCCGCTCCGGGCGGCTCTATGCCTCCCGGAGGCGGCGGGGGGTTCTTAGACAGCGTCGTTGAGCGATTCGGGCCGATTCGCCCGTTGGCGAATTCGCATGGCTTTTCAGTGATTTGCGCCCGGCCTCTGCTGTGGAAAAGGTGTTGCGGAAAGGGCACGCGCCGTTCGAAAGCGCCGGAAACGCCTGCAAATATACGAAAAACTCACCATCGGGCCTTCCCTCCTCGCCCTTTCCTGTTGCAACTTGTCAGTGAGGCAATGTGTCACGATTGAGTCCCGTGGAGGGATTCTGCGTGCAATGTTTGTGGCGCAGGGCG
>CAZSAW010000363.1:0-12100 GCA_964604745.1 uncultured Hyphomicrobiales bacterium
ACGGCTTCATCATCGTGATGGACAAGCGCGGCGCCCGCATCGTTGCCGAAAACATCGCCTCGACCAACGAGGCGATCGTCAGTCCCGATGGCGAGTGGCTTTACGTCAACGAAACGATGGGCCAGCGCACCAGCCGCTTCCGCATCCGTTCCGACGGTTCGCTTGGGCCGAAGGAACTCGTCGCGCAATACGGGCCTGCGACATTCCCCGATGGCATGACTTTCGACAATGAAGGCGGCGTCTGGATCGTCAGCGTGGCGTCGAACCGCGTCGTCCGCGTTGATGCGAAGGGCAAGCAGGAGATCCTTCTCGAAGACGCCGATCCCGAAAACCTCAAGCGCGTGGTGGACGCGTTCGAGAACGGCACCTTCGGCCGGCCGGAAGTCGATTCAGGCCGCCATCGCATGCTGGCAAATCTTTCGAGCCTCGCGTTCGGCGACGAGGATTTGCACACCGTCTATCTCGGCTCGCTTTTCGGAGAGCGGATTGCCTATTTCAAATCGCCAATCCGCGGTGCCGAGCCGATCCACTGGAATTTTTGAACTCGCCGAATTGTCGGCCAACAACAGCAATCGGATCAACGGAGGAAAGCAGGTATCATGACGAAGTTTCTTTCCGCCATTGCCGTCGCGCTCGTGGCGCTCTTGCCGCTTCAGGCGCAACCGGTTCAGGCGCAGCAGACGCTCAAGATGGGAACGTTCTCCGCAGCCAACAGCCCGTGGGCTGACGGCATGCGCGAATTTTCCCGCATCGTGAAGGAAAAGACGAACGGACGCATCAACATCGCCGTCTATACCGACGCGCAGCTCGGCGACATGCAGCAGCTCCTGACCGGCATGCAGCTCGGCACGATCGATATGGCCTATTTCGATGTGACGGTCGCAGCGTTCCTGAAGGGCGGCGAGACCCTCATGGTCTGCATCGTGCCGTATCTCTTCGACAGCAAGGAAAAGACCGCGCAGGTTCTCAATTCCGATCTGTTCAAGGGCATCTATGAGGACATCGCCGCGAAGACGGGCGTGCGCATCTTCGCCGTCTACGGCGACCGTTCTCCGCGCGCGGTGCAGACGACCAAGGGCCCGATCAACAAGCCGGAGGATCTTGTCGGTCTCCGTCTGCGCGTGCCCGGCATCGACATCTACAAGCGCACGTTCGAGACGATGGGCGTGAAAGTGACGCCGATGGGCATGAGCGACATCTATAACGGCCTGAGCCGCGGCATTGTCGACGGTCAGGATAATGGCATCGACGTGTCGATCCCGCTGAAATTCCACGAAGTAGCGAAGTACTGGTCGGCGACGGATCATGTCTATTCCGGCACCGGCTGGTTCATCTCCGACAAGCTGTGGAAGTCGCTTAGTGATGCCGATCGCGCTATCATGACGGCCGCTGCGAAGGACGCGGGACTGATCACCAGCAAGGCCACGGAAAAGCTCGAAGCGGACGCGAAGGATATCTTCAAGCAGGCGGGCGTGACTTACGTCGTGCCCGACCGCGAAGCGTTCCGCACCAAGCTCGCCGACCTCTACAAGGAGTTCGAGGGCAAGGTATGGCCGGCCGGGCTGATCGGGAAAATCCGCGCCATGCAGGGACATTGAGCGAGCAGGACACATCCGCGTGCTCAATCTTTTGCAACGGGCCGAGCAGGGGATCGCCCTGCTCGGCAAATGGATCGTCATCTTCTCGATGGCGGTCGCCTTGATTTTTACGGTCGGGCAGGCTGCCGATCGCTACGGCCTGCACAGTGATTTCAATTCCTACGACCAGATCGCGATGCTTGCTCTGGTCTGGCTGACCTTTGTCGGCAATATTCTGGCGCTGCGTGACAACGCCAATATCCGCGTCGACATGATTGATGCCTGGTTGCCGCCGCGACTGCTGCGGTTGCGCAATATCGTGTCCGACTTCGCCATCATCGGCCTCTTCCTGATGATCCAGGTGAAGATCTGGAGGCTGGTCGAGCTGGGTGCGGGGCAAGTGATCATCGGCACGCCGTTCACGTCGGCTTCGACCTATATGGGGCTTGCCGTCGGCTCCGGATTTGGAATTCTCGTCGTCCTTGTCCGTCTCGTTCTCGATCTGGCTGGGAGAGATCCCAAGCCATGCTAGTTCTCATCTTCGTCGTCTTTCTCGTCGTCCTGATGCTCGGCTTCGATGTCGGGCTGTCGATGGTCGTCGCCGCGATGGTCGGGATGCTGCTGCACCCGGTCAACCCGGTCGATCTCGTCATGATTCCGCTGACGATGACGACGGCGATCAGCACCTCGGCCCTGGTGACGGTTCCACTCTTCGTTCTTGCGGCGGAGTTGATGAACAGGGGAGGGCTGACGGAGCGCCTGATCGAATGGTCGCTCGTTCTCGTCGGACATGTGCGCGGTGCGCTGTCGCAGGTGGCGATCCTGTCCAATTTGATCATGGCGGGCGTATCCGGTTCGGCCGTGGCCGACGCGGCGGCGACTGGCGGATTGCTCATTCCGGCGATGAAAAAGGAAGGCTATCCGCAGGGCTATGCCGCCGCCGTCATCGCGTCCGGCGGCTTGCTTGGGCCGATCATTCCGCCGTCGATCCCGATGATCATCTACGCGGTGATGGCGAACGAATCCGTCCTCAAACTGTTCATGGGCGGAATCATTCCGGGCCTTCTCCTGGCCGCGGGATTTATGGTCATCTGCTATGTGATCGCGCGCATGCGCGGCTATCCCTTCCGCGCCAAGGCGACGTGGGCCGCGTTCTTCACGACCACGAAATATTCGTTCCCCGCTCTGGTCATGCCGATGATCATCGTTCTCGGCATGCGCTATGGCCTCGTTACGGACATCGAGGCTTCGGCGGTCGCCGCGCTCTATGCGCTGCTGGTGAGCGTGTTTGTCTATCGCTCCATCGGTGCGAAGGAAATGGTGCGCGTCTTCTACGAAGCGGCGCGGTCCGCCGCGGCGGTGCTGTTTCTTCTGGCCGCCGCCGGCCCGTTCGGCTGGCTGCTCGCGGAATCAAAGATCAATGATGCGCTGGCGCAAGGCATTCTGTCGTTGTCGTCGGATCCAATCCATGGATTGCTGCTGATCAACGGCCTGCTTCTGATCATCGGCTGTTTCCTCGAGCCGTTGCCGGCGATGGTGATCTTTCTGCCGTCGCTTCTGCCGGTCGGCCATGCTCTCGGCATCGACAGCGTGCATCTCGGCGTCGTGATGGTGCTCAATCTGATGATCGGCATGCTGACGCCGCCGGTCGGGCTGCTTCTCTTCGTCGTTGCCGGTATCGGCAAGATCCCCTTCACGGAAGTGACGCGCGGCATCGTGCCCTTCCTGATCTGGTCGCTGATCGTGCTGGCACTTGCGATCTTTTTCCCCTTCGTGACCACGGGCCTGTCGGCCTTCGTGATTTGAAATATCCATGACCCAGCGTACCAGTCATCCGCTCAGCAAGTTTCGCATCATCGACCTCACGCGTGTTCTCTCCGGGCCGTTCTGCACCATGCTGCTCGGCGACCTCGGCGCCGACGTCATCAAGGTCGAGGCTCCCGAGGGCGATCCGATCCGCGTTCAGGGCGCGGGCCGCGAGGGGCTGAGCTGGTATTTCGCCGCCTTCAACCGCAACAAGCGTTCGATCGTCATCGACCTGAAATCGGCAGAGGGGCGAGACGTTCTCGAACGGCTGATCGCGAGCGCGGATGCGCTGATCGACAATTTCCGCCCGGGCGTGCTCGACCGCCTGGGCTTCGGCGCCGAACGCCTGCAGGCATTGCGGCCCGGCCTCGTGACCTGCAGCATCAGCGGCTTCGGCGCGAGCGGGCCCTATCGCGACCGGCCTGCGTTCGATTTCATCGCCCAGGCGATGAGCGGCTTCATGAGCGTCAACGGACGGGCGGAAGATCCGCCGCTGCGTACGGGTCTGCCCATCAGCGATCTCGTGGCCGGGCTCTATGGCGCGCTGGGCGTGACGGCCGCATTGCTGCGGCGCGAGCAGACCGGGCGGGGCGAACATGTCGATGTCAGCCTGACCAATTCGATGATCAGCCTGCTCGCCTATATTGCCTCGCATTATTTCGCCACCGGCGAGGTGCTGCCGCGCACCGGCAATGACCATCCGATTTCCTCGCCCTACGGCCTGTTCCGCACGCGCGACGGGGAGATCGCGATCGCGCCGAGTGATAACACTTTCTTTGGGCGCCTTATGGACGCGCTCGGGCTGTCCGAGGCGAAGGACAATCCCGACTTTGCCGACAATCCACGCCGTGTGCGCCACCGCGCGCGGTTGAATGCGATGGTGGAGGAAAAGCTCCGCCAGCAGGATTCCGACTATTGGGTGTCCGCGCTCAATGCCGCAGGCGTGCCCTGCGGGCCCGTCTATGGCGTCGATGGCGTGTTTGCCGACCCGCAGGTGCAGAGCCAGGACATGTCGATCGAGGTCGATCATCCCGGGCACGGCACGGTGCGCATGGTCGGCTTTCCGATCAAGTTCGCCGACGCGCCGTGTGAGGTTGCCCGCCCGGCGCCCGATCTTGGCCAGCACACGCGCGATATTCTCGCGGAGATCGGCGGCGAACCGCAGAAAAGCCGTGCCCGATCGGGCGGCGGCTAGCTCCGGCGCTTTCCCAGCGTCCCGTAAGGACGACAATCGTGAGAGACAATTCATTCCGCATTGCGGTGATGCCCGGCGACGGGATCGGCATCGAGGTCATGGACGCAGCGCTTGCCGTGCTCGATGCGGTCGAGGCGCGCCACGGCCTGAGCTTCAGGCGCGAGCACGTCGACGGCGGCGCGCAGTTTTACAAGAAGACGGGCGTCGCCATGACGGAAGAGGGCTTCGAAGCCGCCGAGCGCGCGGACGCCATTCTCTTTGGCGCCATGGGATGGCCCGACATCCGTCGGCCGGATGGAACCGAGCCCGCGCCGCAGCTCGATATGCGTTTTCGCATGGAATTGTATGCCGGCGTACGCCCGTTCCGCGCCATTCCGGGCGTGCCGCTGGCGCTCGCTTCGCCACGCGCGAAGGAGATCGATTTCGTGATCCTGCGCGAATCCACGGAAGGTCTTTTCGCGTCGCGCGACAAGGGCGTCGTTGAAAACGATCAGGTCGCGCGCGAGACGATGGTCATCACGCGTTCGGTCACCGAGCGGCTGTCGCGCTTTGCCTTTCAGCTCGCAGAGCGACGCGCCCAGCGCCGCGGCCGCAAGGGCGTGGTGACGCTCATCGACAAATCGAATGCCTTCCGCGCCTTCGCCTTCATGCGCAAGGTCTATTTCGAGGTCGCAAGGGAATTTCCAACAGTCGATGCGCGCCAGCAATCGGTGGACGCAGCCGCGCTCGATCTTGTGCGCCGGCCGTGGGACTTCGACGTGATGCCGATGGAGAACATGTTCGGCGACATTCTCTCCGATCTTGGCGCCGGCCTCGTCGGCGGCATGGGCTTCGCGCCTTCGGCTGACATCGGCGACAAGAACGGGCTGTTTCAGCCCTGTCATGGGTCCGCCCCTGACATTGCCGGCAAGGGCATCGCCAATCCGACCGCGATGATCCTCTCGGCGGCGATGATGCTCGACTGGCTCGGCGTGACGCATGGCAGCCAGGCCTGCATCGATGCGGCGCAGGACATCGAATCCGCAGTCGATGCCGCCTTCGGCTCGGGCGCGGTCCGCTCCACCGACATCGGCGGCAACGATGGCACCGGCGCCATCGCGCGCTCGGTAATTGGCAATCTCGGCCGTCCCCACTGATTTTGCGCGTCGCGCAGCGCCTTTGTGGCTTGCGCCCTTAACGCTCCAGCTTGTCGCTTGCCGGACAGGCGCGCTATCGTGCGCGCCCCTCGGTTCCGCGCTGGCGCATAATCAAGAGGAGAGGCGGGATGGCTGACACATTGGTGGCGGACGCAGGCGAGGTGCTCGTCGTCGCGCCCTCCGGCGGAGAGAATTACTGGCAACCCGTGCCGGCCAATGGCCACGTTTCCGTTCGCATCGCGCCGCATCTCGTCGCCATGAACAAGCCCTTCAGCCTGGGCACGCAGACGGTGCCGCCGGGATGCTACGTGCGCGAGCATGCGCATCCCGAACACGACGAGGTGCTGCATTTCATTTCGGGCCGCGGCAAGGCGGTGATCGACGGCGAGGAGCACCGGCTCGAACCGGGCACGACGATCTTCATCGGCAAGCAGCGCCGGCACATGTTTATCAACGACGGCAGCGTCGACATGCACTGGTTGTGGCTGATCGCGCCGAACGGGCTCGAAACCTTTTTCCGTGAGATTGGCCGGCCCAAGGGGGCGGGCGAGCCGGCGCCCGAACCGTTCGCGCGCCCGGCCAACGTGCTCGAAATCGAGCGGCGAACCGCTTTCGCGCCGCCTCCGCCCGGTGGCGGCCGCGTTCCCTGAAAATCGTAACGACGATGACGATCGGCCAGCGTCGCCGCGCTGTGACAGGGCGCGCCGATTGAATGGAGAAGAAGGACATGCGCTTGCGCGATAAGGTGGCGATCGTGACCGGGGCGGGTGCCGGCATAGGCGCGGCGACGGCGGAATTGTTCGCACGCGAGGGCGCGCGCGTCATCGTCGCCGACTATGATCTCGACGCGGCCAAAGCCGCCGCGCAGCGCATCGGTGCTGCCGCATGCGCGGTGCGCGCCGACGTGCGGCGCAACGACGACGTGAAGGCAATGGTGCAGCAGGCGGTCGAAGCGTTTGGCCGGCTCGATGTCCTGGTCAACAATGCCGGGCGCGGCATTCTCGGCACCGTGGTCACGACCGCCGAGGACGACTGGGACGACATCATGGCGGTCAATCTCAAGAGCGTGTTTCTCTGCTCCAAGCACGCGATCCCGGCGATGAAGTCAGGCGGCGGGGGCAACATCGTCAATGTCGCTTCGACGATCGCTGTCGTCGGCATTCCCGATCGCGCCGCCTACGTGGCGTCCAAGGGTGCCGTCGCGGCGCTGACACGCGCGATGGCGCTCGACCATGTCGCCGACAATGTCCGCGTCAACTCGGTCGCCCCCGGCGTGATCTGGTCGAATTACTATGACCGGATGCTGACGCAGGTGCCCGATCCAGCGGCTTTCAAGAAGGGCTTGCAGGATCGTGCGCCGATGGGACGCGTCGGCCAGCCGAACGAAATCGCGACTGCGATCCTGTGGCTCGCCTCCGATGAATCGGCATTCGCCACGGGCTCCATGCTCACCGTCGATGGCGGCTATACCGCGCGATAACCAGACGGATACCACGATGCCCCAACAGATCGCGCCGGCGGCGAGCAAGCCTTTGCTGCAGGTGCTGGCGGGAGAGCGCCAGTCGATTCCGCCGGTATGGATGATGCGCCAGGCCGGCCGCTATCTGCCGGAATATCGTTCGGTGCGCGAAAAGGCCGGCAGCTTTCTCGGGCTGTGCTTCAATCCGGAGCTTGCGGCGGAAGTCACGCTGCAGCCGGTGCGCCGCTTCGGCTTCAGCGCGGCGATCCTGTTCTCCGATATTCTGGTCATTCCTCATGCGCTCGGCCGCACAGTCCGTTTCGTCGAAGGCGAGGGGCCAAGGCTCGATCCGCTCGCCGATGCGGCCGCACTCCATTCAGTGCGCCGCGACGCGGACAACGCGATCCTTGCGCCGATCTACGAAACGGTTCGCCGCGTCAAAAAGGAATTGCCGGACGACGTTGCGCTGATCGGTTTCTGCGGCGCGCCGTGGACGGTCGCGACCTACATGGTCGCCGGCCGCGGCACGCCCGATCAGGCGCCGGCACGTGAACTTGCGGCCAAGGAACCGGCTGCCTTCGCCCGCCTTCTCGACACGCTTGTCGACGCGTCCGCGCACTATCTTGTCGGCCAACTCGAAGCCGGCGCAGAGTGTTTGCAGATTTTTGATACCTGGGCCGGCATCCTGCCGCCACAGGATTTCGATCGCTGGTGCGTTCAGCCGACGAAACGACTCGTTGCCAAGGTCCGCGCGGCAAAGCCCGGCGCGAAGATCATCGGCTTTCCACGTGGCGCCGGCGAGAAAATTCCCCGCTTCGTCAATGAGACGGCGGTAAACGCCGTCAGCCTGGAATCGCACATCGATCGTACCTTTGCGCGTAGCCAGATCCAAAGCCACGTTGCTGTGCAGGGCAATCTCGATCCCGAAACGCTGCTCACCGGCGGCGATGCGCTCGACCGCGCCGTGGACGAGGTGATGGCGGCCTTTGCCGCGGGACCTTTCATTTTCAATCTTGGCCACGGCATTCTGCCGCAGACGCCGATCGCGCATGTCGAGCGCATGCTGGCGCGCGTGCGCCGCTGAAGCGGCAGAAAATTCGGCTGCGGCTTTATTTGCCCCAGCGCAACGCCAGCGGATTGAGCTGTCGCGCGAGTTCGAGCAATCCGGCGTGCGTTTGCGGATGCAGCGGTTCGAGCGGATGACGCACGGCGTCCGACTTGATGACGCCGCCTTCCATCATCACCGATTTCGTTGCCCGCAGGCCGCATTGGCGGTTCTCATAATTGATGAGCGGCAGGATGCGTGCATAGCCGTCCACGGCCTTGTCGCGGCGTCCCGCCAGATGGTCCGTGACGACGGGCCTGATGAGATCGGGCAGCAGCGCGCTTGGCATCGTGCCTCTGGCGCCCGCATCGAGGTCGGCCATCAGCGTAATGGACTCCTCGCCGTCGAAGGGTCCCGCAACGGATTTGCCGCCGACCTCAATCAGCTTGCGCAATTTCGCGGCTGTGCCCGGCATTTCGATCTTGAAATAGCTGACGAGCGGCACTTCGCGGGCAAGCCGCGCGAGAAAGGCCGGCGACAGCGCGACGCCGCTCAAGGGCGCGTCCTGGAACATGATCGGGATGCGCGCGGCTTCGGCGACGCGCGCAAAATGCACCACAATATCGTCCTCGCTCGCGCGCAATCCGGTCCCGTGATAGGGCGGCATCATCATCAGCATCCTGGCGCCCATGGCGGCGGCCTTGCCCGCGCGTTCGGCGGCGATGCGGGTGCTGAAATGACTGCAGGTGACGCTCACCGGCACGCGCCCCGCAACATGCGACAGGCAAAGGTCGGTCAGCGTCTCGCGTTCGGCGTCGGACAACAGGAATTGCTCGGAATAGTTGGCGAGGATGCAAATGCCGTCGACGCCCTGATCGATCATGCAGTCGAGCACGCGCTTCTTGCCCTCGAGGTCGAGATCCTGGTTCTCCTTGAAAGGCGTCGGCGCGATGGGAAAGACGCCGGAATAGGCGGTCATATTGGATCGTCCTGTGTCAGCGTCGGCAAAACGACCTGTCAGATGTCGGTCGCGCCAACCGTGTTCATCAGAATTTGCAGAGATTCAAACAAGAAGTATGAGCCGAAGATCAGTTCGGCATTCGTCGCGGCATCGCTCGCCCGCGAATCCGGACGCTTGTTGAAGCAGCCTCCAGCAAGCATGCCGGCCGGACGGCTTTCGTTCGCGCCGGTCGGCGTCACAAAATGGGAAACCAATGCCTGTGCGGTGCGCTCGGCCGCGTCGCGATAGCGCGGGCGTTCGGTCGCGGGCGCGAGCACGGAAAGCTTCAAAAGCGCCGTGCAGACGATCGACGTCGCCGCCGTGTCGGAGGGTGCGTTCGGGATCGCCGGATCGTTGAAGTCCCAGAACGCCACCATGCCCGGCGGCACATGCTTGAGCCACCAGTCGGCAGCCGCCATGCTCTGCTGCAGCCAGCGCGTTTCCTGCGGCCGGCGTGCGAAGGCCATGGCCGAATAGATCATGCCCCACGCCTGGGCACGGCCCCAGATGCTCGTGTCGCTATATCCCTTGTGGGTAAAGTGCCGCGTCACCGCGCCGCTTTGCGCGTCGAGTTCGCTCGACTGGATGATCGAGCCGTCCGGGTGGCAATGGATGTCGAGGACGCGAGTGGTGTGGCGGCTGGCGACATCGACGTAAGTCGCGTCTCCGGTTTTCCGGGCGGCCCAGAACAGGAGCGGGACGGCCTGCAGGGAGTCGATGCTGCTGAAGGCCTTGCCGACCTCGCCGTGTTCTTCTGCGTCCTTGCCCAGCGGGATCAGGCCGAGGCGCGGATCGAACTGGTTGCGCAGGGATGCGGCCGCCTCAAGCGCGAGCGTGGCTGCTTCGGCATCCTGCGCGACCATATCGCCGAGTGCGGCACCGCAATAAAAGCCGAAGCCCTTGAACGCGGTTTCCAGCCGGGCGCGCGGCTTGAGCTTCATGCACCACGCGTGCGCCAGATCGCGCAGGCGCTGTTCGCCGGTCATGCGATAGCCGAGCCAGAGAATTCCCGGGAAAGCGCCGCCGGTCCAGTCGCCGTCGGGCGTAGTCGTCCATTCCCCGGTCCGCGCATTGGCCCAGTGGGGAAATCCGCTCTTGAGCGCGGATGCGGTTGCTTCGGCGCGGCCCAGCATGCGGGTGGCGGCATCGCGCCACAAAGCGGCCGATTGGGCAGGGGATTGCGATTGTGTCGTCATGGCCCGGCAGTCTGTTCAGGATGGACTGTTTGTTTGGCGGAAGAGGGCGATGCGATCAAGGCATCGGCGCATGAGGCCGGAGGCATCGCTCTCCGCCAGGCTGCCGCTACGCAATGCCGGTATAGGCGTCGCGCACCAGCGCCGCGACGCGCTCCTTCTCGTGCAAGGGCTCGTAGTGCCATTGCTCGAGCGCGCCGTTGAATTTTCGCAACTGTCCGCGCGACATCAGCGCCTCGTGGAAAGCCGACATCTTCGACGAATAGCCGGGCAACTCGATCATGTGCACTGGCTTTCCGGTGCTGCACGCCTCGCAGATCATGTTGACGGAGTCGCAGGTGACGAGAAAGGCATCGGCGAGACCGAGCATGCCGTAATAGGGATTGTCGCCGCTGCCATCCCACACGGTCGCCGGGCTGCCGCGCATCTCCTCCTTGATCTGCGCGATGCTCGCTTCGCTCGTGCGGCGCGAGGCCGTGATGAGAAGGCCGGCGCGGCCGTCGGCCGCGATGCGCCGCAGGTGCTGTGCGATCGCGCTGATTTCGTCGCGGCCGAGACGATAGGAGGAGAGGCGTCGCAGCGGCGAGACGGCGGTCTTGCTGCCGCCGAGCAGGACGGTGACATACGGTCGCGGGAGATGCGCGAAGCGCGGCGCCCATCGCGCGGCTTCCCGCTGCAGCAGCGCCGGCGTGATCCGGTGCAACGCCCCGATCATTTCGATGACATTTCTGCCGGAATAGCGGTCGTGCGTCGGCACGACGATGCGGTCGAAATGCCGGGCCGGGACGACCGGCACCTGGATCTGGACGGCGAAGGTGCGCCCCCGGCTCACTCTCTTTATATGAGCCGATCCGATGGCGCCGGCGCGGCCGGTCGAGATCACAAGGTCGGGCCAGGGCGGCTCGATGCCATTGCGCGCGAAGGCAGCCTGCCGGGCGAGTGCGCTGAAAATGCCAAGCTCGCGCAGCGTTCGCGACAGCCGCAGCCGCTTGATCTGCGGCGAAAGGCCGAGCGCCTCGGCGAGCCCGAGGGCCTGGTTTTCGGTCCCCGCATTGCCGTCCGTCATCACCCAGCAGGTCGATGGCGGCCAGGCGCGCCTTGGCCGGGCGGGGTCGGACAGCGTCTCCGGCACAGGCATCGGGCTCCGGCGAAAGGCCCCGCGATCAGGAGGCCACGGGAATTGCGCTCGCGCGCGACCGCGTCTGCCCGCCGGTGAAAACCCGCCAGGCGGCGTCCGCCGCGGCGCGAATGGGAGAGGTGCCAAGATGCGCAGGCGGAAGCAAGAGCGGCGCGGTGCGGGACAGCGCCTGCAGCATCCGCTCGCGCCGCGGGCCGTCGCGATAGATACCGAGCAATTGCTCGGCGATCAGGTCGGGCTGGCAGCGCTGCAGGATCATTTCCGGCACGACCGGTTCGGCCCGCTTGCCATGCATGCCGAGGGCGGCTTCCTGATCGCGCTCGAGAAAGAGATTCACCAGCCCGACGAACCCGCGATAGTGCACGACATTGCGGAAGATCCATTCCGCCGAGCGCGACGCGCGATAGGCGAGGACCATCGGCACCTGCAGCAGCGCTGCCTCCAGCGTCGAGGTGCCGGATTTGATCAGCGCCGCGCGCGCTGCTTTCATGCAGGCGTGGCTCTGCTGCGCAACCACCTTGATCGCGCTACGCGGCAGGCGCGAGCGCAGC
>CAZSAW010000364.1:0-2606 GCA_964604745.1 uncultured Hyphomicrobiales bacterium
CCGCCGCAGCAGACGTGGATGCCCGCGTCGCGCACCGCCTGCAGCGTCTCCAGCCGGTCCTGAAAGACGCGGGTGGTGATGATCTCGCCGTAGAATTCCGGCGACGTGTCGATATTGTGATTGTAATAGTCGAGCCCGGCCGATTTCAGCTGCCGCGCCTGCGCGGGCTCCAGCATGCCGAGCGTCACGCAGGTTTCCATGCCGAGGGTCTTGACGCCTTCGACCATCGCGCAGACGGCGTCGAGATCGCGGTCCTTGGGCGAACGCCAGGCCGCGCCCATGCAGAAGCGGCCTGCGCCCGCCGCCTTGGCCGCGCGCGCCTGCGCGAGCACGGCGTCGACGTCCATCAGCTTTGCCGCCCCGACGCCGGTGTCGTAGCGCGCGCTTTGCGGGCAATAGGCGCAATCTTCCGGACAGCCGCCGGTCTTGATCGACAGGAGCGTCGAAACCTGGATTTCGTTCGGATCGAAATGCGCGCGATGCACGCTTTGAGCGCGGAACATCAGATCGGCGAACGGCAGATCGAACAGCGCGGATATCTCGGCGCGGGTCCAGTCGTGGCGTACGCGGTCCGCGCGGAATTCGGCAAGCGACATGCGAGAATCCTAGCGGATCGGCGGGGCGTATTGAATGCCACCCGCGTTCCACAATTGATTGAGGCCGCGCGGAATGCCGAGCGGCGATCCCTCGCCGACATTGCGGTCATACACCTCGCCGTAATTGCCGACATGGCGGATGATACGCACCGCCCAGTCCTTCGACAGGCGCAAGCCGTCGCCGTAATCGCCCTCCGTGCCGACGAAACGCATGATATCGGGCTTCTTCGATTTCAGCGCCTGGTCGATGTTCTTCGAGGAGATGCCGAGCTCCTCGGCATCGAGCATGGCATACAGGGTCCACTTCACGATCAGCAGCCAGTCGTCGTCCTTCTGCCGCACCACCGGCGCGAGCGGCTCCTTCGAGATCACGTCGGCGAGAATGTCGTGCTCAGACGGTTTCGGCAGTTTCAGCCGCAGGGCATAGAGCTGCGAGAGATCGGCGGTGAGCACGTCGCACTGCCCGCCCGCATAAGCGTTGAACACGTCCTCCACCTTGCTGAATTTCTTCTCCTCATATTTCATATTGTTGGTGCGGAAATAGTCGCCAAGATTGAGCTGCGTGGTCGTGTCGCCCTGCACGCAGACGCGCGCGCCGTTCAGCTCCAGCGCCGACGTCGCATTGCGCGCGCGCGGCACCATGAAGCCCTGTCCGTCGTAATAGGACACGCCGGCAAAATGCAGCGCGTATTCCGTTTCGCGCGAGATGGTCCAGGTGGAATTGCGGGCAAGCACGTCGACCTTGCGTTTGGCAAGCTCGGCAAAACGCTCCTTGGCGTCGAGCGGCACGAATTTCACCTTCTTCGGATCGTCGAAGATCGCCGCCGCGATCGCGCGGCAGAAATCGACATCGAAGCCCGACCAGTTGCCCTTGCCGTCATCGCTGGAGAATCCGGGCAGCCCGGTATTGACGCCGCAATAGACGGCGTCGCGCCGCAGCGTGCGCTTGAGCGTATTGGAATCGTATTTTTCGTAAGTGAGCCAGGCGGCGCCGACCGCCACCGCAATCGCGCAGCCGATCAGAAGCCCGGTGCGAAACGTCCAGCCGAAAAAGCCCCGCATGCATTCCCCCGCCCCGCCGCTCGCGCGGCCTTTTTACAATTCCGGCTGCTGCCGCACGATCACTTTGGTGCCGACCGGCACGCGCTCGTAAAGATCGATCACGTCAGGATTGACCAGCCGGAAACAGCCCGACGAGACGGCGGTGCCGATCGTCTTCGGCTGATTGGTGCCGTGAATACGATAGACCGTGTTGCCGAGATAAAGCGCGCGCGCGCCGAGCGGATTGCCCGGGCCGCCGGCCATCCAGCGCGGCAGATAAGGCTGGCGCTCGATCATTTCCGGCGGCGGCGTCCAATCCGGCCATTCCATCTTGCGCGTGATCTTCAAAAGCCCCTGCCACTGAAAACCGTCGCGGCCGACGCCGATGCCATAGCGGATCGCCCGCCCGCCGGGCTGCACGATGTAAAGAAAGCGCTCGTTGGTATGGACGATGATCGTGCCCGGCGCTTCGTTGGTGCGATAGAGCACAATCTGACGCTGCAATTTCGCCGGCAATTGCTCGTCCGCCTCATCGGGGACGAGACCCGGCTGATCGCCGACATCCTGCTGCGTTTGCGCAAGCGCGCTCAATGGCGGTGCAAACCAAACCATAGCGGCGGCGAGAAGAAGAAAAAGCCGGAAGCGAAGCTGCATGAGACAATTCCAAAAGAATCACATTGCCGGCCGGACCGTCAGCGGCCGCGCCTCGCCCCGCCGCATCAAAGCCCAGTCATGGGGGATGAGCAAGAAGCCGGGCTGTCCCAGCCCGCGGTCTCTCAGGATGGCATGAAAAAGACGTGCACCTACAGCCGCTTGGATCGGGCTATAGCCTTACCGTGAAGGCGCGCGCCCGGGCGGCGCGAGGCCGCACGAGGCAACGAAAACCGGTTGCGCTACTCCGCCGCCTCACGCGGCATTTCGGCGGGCTCCACCCTGGCCGCGCAATACTTGAATTCGGGAATTTTCCCG
>CAZSAW010000365.1:0-8979 GCA_964604745.1 uncultured Hyphomicrobiales bacterium
TGCCGCGGCGCGCATCGATCAGCGCCAGATCCTGCGGGGTCGAGACGATCACCGCGCCGGCCAGCGGCACCTGTTGCGCCATGGTGAGCTGCGCGTCGCCCGTTCCCGGCGGCATGTCGACGACCATGACGTCAAGCTCGCCCCACTCCACTTCGCGCAGCATCTGCGTCAGCGCCGACATCACCATCGGTCCGCGCCAGATCATCGGCGTCTCCTCCTCGATGAGGAAGCCGATGGACATGACCACGAGCCCGAACCGCTCGATCGGAATGAGGCGCGTGCCGTCGGCGGTCTTGGGACGCTCGCGAATGGCGAGAAGCTTCGGCAGCGACGGGCCATAGATATCGGCATCGAGCACGCCGACCTTCAGGCCGAGATCGCGCAGCGCGAGCGCCAGATTGATCGCTGTCGTCGACTTGCCGACGCCCCCCTTGCCCGAAGCCACCGCGATGATCGACTTGACGCCCGGCACGCCGCTCGGCCCTTCGCCGCGCGTCGCGCGCGCCGCAGGCGACGTGCGCCCGGGCTGCGGCGGAGGAGGTGCGGCGCGGCCACCTGCGCGTTCGGCGGTGAGAGCGGCCATCACCGACGTGACGCCGGCGACCGCGCGGGCGGCATCTTCGGCCGCCTTGCGCACCGGCTCCCAGGCCGGGACCGCCGCAGCATCGACGCTGATCGAGAAGTAAACCTTGCCGTCGTTGACGACGATATCGGAGAGCGCGCCCGATGCCGGCAGCGTCGAGCCGCCCGGCGTGCCGATCGTCTTCAGCGCCTCAAGAATATCCTGCCTGGTTGCAGCCATGCTCCGTCCCTCTCGCAGACACCTGGCGAGCGGACCTTCGCCACGTCGTGAAATTGTCCTCAATGTAGATAGGGCGGGTTGACGGGGGCGCACAAGCGGTCACATTGGCGCCGGCAAAAAAGCTGAGGCGGCCGCGCGCGGCCGCCGTTTGAGGAGGACACAATGGCGAAAGTCGCGTTTCTCGGCCTCGGTGTGATGGGCTACCCGATGGCGGGGCACCTCAAGAACAAGGGCGGGCACGAGGTCACCGTCTACAACCGCACCGCCGCGAAGGCCGAGAAATGGGTCGCGCAATTCGGCGGCAAGAGCGCCAAGACGCCGCGCGAGGCCGCCGAGGGCCAGGATTTCGTCATGGCCTGCGTCGGCAACGACAACGACCTGCACGAAGTGACGCTCGGCGCCAACGGTGCCTTCGCCGGCATGAAAAAGGGCGCGGTCTTCGTCGACCACACCACCGCGTCCGCCGAGATCGCGCGTGAACTTTATGCCGCGGCCAAAAAGACAGGCTTTGAATTTGTCGATGCCCCGGTGTCGGGTGGACAGGCAGGCGCGGAGAATGGCGTGCTCACCGTCATGTGCGGCGGTGACGCCGAACCGTTTGCACGCGCTGAAAAGGTGATCGCGGCCTATGCGCGCGCCTGCAATCTCCTTGGCGCGCCCGGCTCGGGACAACTGGCCAAGATGGTCAACCAGATCTGCATCGCCGGACTGGTGCAGGGTCTCGCCGAAGGCGTGCACTTCGCGAAAAAGGCTGGCCTCGACATCGAGAAGCTGATCGCGACCATCTCCAAGGGCGCGGCGCAATCGTGGCAGATGGAGAACCGCTACAAGACGATGACGGCGGGCAAGTACGATTTCGGCTTCGCGGTCGACTGGATGCGCAAGGACCTGAGCATCTGCATCGACGAGGCGCGGCGCAATGGTGCCAATCTTCCCGTCACCGCGCTGGTCGACCAGTTCTACGCCGAAGTGCAGAAGATGGGCGGCAAGCGCTGGGACACGTCGAGCCTGCTGGCGCGCCTCGAGCGCTGATCGCCCTCGCGCAAGCCGTTTCGGATCAGTAGCCTCTGCGCGGCATGGTCTGGATGGTCATGCCCTTGTTGGTCGTCATCGGGCGCGATCCCGTGCGTCCCGGATTCCATGGCTGGTGCACACCCCAGCGCGGGCCGCGCGGGAAGCCGGGATTGACGACGATCGGCGGGCCGTCGTCGTCGTCAACAGGACCGGACGCCTGACGGGTTCGCGTCGGCTTGCCTGGTTTCTCCTTTTCCGGCTTCTCGGTCTTGCGCTCGGGCTTCTTGTTGTTGTTCTGCTGGCACGGGCACATGGCCGGCGCCGAGACGGGCGTCGCAGGCAGCGACATGGCGGGCGCCGATACCGGCGTCAGCCCGGGCAGGTTCGGCATCAGATTGGCCGACGCGTTCATCAGCTTGGCGCGTTCGAGCATGCGCTTTGCCGTCGGCATCAGATCGCTGTCGGGATAACGCTTGAGGAAAGCCTCGTAGGCCGTGACGGTGTTCACGGTCACCACCGTATACCAGGTCATCATTTCGCGGCGGCGGTCGAGCAGCGAACGCACGCGCGTGGCGAAGGATTGCGTCGGATAGAGCAGCAGGAATTGCTCATAGGCATCGACGTCATCCTCGCGAATGACGATCTCGAAGGCTTCATCGGCGGACTTCTTCAGGAACATGTCGCGCCAATAGCTCACCGGCTTGCGGCGAACGCTCGTCGCGCCGGCATCGCGCGACGCCGCGGGTTGATCCTTCGCCGAAGCGACAGCGGACGTCGATTTCTCTGCCGAGCCTTGCGGGACCGAGCCGTCCTTGCCGAAGAAGGAGAAATTGTCGGTCAGTGACGAACTTTCCCACGGCGTCTGCTGGCCTTGCGTCTTGTTGTGAACCTCGAGACGGATACGCTTGAACGCCTGTTCGATCGGCAGGCCCGGCTCGCGCACGACATTCACCAGCGAGGCAGTGAAAGGAGAATTGCCGGCATCCCCGTCCAAGGCTTCCGCGCCGGGCGACGTCGAATAGGACACGATCGAGCCGTTCGGCGCATCGACGATGGCGAGGCCGCGGCCTGTCGTCTTGTTGATCTTGGAGAAGGGATTGTTGCGGCAGGCATCGAGGATCGCGATCTTGATGTGGCTGGGCGTCGCCGCGAGCGCATTCATGATGTCGGCAAGCCGCACCGCTTCGATCGCGACGTCCGCCTCGCTTTCGATATTGGCATCGACCGGCACGAGATAGTTCTCGCCATCCACCTGCAGGCCGTGTCCGGCGTAATAGACGAGCGCGACGGTATCGGGTCCCAGCTGCGTCACCTTCGCTGCGAAGTCGCGCACCGTGCGGCGCATGTCGCTTTGCGTCAGGTCAGGCGCGGACACGATCTCGAAGCCGGCCGAAGACAACATGTCAGTCACGGCTTTCGCGTCATTGGCCGGGTTCGGCAGAACCGTGACCGACCGATAGCTTGAATTGCCGATGACGAGCGCGATGCGGTTCTCGGCGAAAGCCGAGCCCGCGTTAACGAGCGCAAACACGGCGAGCGCCGCGAGCGTGCGAAGGAACATGGATGGCCTCCTCCACTGCAGGATTGCAGGCATTGAACCTTTCCGTTGGGTCGCGCCGAACCCCGGCCACGTTCAAGCCCGTCAGGCTTTGGCGCCCTTCAGGCAAACCGGCGCTGCAAGACGTGGGTCAGGCCGCAGCGCTTGGTCGTGCTGCCAGTTCCTTGTGCCAGTGCAACACGTTGGCCATTTCGGCCGGTACGGAAAGCTTGGCCGGCTTCATGAAGTCTATTGCAATCATGCCGGTAATGTCGGCGACGCTGAGGGTATCGCCTGCGGCAAAGCGCCGTCCCCCCAGTTCGCGGTCGAGAAGCCCGAGGAAGTCGATGACCCGTGGCTTGTTGGCCTCGCCCCAGGCCGCGACCTGTGGCACCTCCATCTCCTTCATGGCCGGATGCAGATGCCGGAAAACCGAGGCGACGGTGCCGAGCAGGTTGAACTCGATACGCCGCTGCCACATTTCGACGAGTGCCTGCTCCTTTGCGCCCTTGCCGAACAGGGCCGGCTCCGGATGGAGCGCCTCGAAATAGCGGCAGATGGCGATTGACTCCGCGATGATCGTGCCGTCCTCCAGAATGAGGACCGGCAGGCGCTGCAGGGGATTGATCGCGCTGAAGGCATCCGATTTGTGCTGCATGGCGCCGAGATCGACCTGTTCGGTCGGCACCGAGAGCCCCTTCTCCGCCAGGAAGACCCGGACCCGGCGCGGATTGGGCGCCTTGCCAAAATCGTAAAGCTTCATTCCCGTCCCCTATCGTTAATCAATGGTTTTAGTGCCGACTTAAGCCTCGTCTTAAGGATTTTGACGGCACTTTATCCCGCGATTTCGGGGCCGTCCTTCCACATGCCAGAAACCACCAACGAGACCCAGGACATCGGGGTGCCTGCCGACATGGCCGCCGCGCAGCGGCGCCGCGCCGCCACCCAGCGCGTGCGTGATGCGCGCGACCGGCTGACCTCGACCACCGGCACGCGCCCGGTCTTCGACTACGAATTGCTGCGGCTGTTTGCGCAAAACCGCATCTCCGCCTCGCTCGTGATCCTGCTTCTGGTCGGCACGATCGGATTCCTCTCGAGTTTGTGGACCGGAGCTGCGACCGCCGGCGTCTGGACCGCCGGCGTGCTGCTGATCCACGCGATCGTCATCACGAAGTGCCGGCAGTTTCTCGCCGAGCCGCAAAGCAACATCAACATCCGCGCCTGGCGCATCCGCTTCATCACGCTCGACCTGTTCTTCGGCCTTGCGTGGATGTTCAATCTCATTCAGCCGGTCGGCGTCGACGAAGGCACTGGCACGTTCATGCTCTTCGTCATGTTGCTCGTCGTCGCCGTGGCGAGCATGCTCGCATCGAGCCTACCCGTCGCGGTGTTCGCGGCGACGATGCCGGTGACGGCCGCCGTCGCGATCAATTTCGCGATGAAGGGTAACCTGCACGATTACATCCTCGCCATCATGGCGGTGACGGCGGAAGGCTATTTCTGCCTGCTGGCGCATCGGCTCTATTCGACGACGCTCGCCACGCTGGAGGCGCGCGCGGAAAAGGACATGCTCATCGCCGAGCTCGAACAATCCAAGGCGAACTCCGACGAGGCGCGCAACCGCGCGGAGGCGGCGAACATTTCCAAGTCACGTTTTCTCGCGCAGATGAGTCACGAATTGCGCACCCCGCTGAATGCGATTCTCGGCTTCTCCGAAGTCATGAAGGGCGAAATCTTCGGTCCACACGCCATCCCCGCCTACAAGGATTATTCCAACGACATCCATACCTCGGGCCAGCATCTGCTCGGGCTGATCAACGAAATCCTCGATCTCTCCCGCATCGAGGCCGGACGCTACGAACTCAACGAGGAGGCGGTTCCCCTCGCCCTTGTCGTCGAGGATTGCCATCACCTGCTCAATCTGCGCGCCAAAAATCGCGGCATCACGATTCACGAAATCTTCGAGCAGGATCTGCCGCGCGTCTGGGCCGACGAGCGCGCCGTACGCCAGATCTGCCTCAATCTCCTGTCCAACTCGATCAAGTTCACGCCGCAGGGTGGAGAAATCTGGATCAAGGTCGGCTGGACGGCATCCGGCGGACAATATGTCAGCGTCAAGGATTCCGGTCCGGGCATTCCCGAGGAGGAAATCCCGATCGTGCTGGCGTCATTCGGCCAGGGCTCGAACTCGATCAAATCGGCCGAACAGGGCGCAGGCCTCGGTCTGCCGATCGCAAAAAGCCTTGTCGATCTGCACGGCGGCACGTTCACGCTGAAATCGAAGCTGCGTGTCGGTACCGAAGTGATCGTGACCATCCCGCCCGAGCGCGTGATGTCGGCGCTCGCGCCGATGAAAGACGACGCACCGGCGTTGCAGCCGCAATCGGATACCGACGTGCCGTCCGCGGAGGATCGCGCGGCCATGCGCAAGCAGCCGCTGTTCCATATCCGGGGCTGAATGCCGGCCGCATTGCCTTTGCCGCCGCTCCCCTTATCTTGCTCATTCGGCACCCGAATCGTGCCGGATGCCATTCATGGTCACGATCGAAACGCCTTGCACAAAGGTCTGCATTCTTGATCCGGTCACCGGCCTGTGCCGCGGCTGCGGCCGCAGCGGCGAAGAGATCGCCGCCTGGACAAGTTTCAGTGACGACGAGCGTGCGCGCATCATGGCGCAGTTGCCGGAACGGCTTGCGCGCGAGCGGCGCGATCCGGTGTCCGCATCAACGCATTGAGGGACATTCGTGCGGCTGAGGCTTCCCTGGATTTTCCTGCTCGGGCTCGCGGTCTCGCTGTTGCTTATCGTCGCTCATCTGGACGATGAGGGCCTGAAAAAGCTGACCAGCAACGAATTCGCCGAGCTCGCTGCGAAAGTCGTCATTCTCGTTTTTGCCGGCGCCATGGTGCTTGTCCTCTTTCGCGAGCGCCTTTCGAATGCGCTGCAAGCCATCGTCTTCTGGGTGGTGATCGGACTCGTCCTCGTCGCGGGCTACACCTATCGCTTCGAGTTGCGCACGGCAGGCGAGCGCGTACTCTCCGAATTGCTGCCGGGGCGCGCCTTCACGCACGGGCGAACGGTCGAGATCGCACGCGGACGCGCCGGCGAGTTCAACGTCCACACGCAGATCAACGGAGCCAAGGTGCCGATGGCGCTCGATACCGGCGCGAGCGCCGTGGTCCTGACGTACGAAGCGGCCAAGGCCGCGGGCCTCCCGCTCGAAGTGCTCAACTACGACGTTAGTGTCGATACCGCCAATGGCCGCGCGCGGACCGCTTCGGTCACTCTTGACCGGGTCGGCGTGGGCGGCATCGTCGAGCGCTCCGTGCCTGCGCTCATCGCCCAGCCGGGTCAGCTCAAGACGAGCCTGCTCGGCATGAGCTTCCTCAATCGCCTCGAAGGCTGGGAAGTGCGCGGCGACAAGCTGATCATGCGCGGCTACCCCTAAGGCTATTGCCCCGCTCCGCCGGCTGGACAGAGGCTTGCCTGCCTCTGCAACGGTAGTATACTAGCATTATAAAAAGATCAGGGAGGAAGAATGGCCCGGCGGCTTGCCCGCGACGAAGATGCGCGCGCGCCCGCCGACCGGCCGGGCGACCCCGGCGCCATTTCGTTCCGCCGCAACACTATCGCCACGCAGATCCGCAGCGTCCTGCGCCGCGACATCATCACGGGTCGCCTCGCACCGCGCACGATGCTGTCCGAGCAGGAACTGTCCAGCCGCTTCGGCGTATCGCGCACGCCGATCCGCGAAGCGATGATCAAGCTTTCCGAGGAAAGTCTCGTCGAGATTTTTCCGCAATACGGATCTTTCGTCGCGCCCATCAAATTGAGCGAAGTGTTCGACTGCCAATTCACGCGCGAGGCGCTCGAATGTGCCGCCGTGGAGAAGGCGGTGGCCCAAATCGACGAGTTGCAGATCCGGCAGCTGAAATCCGTGATCGAGCGCCAGCGCGTCTTGCACCGGGCCGAAGATCAGCAGGGTTTTTTCCGCGCCGACGAGGATCTGCACGCACTCATTCTGAGGATCGCCGGCCATCCGACAGCCTGGCATTTCGTCGAAAACGCCAAGGCACAGATGGACCGCGTGCGTTATCTGGCGATGACGATTCCGCGCAAGCAATCGGCCGTGGTTGCCGAGCACACGGCGATTGTCGAAAACCTCGTCGCCCGCGATCGCAACGGCGCGGTCGCGGCGATGCGCGTGCATCTGCGCGGAATTTTCCGAACTCTCGAAATCCTGACCGCGGAGAAGAATGAATACTTCGCCACGGACCAGAACGATGCCCGCGCCGCAATTCCGCGGCCGGTCACGAATGCTCGTGTCGAGCCGCCGGTCAAACGGCGGCCTCGCGCCTACGCCAAGTCGAAGTAACGTGCTGCAAAACCTTTAAGGAGGAACGCTGATGTCATTCAAACCCACACGCCGTGCTGTCGTTGCCGGTCTTGCCGGCTCGATGGCCGTTAACCTGCGCGCCTTTGGTCAGACCCTTACCTTGCCGTCGTCGCCTGTGACGCTGAATTTCGTCGACGTCGCCGGCAACCTCGCGCTGACGCAGAAGGCGATCGAAGCCTATCGCGACAAGAACCCGAAGCTCGTTTCCAAGATCAACTTCACCAAGGCGCCGGCGCCGGAACTGCCGGGCAAGATCAAGGCGCAGCAGGATGCGAACCGCGTCGACATCGACGGTGTTCTCACCGGCATCGATGCCTTGTCGGCCGGTCTCGACCAGAAGCTCTGGATTCCGATCGCGTCCGAATATGCGAGCAAGCTGCCGAAGCTCGACGATATCTATCTGGACGGCGCGAAGAAAATGCAGGCCATGGCGTCAAACCAAGGCGTCTGCATCGTGTTCTGTCCCGCCGGCCCGGTCATGGAATACATGCCCGATCGCGTGAAGACGGTGCCTTCCACCGCCGAGGAGGTGCTCGCCTGGGCGAAGGCCAATCCAAACCGCTTCCTCTATGCCCGTCCGGCCAATTCAGGTCCGGGCCGCATTTTCATGATGGGTCTGCCCTACGTGCTCGGCGACAAGAATCCGCAAGATCCGATCAACGGCTGGGACAAGACTTGGGCCTATCTCAAGGAGCTCGGCAATTACGTCGAGTATTATCCGGCCGGCACCGGTCCGACGATGAAGGAACTGGGCGAAGGCTCGCGCGACATGATCCCCTCGCAGATGGGATGGGATATCAACCCGCGCGCGCTCGGCGTCGTGCCGAAGGAAGCCAAGGTGTTCTTCCTCAAGGGCTTCCACTGGATTCTCGACGCACACTATCTCTGCATTCCGAAGGGCGTGTCGAACGACAAGCTCGCCGTCATGATCGACCTTCTGAACTACATGCTGTCGAAGGAAGCTCAGGCGACGACCTACGACGACGGCTATTTCTATCCCGGCCCCGCCGTGAAGGATGTGCCGCTGTCGATGGCGCCGGAATCGAGCCAGAAGGTGATCAAGGAATATGGCCGCGATGAATATGCGGCCGCGATCACCGGCAATCCGCAGGAGCTGCCGCTCACGCCGGATAATCTGGTGAAGGCATTCGCCCGCTGGGACGAGCAGATCGGCTCGCAGAAGAAGAAGTAACGAACGGCGCACAACGACGGGAAGGCTGGCGACGCAATCG
>CAZSAW010000366.1:0-4104 GCA_964604745.1 uncultured Hyphomicrobiales bacterium
ACAGCATCCTCGACGACGACGGGTATTTCGACACCGGCGATGTCGCCACCATGGACCGATACGGCTACATGCAGATCACCGACCGCTCCAAGGACGTGATCAAGTCCGGCGGCGAATGGATTTCCTCGATCGACCTGGAAAATCTCGCCATCGGCCACCCGAAGGTCGCGGAAGCCGCTGTCATCGGCATTCGTCACCCGAAATGGGACGAACGGCCCCTCCTCATCGTCGTGCTCAAGAAGGGTGAGCAGGCCACCAAGGACGAAATTTTGTCCTACATGCAGGGCAAAGTCGCCAATTGGTGGATGCCCGACGATGTCGCTTTCGTCGAGGAAATCCCCCATACGGCGACAGGAAAAATCCAGAAAACGGCGTTGCGCGACATCTTCAAAAGCTACACCTTCCCGACGGCAACGGCGGCGGAGTAGATACCTCAAGCGGATTGCCAGCAATCAGCGGGGCGCTACACGCAATGGCGCCCGACCCGGCATTGCCGCAAGGAAACGACAGATCCCATGGCCCGACGCCGTATTGCCGAAGAACCGATGTCGCGTCTCGCCGTGTGGGCGCGGCGGCTCGTGCTGTTTGCGCTCGTGGCGACATTGTTGTCGATCATCATCGTCCGCTCGGGGCTGCTGGAAATCTTTCCCGCACTCATGACCTTCGGCGGCGCGCTCGCCCTGGCGGTGCTGGCGATGCTGCTGGCGCTCGCCTCCTTCATCAGCATCTGGAAAGACGGACGCGGCGGCGTCGCTTCGGCACTGTCGACGCTTCTCATCGGTGCCGCGCTGATCGCCTATCCGGCCTATCTCGGCTTCAAGGCTTATCGGCTGCCCGCCATCAGCGACATCACGACCGATCCGATCGACGCGCCGCGCTTTGAATCGATTGCGCGCCTGCGCAGCCGCGATTCCAATCCGGTGATCTATGCCGGCCTCTACGCCGCCGAGCAGCAACGTCTTGCCTATCCGCAGGTCGAGCCGCTGTTTCTCTCGGCGTCGCCGGAAATTGCCTATCAGGCGGCGATCGCGCTGATGACCAAGCGAAAGTGGCGCATCGTCGATGCCCGCGAGCCGCAGGCGAAAGTGCGCGACGGACGCATCGAGGCAGTCGCGCGCACGCCGATCATGGGCTTCCGCGACGACGTGGTGATCCGTATCCGCGCCGGCGAGGAAGGCTGCCGCGTCGACATGCGCTCGGCCTCGCGCTACGGCCGACACGATTTCGGCACCAATGCCTCGCGCATCCGCAGCTTCCTCGCCGATCTCGACGATGCCGCCTCGACCGCGCAGGAGAAGGAAGAGCGGCGCGAGTTGCGCGAGCGGCAGGAGAAGCAGGCGCGCAAGCCGGGCGCGAAGACGCCGCAGACCAAGGGTCAGGCGAGCAACAAACGATAGCGGCCCTCGATCGACGGCGCGCCCTGCGTCGCCACGACCCCGCGCGCGACGAGATCCTCAAGATGCGCGAGCACGGAAAGCCCCGCGGCTTTGACCAGCCGCGGATCGAGCCCGATATAGATGGCGCGCACGATTGTCGGGATATCGGCCTCGCCCTTGGCCAGGCGATGCAGGATCGAGGCCTCGCGCGCCTGCCGGTGCCGGATATAAGAGCGCACGAAGCGCGGCGCGTCCGTGATCGGGCCGCCATGGCCGGGGAAGTAGGTTGTCTCGGCGCGGCCGGCGAGTTTCTGCAACGACGCCATGTAATCGCTCATCGCGCCGTCGGGCGGTGCCACGATCGGCGTCGACCACGCCATGATGTGATCGCCGCTGAACAGGACATTCGCTTCCTTGAAGGCATAGGCCATGTGATTGGCCGTGTGGCCGGGCGTCGCCACCGCTTCGATCGTCCAGCCGTCGCCCTTGACGATGTCGCCGTCCTTCAGCGCGACATCGGGGCGAAAGTCGTAATCGGCGCTCGCCTCCAGCGGCGGCGCTTCGCCCACGTGCAAATCGCGGGAGAGCCGATGCGGCCCTTCGGCATACACGCGCGCGCCGGTCGCCGCCTTGATCGCCGGCACGCCGGGCGAGTGATCGCGGTGGGTGTGCGTAACGAAAATATGTGTCACCGTTTCGCCGCGCACGGCATCAAGCAGGGCCGCGATGTGCGTCTTATCATCCGGCCCAGGATCGATGATCGCCACCGTCCCGCGGCCGACGATGTAGCTCATCGTCCCCTTGAATGTGAACGGGCTCGGGTTGTTGGCGACGATCGCCCGCACGCCGGGAGCGACCTCGCGCGCCTCGCCGGGGACGAAATCGAATGTCTTATCGAAGGGGATGTCGTCTTCGGCCATGAAAGCGGTCGCGTTTTTCCGCATCTATGTCGCGATCTTGCGCCGGAAAGTAAAGGCGGCGCGGGGCTGGCGCTTCCGATTTTGATCGACTAGCATCCGCGCCCTTCCATCACCAATTGGTCGCGTAGCGCGCAGTCCGCGGAGACGTCCTCTTGCATCAGCCCTCCCCCACGCGATCCGTCATCTCGGTGACGAGCCTGTCGAAGACCTATGCTTCTGGCTTCCAGGCGCTGAAGAACGTCGATCTCGACATCCGTCGCGGCGAAATCTTTGCGCTGCTCGGTCCGAACGGCGCCGGCAAGACGACGCTCATCAATATCATCTGCGGCATCGTCAACCGCTCTCGCGGTGACGTCATGGTCGATGGCCATGACATCGTGCGCGACTACCGCGCGGCGCGCGCGCTGATCGGCCTTGTGCCGCAGGAATTGACGACCGATGCCTTCGAAACGGTCTGGGCGACGGTATCGTTCAGCCGCGGCCTGTTCGGCAAGCCGGCCAAGCCGGCCCATGTCGAAAAGGTGCTGAAGGACCTCACGCTCTGGGACAAGAAGGACAACAAGATCATGACGCTGTCCGGCGGCATGAAGCGGCGCGTGCTGATCGCGAAGGCCTTGTCGCATGAGCCGCAAATCCTCTTCCTCGACGAGCCGACCGCCGGCGTCGACGTCGAATTGCGCAAGGACATGTGGGAGATCGTGCGCACGCTGCGCGCGTCCGGCGTCACCATCATCCTGACGACGCATTACATCGAGGAAGCCGAGGAGATGGCCGACCGCATCGGCGTCATCAATAAAGGCGAGATCATCCTCGTCGAGGAGAAGGCGGAATTGATGCGCAAGCTCGGCAAGAAGCAACTCGTTCTGCATCTGCAGAAGAAGCTCGACGCGGTGCCCGCCGCGCTCGCCGCGCACAACCTGACGCTGACTTCCGACGGCGCGGAGCTGATTTACCACTACGATACCCGCAGCGAACGCACGGGCATTACCGCGCTGCTCGATGATCTCGGCGCCGCGGGCATCCGCTTCAACGACCTGCACACGACGCAGAGCTCGCTGGAAGACATCTTCGTCGGCCTTGTGAGGCAACAATGAATTATCGCGCGGTTCGCGCCATCTATGTTTTCGAAATGTCGCGCACGGGGCGCACGCTCATGCAGAGCATCGTCTCGCCCGTCCTCTCGACCTCGCTTTATTTCGTCGTGTTCGGTGCGGCGATCGGCTCGCGCATCACGCAGATCGAGGGCGTCACCTACGGCGCCTTCATCGTGCCCGGCCTGATCATGCTCACGCTTCTGACGCAGAGCGTGATGAACGCCTCGTTCGGCATCTACTTTCCGCGCTTTACCGGCACGATTTTCGAGCTTCTGTCCGCGCCGGTCTCGTTCTACGAAATCCTGCTCGGTTATGTCGGCGCGGCGGCGACGAAATCCATCGTCCTCGGCCTCATCATCCTGGCCACGTCCTGGCTGTTCGTGCCGCTGCAGATCGCCCATCCGCTCTGGATGATAACCTTCATGGTGCTGACCTCGGTGACGTTCAGCCTGCTCGGCTTTATCATCGGCATCTGGGCCGACGGCTTCGAGAAATTGCAGATCGTACCGCTGCTGATCATCACGCCGCTGACCTTCCTCGGCGGCACCTTCTATTCGATCAGCGTGCTGCCGCCGCTCTGGCAGAAGATCGCGCTGTTCAACCCGGTGGTCTACCTTATCAGCGGGTTCCGCTGGATTTTTTTCGAGATTGCCGACGTGAGCCACACCATCAGCATCGGTATGACGCTGTTCTTTCTGGCCATTTGCCTCGTCG
>CAZSAW010000367.1:0-1552 GCA_964604745.1 uncultured Hyphomicrobiales bacterium
CGGCCGGAGGGCTATTCGTTCCTGCCGGAATTCGCCAACTCGCCGGTGCAGCAGGTGTCGATCGAGACAGCGCAGTCGGGTCTCGACTGCTCGGTGCTGAAGATGCTGCCAGGCAAAGCCGTCATTCTCGGTGTGCTCGACCTGTCCAACATGAAGATCGAGACGCCTGAGACGGTGGCGGCGCGCATCCGCCGTGCGCTGCCTTACGTCTCGCCCGACAAAATCGTGGTGGCGCCGGACTGCGGGTTGAAGTACCTGCCGCGCGAAGTCGCCTTCGGCAAGATGCAGGCGATGGTCGAGGGCGCGAAGATCGTGCGCCGCGAGCTTGGACGTTAACGCCTTCAGAACGGCAGGTGAGTCCCGAATGCGTAGAACACGCACAGCGCCAGGCTCGCCCACACCGCGCCACTGAAATAGAGCGACATCCAGGCAATCTCGTCCTTCCACTCGGCCATGTCGTGGGTCACGACCCAGCGGACGGTTGCATCGCGAATGCCTTCCAGAGGGCTGAGCAGCCGGCGGCCGTTCGCCGCACCGGCCCGCCACCGCGCGAGATACATCGGTACATCCACGGTCGCCAGAAACGCCAGGTAGCCCGAGATCCCGATGATCGCGAGAATGAGGACGACGCGAAACACGCCATCGAACTCGGGCAGCAAGCGGCAAAGACCGATACCAATGATGAAGAAGGCGACGGCCCAGGTCGAATTCTCGACAGCATGCCACAGATAGTTTCGGGTCAGCACCGCATGCCATGAGAAGCATTCGGCAACGACGATCATCGGCACGATCACCCATGCGGCGGCGATCGTCGTGCATGCGCCCGTCATGGTGCCGAGCTTGTGCAGGACGATCGCCCACTGCGCCACAAATGCAACTTCGGCCACGGTCGCGACCGTGCGTCCGAGCATGACGCTCGACAGCCAAGTGTCGAACAGGCAGATGCGTTGAATGTCGGCGCGCGGCAGGAGCGATCTGAAGGCGCAGCCGAAGACGTAGGCCGCGCAGAGCGCGAGCATTAGCCCGGTGCTGTGAGGGCCGCCGATGCCGCCGGTCGGGAATTCCGGAACGGACCCGTATAGCCAGAACCAAGCAGCAATGTTCATCCCGCTGACCAGTGTCAGCAGACTCCACCACCACGCCACGGGATTGGACCGCACCAGAAAACGTGGCCGCACTTGCCACTGCAAACTCATCGCACACTCCACGTGCAACTGAACTGACACTTCGTTGTAGTGATTCTGTCACAAATTGCGAGCCGGTCACGCGAAAATGCGCGACCAATCAGGCCGCTGTCACAAATGTCATATTCTACCGAGCGGCCACACATTCGCGCCTCGTCCTGAGGAGCGGCCCATAAGCGCATTTACGCGCGTATTCGATGCGCTCTAAAGCGCGATTCTCAGGATGAGGGCGGAGCGAGTGGTCGCTCCGGCTATTTTCCGGCGAGGAAGTCGAAATCGCAGCCGTGCTCGGCCTGCGTCACGGTCTCGGTATAGAGGCGCAGAAATCCGCGCTTGGGTTGCTCCGGTGCTTTCCATTGCGCCTTGCG
>CAZSAW010000368.1:0-4037 GCA_964604745.1 uncultured Hyphomicrobiales bacterium
ATGATCCACAACGGCGCGACGCCGAAGATCGACATCGACGCGGAGACCTACGAGGTACGCGCCGACGGCGAGCTTCTGACCTGCGCGCCTGCCGACGTCCTGCCGATGGCGCAGAGGTATTTTTTGTTCTAGACCTGTGCCGCCGCTCTCTCCTTCGTCATGCGCGGACTTGATCCGTGCATCCCGCTGAGGTGGGCACGGTCACGTCCCTGATCAGGATGGCCGGGACAAGCCCGGCCATGACAACGAGGAAGTTGGGAAGAAATGTCCACAATCTACGTCATCGCCACCCTTCGCACGCATCCCGGCAAGCTCGCCGAGCTCGTTCCGCACGCCAAGGCCGTCGCCAAGGCGACCAACGAGAAGGAAGAGGGCTGCATGCTCTATCAGATGCATCAGAGCCTGCTCGAGCCCGACACGATCCGTGTGGTCGAACAATGGCGCAGCCGCGAGGATCTGACGAAGCATTTCGACATGGAGCATATGAAGGCATGGCGCGCCGCCGGCGCGCCGCTGATCGCCGAGCGCAAGGTCGAGATCATCACGCCCGCCAACGTGGAAGTGCGGTAGGAGCAATCGATGCTTCGCGCCATCGCCGTCGTGCGCAAGGCCGCAGTCAAGCGGGACAAGGTCGCCGACCGCGTCCTGCTCGACCACGAGGCGCGTCACCGCCGCCGCGCGACACTGACGGGCGAGGGCGGGCTCGAATTCCTGCTCGATCTGGAAAAGGCGGCGATCCTCGACGACGGCGATGCGCTCAAACTGGAGGATGGCCGCCTCATCGAGGTGAAGGCGGCGCCGCAGCGCCTCGTCGAGATCACGACGTCGAGCCCGGAACGTCTCCTGCGCCTCGCCTGGCACATCGGCAATCGCCACGCGCCGGCGGAAATCACCGGGGACGCGATCTTCATCGAGGAGGATCACGTGCTGGTCGAAATGGTGCGCGGCCTCGGCGCCGGCACGCGCACCGTCGAGCGGCCGTTCCGGCCCGAGCGTGGCGCCTATCATCATGGTGAGGCCGCGCATGGGCATGGCCACGACCATGCTCATCACGGCCATTCACATCATGATCACGCGCATGACGAGCATTGCGGCCACGATCATGCGCATGGACACCATCAGCACGATCATTGACGAAGGCGCGCTGGCGCAGGATCCGGAGCGGGTGAGCGCAAACGAGTTATCGCAATCCGCGCTTTATCGCCTGATGGCGTGGCTGTCGCCCGCCTATCCGGTCGGCGCTTTTTCCTATTCCAGCGGGATCGAATGGGCCGTCGAGGCCGGCGACATCGGCGATGCGGCGTCGTTGCACGGCTGGCTGACGGTCATGATGGAAAACGGCAGCGGCTTCTGCGACGGCATTTTTCTTTCGCACGCGCATCGCGCTGCGGGCGCGAACGAGAGCGAGCGCCTGCGCGAGATTGCCGAACTTGCCGCGGCGTGCGCGCCATCGAAAGAGCGCTATCTGGAAACGACGGCACAGGGCCGCGCCTTTGTCGAGGCGACGCGCGCGGCGTGGCCCTGCGCGGCGCTCGATCGTCTCGCCACGAGCTGGAATGGTCCCATCGCCTATCCGGTCGCGGTCGGTGTGGCTGCGAGCGGCCATGCCATCGATATCGAGAGCGCGTTGCACGCCTTTCTGCACGCGATTACCGCCAACTGGATTTCCGCCGGTGTTCGCCTCGTCCCGCTCGGGCAGACCGATGGGCAGCGCGTGCTCGCCGCGCTCGAGCCGGTGATCGCTGCGACGGCCAAACGTGCGCTGGCCGCTTCGCTCGACGATCTCGGCAGCGCCGCCTTTCGCGCCGATCTCGCCAGCATGCGGCACGAGACGCAATATACGAGATTGTTTCGCAGCTAGTTGTCGCGCGGCCGGCGCGACGGACGACGGAGAGGACTTCAGGAATGGCACAAAATCCCCACGGCCCTTTGCGTGTCGGTGTCGGCGGGCCGGTCGGCTCCGGCAAGACCGCGCTGATGGACGCATTGTGCAAGACACTGCGCGACAAATACCAGATCGCCGCGATCACGAATGACATCTACACCAAGTGGGACGCCGAATATCTCGTGCGCTCGGGCGCGCTCGCGCCGGAACGCATCGCCGGCGTCGAAACCGGCGGCTGTCCGCACACCGCGATCCGCGAGGACGCCTCGATCAATCTTGCCGCCGTCGCCGACATGCGGGCGAAATTTCCCGATCTCGATCTGGTGCTGATCGAATCCGGCGGCGACAATCTCGCCGCGACCTTTTCACCCGAGCTTGCCGACCTGACGATTTATGTCATCGACGTCGCCGCCGGCGACAAGATTCCGTCCAAGGGTGGCCCCGGCATCACACGATCGGACCTGCTCGTCATCAACAAGACCGATCTTGCGCCCTATGTCGGCGCCTCGCTCGACGTCATGGATCGCGACGCCAAACGCATGCGTGGGTCGCGGCCTTTCGTCTTCACCAACCTGCGCGAAGGCAAGGGCGTCGCCGAGGTCGCGCGTTTTATCGAGGGCAAAGGCGGACTGGGTTTATGATGAGTCATGCGCGGGCGTAGCCGTCGCAGACGGCATCAAGGGCGTCTATTGACCCGTGCATCCATCTTCTGCGTAAGAAGGTCATCCGCATGATGGATTGCCGGCTCGAACCCGGCAATGACGAAACGATGATTTTCGCTCCCCCCGTCCCCGCTCTCGTCAAGCATTTCCATGCCCACAAACCGGCGCGCATCTGGTCGCTGATCGTGACGCTCTATGGTGACGCCATCGTGCCGCGCGGTGGCTCGCTCTGGATCGGCTCGCTGATCGAGATCATGGAATTGTTCGGCATCGACGCAGGCCATGTGCGCACCGCCATCTCGCGCCTGTCGTCGGACGGCTGGCTTGCGCGTATCAAGCGTGGACGTGCGAGCTATTACCGTCTGTCAAAAAGCGGGGAGGGCGAATTTCTCGCCGCCACGCGCCGCATCTATTTCGGCGAAGCCCGCGCATTCGACGGCCGCGTGCGCGTGGCGCTCCTCGGCCCGGATCTCGTCGATCCGGGTGCGGTGCGTCGCGCCCTGGCGCAAACGGAATTTGCCGCGCTTTCGCAAAGCGCGCTCATCGGTCTCGCCGATCCGGCGGACAGGATTGCCACACGAAAGGGTCTCCATCTCCTGCGGGTGACACCTGACGATGCCGTGCGCGCGGCGGCGACAGCGGCCTGGAATCTGGAGCCGGTTGCGGACGCCTACCGCGCTTTCACGGCGCGTTTCTCTACGCTGCATCGCGCAGCTGAAAAGGGCTCGCTGCCCCAGGCCGACGCGCTCGTCGCGCGCACGCTGCTGATCCACGCCTTCCGCCGCATCGTGCTGCGCGACCCGGGGTTGCCCCAGGAACTCCTGCCAGCGGACTGGCCGGGACGCGAGGCGCGCGCCCTTGCCGGGGATATCTATCGCCGCCTTGTGCCGGCGTCCGAGGCTTTTCTCTCGGTTCACGCCAGCAACGAAAAAGGGCCGGTGCCGCCGCCCGAACCGGGCTTGAGCCAGCGATTTCCCCTGTGATTCCAGCGGGAACCGGCAAGTCATTCGCAGAAGCGAATATTACAGGAACTATTGACTGTAAGAATTATTGTAATATTCTCTCGCAACAAGGAACGAAGCTTGGCTGAACCGGGCTCAATGAGGGAACGCCGATGTACACGCAGGCTCTCAACAGCAAGGACACGGCCGCGCCGGCGGACGATCCTGTGCCCGTGGCGCGCTTTCAGTCGCGCATCGACGCCGAAGAGAAGATCGAGCCGAACGACTGGATGCCGGAGCAATACCGGCGCACGCTCGTGCGCCAGATCGCGCAGCACGCGCATTCGGAAATCGTCGGCATGCTGCCGGAAGGCAACTGGATCACGCGTGCGCCGTCGCTCAAGCGCAAGGCCGCGCTGCTGGCCAAGGTGCAGGACGAGGGCGGTCACGGCGCGTATCTCTATGCCGCCGCCGAAACGCTCGGCGTCGCGCGCGAGGAACTGGTCGGGCAATTGCTCGAGGGCAGGCAGAAATATTCCTCGATCTTCA
>CAZSAW010000369.1:0-8363 GCA_964604745.1 uncultured Hyphomicrobiales bacterium
GATTTGCGGGACAAGCTCCTTGCCGAGCGGGAAAAACGGGTCCGGCCGGGGCTCGACGACAAGGTTCTGGCCGACTGGACCGGGCTGATGATCGCCGCCCTGGTCATTGCCGGCGTCATACTGGGTGAACCGGGCTGGATCGACATGGCTCGCCGTGCCTTCGACTTCATCGCCGGGACGATGAGCAGGGGCGACCGGCTCGGCCATTCCTGGCGGGCCGGCAAACTCCTTTTTCCCGGTCTCGCCTCGGATTTTGCCGCAATGGTTCGCGCCGCGCTCGCGCTGCACGAAGCGACCGGCGAGCGGGCCTTTCTCGATCATGCGATCGAATGGCAAACGGCCTTCGACCGGCACTACGCCAACGACAACAATGCCGGCTATTTCCTCACCGCCGACGATGCCGAAGGTCTCGTCGTGCGGCCGGCGGCGACGAACGACGACGCCATTCCCAACGCGAATGCGCTGGCGGCGCAGAATCTCGTCCGCCTCGCTGTGCTTGCCGGAAACGATGCCTATCGCGTGCATGCCGACATGCTGATCGAGCGCGTGCTCGCCGCGGCGGCGAACCAGCTCTTCGGCCACGTTGCGGTGTTGAACGCCGTCGATCTGCGACTGAACACCGCCGAGATCGTGGTGACGGGCGAGGGCGCGGACGATCTGGTCGACGCCGCCCTGCGTCTGCCGTTCCTCAACCGCGTGCTGTTGCGTGCGCCCTCGGCCGACGCGCTGCCGCCGTCGCATCCGGCGCAGGAGAAGATCAAGGCGGCAAAGGATCCCGCGGCCTTTGTCTGTATCGGCGAAACCTGCTCGCTGCCCATAACGGAGGCGGCGGCGCTGAACGCAGCGATGCTACAAGTGCATCCGCAGCCGGCCTGACACGCGAGCGCACTCAATGAGCGATGGACACAACAACGAACCAGTGCGTGTCGCCGACTGGCGGTCGGTGGAGCGCGGCCTCGCCAATGCCGGCATCGACCGCGCGCAAGTGAAGCCGCTGCTGGCCTATCTCGAACAACGCGCGCGGCTTGAAAACAATCTCGAAGCCCTGCGCGCCGTGCGCGATTATCGCAAACGTTTCGTGGATTCAGGTCCGCGCTGAGGACTGCGGCCGTTACGCTGTGACGCGCTCGCGCTTGAGCCAGGGGCTGACCGGCTCGGGCGGTTCGAGCCCGTCGCTCGTCCAGACCGGCACGATGCTGAAATCGTCGGCGATGCGGCCGATCATCGCCGGTTTGTGCAGATGCTGATTGGTTTCGTCGATGCGCACGTTGAAGCCCGACGGTGCGGCGAGCGAGCGGCCGGCCAATGCCGCGCGCACGGTGGCGGTGTCGGTCGTGCCGGCGCTCTTCACCGCATCGACCCAGAGATGAAAACCGATGAAGGTTGCTTCCATCGGATCGTTGGTGACGGCCTTCGCATTGCCGGTGAACTGGCGCCATGCCGCGACGAAGGCGCGATTCACGGGGTTGTCGAGCGCCTGCAGATAATTCCACGCGACATAGTGCCCGGCGATGCCGGTTTCGGTGAGCGCAGGCAATTCGCTCTCGCCGATGGAGAGCGACATGACGGGGAGGTCGGCAGCACGCAGGCCCTGCTCCGTCATCTCGCGGAAGAAATGCACGTTGGAATCCCCGCTCAGCGTCGCGACCAGTGCGGCATTGCCGCGGGCTGCAAACTTGCCGATACGCTCGATCGTGTCGCGCCAGTGCGTCTCGCCGAATGGCGCGTAGACCTCCTCGATCTGTTCGGCGGCGGTGCCGTTCGCGCGCAGATAGGCGCGCAGGATCGCGTTGGTCGTGCGCGGATAAACGTAATCGGTGCCGAGCAGGAAGAAGCGTTTCTTGCCGAGCGCGCGGAGATAGTCGATCGCCGGCAGCGCCTGCTGGCGCGGCGTGCCGCCCATATAGAAGACGTGCGGCGACTGTTCCTCGCCTTCGTACTGGCTCGGATAAAAGAGCAGGCCGCGATGGCGCGCGAGCACCGGCAGCACCGCCTTGCGCGAGGCCGACGTCCAGCAGCCGAAGACCGCCGCGACATTGCTCTCGCCAAGAAGCGCATCCGCCTGCTGCGCGTAGGCCGCGGCATCGGAGCGCGGATTGGCGATCACCGCCTCGACCGGACGGCCGAGCAATCCGCCCTGCGCGTTCAGTTCCTCGATCAGCATCACCAGCAATTGCTGCAGCGGACGCTCACTGGCGGTGAGCGTGCCGGACAGCGAATGCAGGATGCCGACCTTGATCGAACCGTGGTCGAGATCGGCGAAATAGCCGCCGATCGAGGTGACGAGCGATTGCGAGCGCCCGAGCAGATCTTCCGCCGTATCCAGCACGGCATCGCCGGCGTTCGACACTTCCATCACGACATTGCGGATGCCGGGGAGGGCCGCGCTCACAGTGTCGGCGACATACATCGCTTCCGTGCCGATGCGTTCGAGCTGCGTCGATTGTCCCTCGAGGATGCCGTTGAGGCTGTGATTGACGTCGCGCATCGCGACAACGCTCTCGCCGACGGCATTGATCGCCGCCACCGTCTCGCCGACCGCGGCCTGGATGTCGTGCACCTGCGTCTCGATCTCGCGTGTGGCTTTCGCCGTGCCGGTTGCGAGTTGCTTGACCTCGTTGGCGACGACGGCGAAGCCGCGGCCCGCCGTACCCGCACGCGCCGCCTCGATCGTGGCGTTGAGCGCGAGAAGCGATGTCTGCCGCGCGATGCCCTGGATGAGCTTGATGATGGCCTCGATGCGGTCGGCCTTGGCGATCAGTCCGCGGATGGTTTCGTCGGCGCGCTCGATATTGGCGACGGTCCGGTCAGTGGCGTGGCGCGCGGCCGAGACCTGTTCGCCCGATTGCGCGACCATCGTCTGCATCTCGCGCGCGGCATCGGCGACGCCGGCAACACAATGCGCGGCAGCCGCGGCCGCGGCCGACGCTTCGGCAATCTCCTTCGACATCTGCCGATTGCTGTCGGTGAGCTTGCTCGCGGTGACGCGGATGCGCTCGGCGGCGCTGGTGAACGCGGAGATGACTTCATCCACCGCGGCGCGAAAGCGGCGGGTGAAAAAGACCTGGCCGTCGTGATGCAGCTTCGCCTCGATCTCGCGGCGGCGCTGATCGACGGCGGTCGCATCGGCATCGATCAGCGCGACGCGCATCATTTCCGCCGCGGTGCCGAAGCGGCGAATGGCGCCGTCGCCGACGAGCTGCGGCAGCGAGGTGTAGCGGTCCCCGCGCGCGATGCGGGTGATGGCGGAGACGACCCCGGACAGGCGGCGCTCGGTCGAGAGCGCCACGAGGAATGCACCGACCAGCGCGAGCGCGAGCGCGACCACAAGGCCCGCGCCGAGACGGACCGCCAGCGCCGCGGCCAGTCCGGTCAGGAAGGCAGGCAGGAAAACCCAGAAAGCGGGTTTCACAGAGGTCATTCGTCGTTCCGCGGCCGTCGCGCCGCATCGTAAAGGCCGGCAACGCGAGACTTACGCCGCGTTTCGTTGCGAAAACCTTTCCCATTCGCTGCGCTGCACGCGTCAATTTTCAGCAAGCGCGCACAAATTTTGGGCGCGCAAAATTCGCATGAAGAATCACGCGCGCCGCGCGCGTTCTCCCCGCCCGTCAACCGCCTCGGCGGCGATCGCTTCGAGTTGGCGTCGCATCCACACATGCGCCGGATCGTTCTGGAATCGCTGATGCCAGGCCATGTACATCGGCAGATGGGTCAGCTCGCCGGCCCGGCCGCCTTTCAGCGGGATCGGCGCGGTGGCGAAATCCTTCAGCATCGAGCGCCCGAGCAGACTCGGCATGCTGGCGAGCATATCGGTTCCGCGCAGGAAGGCCGGCACACCGTAAAAGCTCGGCACCGAGATCGCGATGTCGCGGGCGATGTCGTTCGTCGCGAGCCGCCGGTCGAATTCCAGCCGCTCGTTGTCCGGATAGACGACGACGATATGGCGTGCGCCGAGATAATCCTTCGTCGTGCGCGGCGCCTGGCGCTTTCGTGAGTCGTAGAAACACACATACCGGTCCTGCAGCAGACGCTTCTGGAAAATATCGATGCCGGACGGCGGCCGCGGCGTGATGAGAAGATCGCAATGCCCGTCACGCAGCATGTCCGCCGTCGGGCGGCCCGACGGAACGATGCGCATATCGATGCGCGCCACGCTCGCGGCGATGCGCTGAAACAACGTGGGCAGTAGCAGATCGCGCTGAAAGTCGTTGGCGGCGATCGCAAAGGAGAGTTGCGCGCTGGCCGGATCGAAAATTGCGGCGTTGGAGAACGCCTTCATGTCGTCCAGCAGATGACGCGCGCGCTGGGCCAGCGAACGTGCATGCGCGGTTGCGACAATGCCGCGCCCCGACTTCACGAAGAGTGGATCGGCGACAATGCCGCGCAACTTCTCCAGGGCATGGCTGACCGCCGATTGTGTGACGCCCAGCCGACGGGCCGCGGCCGTCACCGACCCCTCCTCAAGAACGGCGAGAAACAGCTGGAGCGCGTGGCCGTCCAGCCCCAAATGATCGATTTTGTTCATGCATCACATGATAACCGATCTGCTTATCGCGTGAATAGTTGCGTGCGAAACTTTTTACCGAACATGCCGTCCTGCAGGCGGCACGCAACACGGGCAGGAAACAATGAATATCCAGCAGCCACATCTCACTCCGGCTGGCGAGGCCTTGGCCGAGCCGTCATTCCCCGCGCGCGATCCGATGGAATTTTTCCAGCGTGACCGCGCGATGCACCCGCCGGCCTATGCTCCGATCTACAAGACGAGCGTCGCGCGTTCGCCGCGCAAGGCGCTTCTCTCGCTCGATCAGACGATCTCCGACGTCACCGGGCCGGTCTTCGGCCACAACGAGATTGGGCTTCTCGACAACGATCTCATCCGCAATTACGCGAAGACAGGCGATCCGATCGGCGAACGCATCATCGTGCACGGTCAGGTGCTCGACGAATGCCGCCGGCCTGTGCGCAACACACTGGTCGAATTCTGGCAGGCCAATGCCGCCGGCCGCTACCGGCACAAGAAGGACACGTATCTCGCACCGGTCGATCCGAATTTCGGCGGCTGCGGCCGCACACTGACGGATGAGAACGGCTATTACTTCTTCCGCACGGTGAAGCCCGGCCCGTACCCGTGGCGCAACTACGTCAATTCGTGGCGTCCGGCGCACATCCACTTTTCGCTGTTCGGCACCGGCTTCGCGCAACGCCTCATCACGCAGATGTATTTCGAGGGCGATCCGCTCATCAAGATTTGTCCGATCGTGCACACGATTCCCGACGAGGACGCGATCGACCGCCTGATCGCTCCGCTCGACATGAACGCGGCCGTGCCGGCCGATTGTCTCACCTATCGCTTCGACATCGTGCTGCGCGGCCAGCGCTCCACGCTGTTCGAAAATCGCCTGCAAGGAAACTGATCATGCCGCAAGCGCTCGCCTATCTGAAAGAAACGCCGTCGCAGACGGCGGGGCCCTACGTGCATATCGGGCTGATCCCGCACATGGCGGGCTTTGATATCTTCCAGAACAATTTCGACAACGTTCTCGCCGGCGCCGACGTGTCGGGCGAGCACATCACCATCGAAGGCCGCGTGATCGACGGCACCGGCACGCTCGTGCGCGATGCCCTGCTTGAAATCTGGCAGGCGAACGCGCAAGGCCGCTACAATCATCCGGCCGACCGTCAGAACAAGCCGCTCGATCAGCATTTCCGCGGCTGGGGACGCACCGGCACCGATTTCAGCACCGGCGTCTACACCTTCGAGACGATCAAGCCCGGCGCAGTGCCGGGACGTGACGGCCGCATCATGGCGCCGCATGTCAATTTCTGGATCGTCGCACGCGGCATCAATATCGGCCTGTCGACGCGCATGTATTTCTCCGACGAAGCGGCGGCGAATGCCGACGATCCGGTGTTAAGCGGGATCGAACAGGAAGTCCGCCGTGCGACGCTTGTCGCCCGGCGCGGCGAACGCGCCGGCAAGACCGTCTATACCTTCGACATCAACCTTCAGGGCGACAACGAGACGGTATTCTTCGATATCTAGACACCGCTATTTTTCACTCCGTCGTGGCCGGGTCCGTCCCGGCCATTCTTTTGTCGGCCGGATCAGCGCCGCAGCATTCCCTTCGCCGCGGGCAATCGGCGCCAATCCACCGTTGCCAGTTCCTCCACGATCCACGCGCGGAATGCTTCGACATGCGGCTGGCGCCCACGGCTTTTCGGCGACACCAGATGATACGCGCGCCCGCTTGAGAGCGAGAGCTTGACCGGAATCACCAGACGTCCGCTGCGCAGGTCGTCATAGGCAAGAAGGTCGTGCGAGAGCAGCACGCCCGCGCCTTCGGTTGCGGCATCAAGCGCGTGATCGGCGCTGTTGAAACGCAAACCCCGGCTGAGATCGACATTGTCGACGCCGGCTGTCCTGAACCAGTCCGCCCAGGTCGGCACGCGGATGCGGTTGACCAGCGTGTCGTCGTGAATGAGCGGCACACGCGCGAGTGCCTCCGCCTTATTCAAGGGGCCATGTCTCTCGATCAGGCGCGGACTGCAGACCGCGACAAAAGACAGATCGACAAGTTTCTCCGCGCGTAGCGACTGATCTCCCTTCGAATCCGAATGCATGTTTCGCACGGCGACATCGACGCCGTCGTTGGTGAAGTCGGCGTTGTTCAGCGACGAGGAGATGCGCGCGTCGATTTCCGGATGTGCATTGGCGAAGCGGTAGAGCCGCGGCGCCAGCCATTTCGCGGTGAATCCCGGCGGCGTCGAGACGACGAGCACGCGTTCGTTGCTGCGGCGATCGAGGCTCGCGAGCGCGTCGCGGATATGGATGAAGCCCGTCTGCAGGCCGGGATAGAGCTCCTTGCCGGCCGCAGTCAGCGCGATGGCGCGCACGCGGCGCTCGAACAACTTCACGCCGAGCATGTCTTCCAGACCGCGGATCTGATGGCTGAGCGCCCCGGCGGTGACGTGCAGCTCGGCCGCGGCCCTGGTGAGGCTCAGATGGCGGGCCGCGGCCTCGAAGGCACGCAGCGCCGTGAGCGGGGGCATGGGCCGATGCATGAGAAATACTCAATCATCGTGTGAGAACTGATCCTTTGTCATAGCACGCAGGAAGGGTCAATTGTGCACCGACGCATGAGGATGGCTCAATCCAGAGCCGATCCGGGATTTGGGAGCAGATCATGGCGACGCTTGCACAGCACAGACCTTTCGCAGGTTTTGGCTCTTTTACAGGTTTGGGCAAAGCGACTGATGCGGCGGCCCCGGCCGGCCGGCCGGGCGTCTTTCGCCGGCTTTTCGATGCCATTGTCGAATCGCAGCAGCGCCAGGCGCAGCGCGAGGTCAACCGGGTCGTTGCTTGGCGCAACGGCATCCTGAACGACGAACTCGAGCGCCAGATCGGCGAGCGCATGGTCCAGGGGAACTGGACCGTCCGGCATTGATGCCACGCGCTTCTGGCCACAGCGAAAATGAAAAGGCCGGGGTTTTGCCCCGGCCTTTCGATTCGTTGCCGCCAATGGCGCGCGCTACGTGTTCATGCTCTCGAAGAACTCGGCGTTGTTCTTCGTGTTGCGCAACTTGTCGAGCAGGAAGTCGATCGCATCCATCGTTCCCATCGGATTGAGGATACGGCGAAGCACGTACATCTTCTTGAGCTGCTGCGGATCGGTGAGCAGCTCTTCCTTGCGCGTGCCGGAGCGCGTGATGTCGATCGCCGGGAAGGTGCGCTTGTCGGCGACCTTGCGGTCGAGAATGATTTCCGAGTTGCCGGTGCCCTTGAATTCTTCGAAAATCACTTCGTCCATGCGGCTGCCGGTGTCGATCAGCGCGGTCGCGATGATGGTGAGCGAGCCGCCTTCCTCGATGTTGCGCGCGGCGCCGAAGAAACGCTTCGGCCGCTGCAGGGCGTTGGCGTCGACGCCGCCGGTGAGCACCTTGCCGGATGACGGCACGACGGTGTTGTAGGCGCGGCCGAGACGCGTGATCGAATCGAGCAGGATGACGACGTCGCGCTGATGTTCGACCAGGCGCTTCGCCTTCTCGATCACCATCTCCGCCACCTGCACGTGGCGCGAGGCCGGTTCGTCGAAGGTCGAGGACACCACCTCGCCCTTCACCGAACGCTGCATGTCGGTGACTTCCTCCGGCCGCTCGTCGATGAGCAGCACGATCAGATCGCATTCGGGATGATTGGCCGTGATCGAATGCGCGATGTTCTGCAGGAGCACGGTCTTGCCGGTGCGCGGCGGCGAGACGATGAGCGCGCGCTGGCCTTTGCCGATCGGCGCCACGATGTCGATTACCCGCGCGGAGAGATCCTTCTTGGTCGGATCCTCGTGCTCCATGCGCAGGCGCTC
>CAZSAW010000370.1:0-4200 GCA_964604745.1 uncultured Hyphomicrobiales bacterium
TTCGGTCTCTGCACGACCGATTGCTGAAGTTGCTCTTGTACAGTGTTCCAGATCAGCGTTCCGTACTTTCCATTCATATGCATATTGTCCCGGCCGGTACTGTACTCGGACTTTGTTGTATTGCGGCCCGTAATCGTGTCCGGCGGTTGCGGTACGTAGGTCACGTTCAGTTTGCGCAACGCGAGGCCAAAAGACTGATTGACGTGCTGCCACTCCGCCGTCGTTATGGGTCTCTTCATAGTTCGGGCCACCAGCTCAGGCTTGACGGTCATTATTCTGTCCGAACGCAATGGAGCGGGCGCAAAAAACATTTTTCCACGGTATTCCGGCGCAACCGCTTTTATTAAAGAGCCTATTGGACTGTTTAAGAGCGCATCTGGTTCGTGGAAGTCGAAAAACGTCTTGTTCTTTCTGGCTGCAATTTGCCGCCATCTGGCCACCTGTTGGCCCACGCGCGCCTCGCCGACAAACAGCAACACGTCAAACTCGCGAACTGGAAGATCCTCGTAGCGGCCACCGGTTCGCTGGAGCATAAGCGCCTTTTTGGGATGGGTCAGAAGACCGTTTTCGAACTGGATGTCGCAAAATTCTCTTCCGCCAATGCCCCAGAATATGATGTCCATCTTGGGGTTTGCGAAGAGGCCTTCGTTCAGGGCTCGTTTGAGAGCCGTCATATGGCTGTCGCCGATGACGCACACCTTGAGAGCGTCGGAATCCGGCCGCTCGCCGATGTGCTGGTCGGCAGCAAGTCGGGGTGCGAAGGCTTCGAGCAACTCCTCATCGCATTGAAGATCACGCCGTTCGCGCCCCCTCGTTCGCTGGTCTAAAGGCTTAACAATGATCGCGGCTTTATCGCGCGCGGGTAGGACGTCACGAGCAATCGAACGTCTGCCCTGTGCTTTGAAAAAAGCGTTCATTACGAAGGCCACGCCTTTCTCGGACAC
Source organism: uncultured Hyphomicrobiales bacterium (assembly GCA_964604745.1). GTDB lineage: Bacteria > Pseudomonadota > Alphaproteobacteria > Rhizobiales > Xanthobacteraceae > Pseudorhodoplanes. The sequence continues at coordinate 945 of CAZSAW010000370.1, forward strand.
CGAGCGAAGATTTGTTTCATAAAATTGAGCGCGAAATGGCGCGCCAGTGATGATTTCATATGACGGGAAATAATCGATCCAGTCCGTGCCGTCTGCAAGACGTCCCGAAACTGCACGAAGTACCGATTTCGAATACGTCGTGGCGACAAGAACATGCTTGCCTGACGCGGTCGCCGTGAGAGGGACAGGAGATACCGTCAGCAATACATTGAGGCGCGGATTAAGCGATCGCATGATCGCCAGCGTCTCTTCCATGTCATGCAAAATTTCCGGATAATTGAAATTCTTGAATACATGTTTGGCCGGATCGAACTTGCCTGCGCCAATCGTTCCCGGGCAGACCGCGTAGGTATAACCCGCCTCGGCATTGACCCACGCTTCAGTCAGTCCAAGCGTGAAAAAGAAATGCTGCGAATGAACAACGGCATCGCGTATCGCCCGCAACGTCACTGCGCGGCTCGCGAGCAACTCCTCCGGCGAAGAAAAGCCGTTGGGTTCGATGGTCGGACGGAATGGATCAAAGAATCGATCGTCCTGTTGCCAGATTTCGTCCGGTGGTTTGCCGATTCCAGCCGCCCACTCGACCCACTGACGCAGGGCTGCGGCAGTGTAGATATTTCCGGTTCGAGCCGAAAATACGCCATAATTGCGGTCAGGCGCCGGTGGCGCCGAACCGGTTGGGGGCTCTGCGTCAAACCAATTGAAGTTTCTCGCAACGAGTGCACGACTGATATGTTGTGCAAAACACGACCCGAACGTCGCTATTCTTTCGGTCGGCTCGATCGACCACTTCGGCTCCCACAGGCCCGAAATGGTATCATGCCTCTGGTTCGCAACGGCGGTACGCCAGAAAGCGGCTTCAGGTAGCTTTTGGTATGGATGTTCCGCCATTCCGTATTGTCCCGAACGTGCTGAAAAACCGCTAACGCGGCGATATTCGTCGCCGCGTTAGCTCGCATGGAAAAATAGCATAATCGCGGCGCAGACAGCCAGAGGATCGCATGGCGGACGAGGCTGCTACCTTTGGGTCTATAGCCTTCACCTGTGCCAAACGTGTTGTACTGACGTGGTCAGTCTCGCGCAGTCCCCCTCACCGACAGCGGCTGTTTTCGTAAATAGCTATCGAGTTCGAAGTTCGGCGAGAAGAACCACGGGGGGATAATCCGGCACGATCGACCCGATCAGCGCGTCAAGCGGCCCCCTCCATGCGTAATAGTAGAATTGAATTGCGCGCGGTAGAGCGACATTTTGAGCTACGTTGAATAGCGTAGGTTAAGACAACCAGCGATACGGTGTTCGGGCTTGTCGTCTATCGGTGATCCCAACGTGCCAGTGCGTCGAAAAGTGGAGCCCGTGCCGCCGCGGCGCACGGACGTGACGGACTTGTTTTTCTCGCGCCTCGATGCCGACAGGGCGCGGGCGGCGATCAATCAGGAGGGACTCGACAAGCTGGAAGGAGGGGCGCTCAGGCGGGCGATCATCAACCGTGTCGCAAGAGAGGCGCCGGAGTTGCTGGCGCCGGCTGGCTTGAAAGTGCTCAACGTGCCGGCCGGCCTTCATCAGATTGCCGATCAGAGGGCCGGCGATCTCTATTTCCCGGACCTGTTCGCCGAAATGGTGGTCGAGCACAAACTTGAATTTCCCCCGGGCGCGGCAGCCCTGGACTTCGGCTGTTCGACCGGACGCGTAGTCCGCAATCTCGCCTTGTTCTACCCGGACCGCAAATGGTTCGGGTGCGATCCGCGGGCCGACTCGATCGCCTGGGCGGCGCAAGCCATTCCGGATGTGATGTTTTTCGTCAATGCGGAGGTGCCGCCGCTGACGTATGATGAAAGAACATTCTGCGCGGTGCTGGCGATTTCGGTGTGGTCGCATTTTAGCAAGGAGCGGGCGCTTGCCTGGTTTGAAGAGATTGCTCGGGTCACACAGAAAGGCGGCTTTTTAATCTTCACGACGCATGGCGAGTGTTCAGTCAACCACTACAGTGCGAAGGGAAAGATGCCGCCGCAACGGGTCGAATTGACGTTACAGAGGCTGGAAAAGGGCGCCTATACGTTCCGGCCCTATCCTCGATCCGAAGATAGTCGAGGCGGAGTCGACTTGTCGCACTGGGGCATGGCGTTCGCCCCGCCATCCTGGTATCGACGCAACGTCGGGAAATGGTGGATCGTGAAGGAATACCTGCCTGGCCGCGCAATGGGCAATCAGGATGTCTATCTGCTTGTCCGCAAGTAGTCCCAGCAGCAACTCAAGTGCCTTTAAAGGATTGCAGATCGTGACGGCATGGGCTGGCCGCATTGTGCGATGGATCACAATCCGGGCCTCACTCATCGGTACGATGAGGATCAATCGAATTCGAAATCCAGCGCGAAGAACCACTGGTCGAGGTGCTCGCGCACGATCGGCTCGATCAGCGCGTCGATCATCGCGATGTTCGCCAGCAGGTCGGCTTCCGGGTCGCCCGTGTCGATCAGCTTGAGCGCCGGCAGGATCGTCACCCGGAAATTCGCGCCGTGGTCGAGCCGCACGCTGTACATCGGCACGATGACGGCGTTGGCGAGCCTGGCGAGGCGCACCGCGTTGCCGATATTGCCTTCGCGGCGCAGTGTCCGTCCGAAATGCGGCCCCCACACCCGGCCGCGCGCCAGCTCGTCGGCATAGAGCAGCAGGTTCTCCTTCTTCTTCCGCATCAGCACCACGGCTTCGGCCGCAGCGTTGGGACGCGCCTTCAGCGTGGTGCCCTGGATGCGGCGGCGGGCAAGGTTGGCAATGACATGGTCGAAGCGGTTGTCGGGCGGCATGTAGATCGATGCGCCCTTGAATCCCATCCGCAGCATCGCCACCGCCACCGTCTCCCAATTGCCGAGATGGAGCGCGAGGCCGATCATCGGCTTTCCGGTCGCCGCGGCGGCGTCGATATTTTCTCTGCCGACCACGGTGATGCGTCCTTCGTCCCATAGCCGGTCGAGCACCGAGAACTCCGCCATCGAGCGCCCCACGTTGCGCCACAGCCGGCGCATGGCGGTGTCGGCCTTGTCGGCGTCCTGCGGCCGCACCCGCACCCAGAGCGTCCGTGCATTCGCGTTCTTCTTGGGCAGGCGGAAACGGGCGAAAGCGCCGAGGGCCGCGCCGATCGCCGAACAGGCGTCGGTCGGCAGCAGGCGCAGCCCGTAATGAAGGCTCATGTTGAGCGGACCGACCAGGCTATGAACGATCCAATACCGCGCCGCCTGGCGGCGACGTTCGGGGGCGCCGA